>NZ_CP060713.1:2010838-2320562 GCF_014395785.1 Nocardioides mesophilus | reverse complement strand
GCCCAGCGCGCGGCTCGCGGCGAGGGCGGCCACGGCCCGCCGTACCGCCACCGGGTCGGCATCCGCCGGCGCGGTGGACTCAGCGACCGCGGGGGCCGTCCCCAGCTGCGGCAGCGAGAGGCCGGGCGGCGGCGGCACCTTCGCCGGCTCGCTGACCGGCGACGGCGGCCCCAGGTCGAACCAGCGGGTGCCGAGGTCGAACTGGTACGTCGTCAGCGCGGCCAGCAGCAGCACGACGACGAGCCCCGTCGACCAGCGGCGCAGCCTGCGTCCCGAGGCCGGCACGGGTCGCGAAGCGTCGTCGGCGACCGGCTCCGCATCACCCTGCGACACCTCGCACCCCTCCCGCCTACCCACCTGCTGCCTCTGTGCGGGACACTAACCGAACGTGCTCACGGCATCGGCATCGGCAAGCGGAGGAGTGAACAGTGGAGTTCGACGTCCTGGTGGAGATCCCCAAGGGTCAGCGCAACAAGTACGAGGTCGACCACGAGACAGGACGCATCCGCCTGGACCGGACGCTGTTCACCTCCACCCAGTACCCCGCTGACTACGGCTTCATCGAGAACACGCTCGGACTCGACAGCGACCCGCTCGACGCCCTCGTGCTGCTGCAGGAGCCGACCTTCCCCGGCTGCCTGATCCGCTGCCGCGCGATCGGGATGTTCCGCATGACCGACGAGGCCGGCGGCGACGACAAGGTCCTCTGCGTCCCGGCCACCGACCCGCGGCTCGAGCACCTGCGCGACATCAGCCACGTGTCGAAGTTCGACCGGCTGGAGATCCAGCACTTCTTCGAGGTCTACAAGGACCTCGAGCCCGGCAAGTCGGTCGAGGGCGCCAACTGGGTGGGGCGCACCGAGGCCGAGGCCGAGGTCGTGGCCTCCTTCGAGCGCGCCAAGGGCACGTCGCACCAGCACTGACCTACTGAGTCCGGCCCCCACGTCGCGTGGGCGCCGGGCACCGCACGACACCTCGACCGGACGGTCGCCTGCTGAGGCGGCCGTCCGTTCGCGTGTCGCCGCCGGTTTCGCGCACAGCCGCGACCCGTGCCGCCCCAGCCCCCACCCGCGCCGCCGATTTCGCGCACAGCCGCGACCCGCGCGGCCACAACCGACGCCCGTGCCGCCGGTTTCGCGCACAGCCGCGCCCCGCGGCGCGGCCCGCAGAGCCGGCGCTGGAGCCGCGCCGAAACTTTACGCAAAGACATCTTTGCAAACATTGCTTTGCGTTCTACCGTGAAGATATGGAGCTGAACCGGATCACCCCCGACCCCTCGGCGCTGAAGGCGCTCTCCCACCCGGTACGCCTGCGGATCCTGGGCCTGCTGCGGGCGGAGGGGCCGAGCACCGCCACCGCCCTGGCCCAGCGGCTGGGCATGAACAGCGGGGCGACGTCGTACCACCTGCGCCAGCTGCACCAGCACGGCTTCGTCGCCGAGGACACCGAGCGCGGCAACGCCCGCGACCGCTGGTGGCGGGCCGCACACCAGGCCACCCAGACCGCCGCCGAGGACAGCCCGGAGAGCCGGGAGGCGATCGACGCCTTTCAGCAGGCGGTCGCCATCGTCCACACCGAGGCGCTCCAGCGCGCGGTGGAGGAGGCACCGACCCGGCCCGCCCGGTGGCGCCGCGCCTCGACGCTGAGCGACTGGGAGCTGCGGCTGACCCCGGAGCGCTCCGAACAGCTGATGCGCACCCTCACCGACCTGGTGTCGAGCTGGCAGGAGGACGAGCCGGGCGCCGACGGCGCGGCCAACTTCGCCCTCCAGCTGCACACCTTCCCCCGCCCCGGGGAGCTGGCGCCGGAGGAGCGGTCATGAGCACCGGGGCCGTGCACCGGCTGCCGCTCTACGGGTGGCTGACCGCCGAGGCGATCTCGCTGACCGGCACCCGGGTCTCGATGATCGCGCTGCCGTGGTTCGTGCTCTCCACCACCGGCAGCGCCACCCAGACCGGCCTGGTGGCGTTCGCCGACATGTTCCCGCTGGTCACGCTCAAGGCGCTCGCCGGCCCGCTCGTGGACCGGGTCGGCGCCCGTCGGATCGCGATCGGCGCCGATGCCGCCAGCGCCGTCGCCGTCGGCCTGGTCCCGCTGCTCTACACCCTGGGGATGCTCAGCTTCCCGGCCCTGCTGGCCCTGGTGGCGCTGGCCGGCGCCCTGCGCGGACCCGGCGACGGCGCCAAGAACGCCATGGTCCCGGACCTGGTGGAGCACGCCGGCGTCCCCATGGAGCGGGCCACCGGCCTGGCGTCGGCCGTCGAGCGGACCGCCTCGATGGCCGGCGCGGCGATCGCCGGCGGGCTGGTCGCACTGATCGGTGCCGCCGACGCGCTGCTGCTCGACGCCGCCAGCTTCCTGGTCTCCGCAGCCGTCCTCACCGCGTGCACCCGGCGACTCCGCCCGGCGGCGATGCGGGCCGCCACGCTGGCCGCCGCGGCGGGGCGCGCACCGGCGGAGGCCCCGGGCGACACGGCGGCGACCGCGCCCGTCGCGTCCCCGCCGGCCGGATCCGCGGACGACGGCGACATCTCCTACCTGCGGCGGCTGCGCGAGGGCTGGGACTTCCTGCGCAGCGACCCGCTGCTGCTCGGCATCTCGTTGATGGTCGCGGTGACCAACCTCTTCGACACCGCCTACGTGTCGGTGCTGGTGCCGGTCTGGGCGAAGCAGTCCGGAGGCGGACCCGGCTCGGTCGGCCTGCTGTTCGCGGTGTTCAGCGGTGGCGCGGTCCTCGGCGCGGTGGTGGCGGCCACCTGGGCGGCCCGGCTGCCGCGCTACCGCACCTACCTGGTGGCGTTCCTGATCTGCGGCGCACCCCGGTTCTTCGTGCTGGCCTTCGACCTGCCGCTCGGCGGGGTGCTCGCCTACGGCGCAGTGGCCGGTTTCGGCAGCGGCTTCATCAACCCGGTCCTGGGCGCGGTGATCTTCGAGCGGATCCCGGCGCACCTCGTCGGTCGGGTCAGCTCGCTCAACTCCGCCCTGTGCTGGTCGCTGATGCCCTTCGGCGGTGTGGTCGGCGGCCTGCTCATCGGGGGCGTGGGGCTCACCCCCGCGCTGCTGGTCTGCGGGGCGGCGTACCTCGCCGCCACCATGCTCCCGGCGCTCCAGCCACGGTGGCGAGAGATGGACACGCGTCGCGCGGTCCGGGAGGAGCGGGCCGCCACCCTGGCCGTCTGACCGGCCACCGCCGCCGCCCGGGTCAGGACGCCGGGGACTGCAGCATCTCGGCGCGCCGCATCGCGTCCGGCACGGGCACGTCCAGCGTCATGGCTCCCGTGCTCCCCCGCGGCGGTCGACCGCGGTGACGTCGCGGCCGGTCAGGGACGCACGAAGTGGGTGGGCGGGATCCAGTAGTACATGTCGTCGATCGCCACCGGTCGTCCGGTGCGGGGGGCGTGGATGATCTGCCCGTTGCCGATGTAGAGGGCCACGTGGTGGATCCCGCTCGGCGAGCTGCTCGAGCTCCAGAACACCAGGTCGCCGGGGCGCAGCTCGCTCGCCGAGATCGGCGTACCGGCGTCGTACTGGGCGACCGAGTAGTGCGGCAGCGAGATGCCGCCCTCGCGCCAGGCGCCCATCGTCAGCCCGGAGCAGTCCCAGGAGCTCGGTCCCGTGGCGCCCCACTGGTAGGGCTCGCCGAGCTGGGCCTTGGCGAACGCGATGGCGCGCTGGGCGCCATCGACCGACGGCTGAGGAGCGGGCGCGGGCGCAGGCGCGGGAGCAGGTTCCGGAGTGGGCTGCGGGGCCGGCGCGGGCTGCGGGGCCGGCTGCGGCTTGGGGTCGCTGCCGCCGGGCCGGGTGGACTTCGGCTGGTCGGCCTTCGCCTTCGCCTTGGCCTTCGCCGCGGCAGCAGCGGCCGCGGCATCCGCCTTGGCCTTCGCCTCGGCGGCTGCTTGGGCCGCAGCAGCGGCCTGGGCACGCGCCTCGGCCCGCGCCTGGGCCGCAGCCTCGCGGCGGGCCTGCTCGGCGGCACGCTGCCGGGCGATCTCCTCGAGCGCCGTCTGCCGCTTGCGGGCGAGGTCGACCGAGATGTTCTGCGCCTGCGCCAGGGCGGCGATCAGCCGCTCCTTCTCGGCGGCGATGCTGGTCGCCGCCTGCTGTGCGGCATCGGCGGCCCGGGCGGCGCGGTCCCGCGACAGCTCGGCCTGGTGCGCGACCCGGGCCTGCTCGGCGCGCGCCTCCTGCGCCTGCTTCTCGAAGACCTGGGCGATCGCGTCGGTGGCGGCGAAGCGCTCGTAGTCGGCCTGCAGGGACGTCGAGGCTCCCTGGAAGGCGGCGTACTGGTCGAGCACCCCCTCCGGACCGTCGGCGGTCATCATCGCGTTCAGCGCCGACAGCTCGGCACCCTGCTGGTAGGAGGTGGCGACCAGAGCGCCGATGGCGTCACGCTGCTCGGCGACGGTACGCCGGGCGCGGGCGGCACGCTTCTGGGCGGCCGCGACCTCGGCCTTGGCCTTCTCGAGCTTCCACATCGCGCCGTTGTAGGCCTCGGAGGCCTGCTCGGCCGTGGTCGCAGCAGCCTCGAGCCGCTGGTTGGCCATCAGCAGCTGGGCCTTGATCGCGCCGACGTCGGCGGCCCGGGCGGCGACCTGCTCCTTGGCGGCACGGACCTCGTCGCGAGTCGGCATCACCGGCTTGTCGCGGTCGGCCAGCGCCGGGGCGGCGAGTGCCAGGCTGAGGGCGACGACGAGGACCGGGACCGCGAGGCGTCGGCCCCGACGACGTACCGGGCTCTGCGGCCCTGAGGTGTGCCTGCGCACTCGGTTCCTTCCGTCATGCGCACGAGCCGCTTCCCCTCGGCTCGTGCGCCGTCTGTGGGTCCCACCCCCGTCGGGCGGCCGGCCCTCCCAGACCCGACCACCCGACCCGAGGTCGGTTTCGCCCCAGTTGCCCGGGGCGTCCTGGGGACGCTAGTGCCCATCAGCCACATTGGGAACAGTTTTAACAAAAATAACTTCAGCACCACAGCGTGTCGGGTTGACAAACTACATGGTTGTAATTCCAAGAAGTGCGGCATTTCGGCTCTGAGGAG
This sequence comes from Nocardioides mesophilus, assembly GCF_014395785.1. Lineage (GTDB taxonomy): Bacteria > Actinomycetota > Actinomycetes > Propionibacteriales > Nocardioidaceae > Nocardioides_B > Nocardioides_B mesophilus. Next base: position 2,315,527 of record NZ_CP060713.1, on the reverse strand, counting down.
CGCACTAGGGTCTCGCTGAAGTAGCGGGTGCGGGGCATCCCCCGCGTACCGAGTTCACGGCTGTGCGCGGAAACGGGGGCAGGTCGGCGGCCCCGTGCCGCCAGAAACGAGGCTGTGCGCGAAAACGGCGCGCCGATCCGCCCGGCAGCGCACAGAGTCACGGCTGTGCGCGAAAACGGCCGCGCGCACCGCGCTCACCGCCGCCGCAACAGAGGCTGTGCGCGAAAATGGCGCCGCGCGCGGGCAAGAAAAAGGTCCCGCCCTCCTGGGAGGTGAGGGCGGGACCGGCCGGGGTCGTCCCATTGGGAGGCTGGGACGACACCGAGTGAGCGGGAGGCAACGGGCCGGGCGACGTCTGCAGCGCGTCCGAACGTCCCCGTGTATCTCCCTCTACGGAAGAGTCTAGTGGCACAGTGACCCCCGACACGAGACCCGTCCCACTCCCGCAGGGTCAACTTTTCCCGCCACGGCGGATCAGGCCGCGGTGGTCACGGGGGGCTAGCGGGGACGGACATCTTCCGTGACCGGGACACGCGCGGTCGAGGTGGTCGGGTGCGAGGCGCGCCCGCCGCGGTCGAACTTCTGCCCGGTGGCGAGCCCGCCGATCCACACCGAGAGCCCGGCGATGGCCGCACCGGCGATGTCGTCGGCGATGTAGTGCCAGCCGAAGTAGAGCGTGGAGACCACCGTCAACGCGAAGAGCACCCACATGGCCAGCCGGATCCAGGCGTGCCGGACGGTGTACTGCGTGATCAGCGCCAGCGTGAGGATGATCCCGACGTGCAACGACGCGAAGCCGGCGACGCTCTGGATGGAGTCGGCGAACGGGTTGTAGATGATGTCGATCCGCCCGTTGTACAGCGCGTCCTGGAGCGACTTCACCCCCGTCTGGTCCAGGTCGGAGTAGAGCCAGACGTAGGCGAAGTTCGGCCCCAGCGAGGGCACCAGGTAGTAGCTCGCGGTCCCGAACGCCCACGCCAGGCAGTGCGCGGTGGCGTACCAGTAGCCGTAGCTGATGTTGCGCGACCACACCAGCCAGACGACCAGCGAGGCCGGGGAGAGCGGCAGGAAGAACAGGTAGACGAAGGCCAGCACGTGCGCGGCCACGCCCTCCCCGAGCAGGCCGTGCAGCAGCACCGCAGGCTCGTGGCCGAAGGCCAGCACCTGGTCGATGCGGTGCAGGACCGGGTCCTGCAGCTCGCCGCCGAGGCGTGGCAGGAAGTTCTTGAGGTTGCGGTAGCTGACGTAGGTGATGAAGAAGCTGGTCAGCCCGATCACCACGAGCAGGATCCGCTCCCGGGTCCAGTGCTCGCGGATGATCCCGAGCGCGTGACCCTTGAAGGCCCGCCAGTCGGTGCGGGAGCGCCACAGCGACCGGGGGATCACGTCGACCAGGAAGGCCCCGAGCACCATCAACGGCAACCGCACCCAGGAGGGGCCGAGGAAGCCGTCGGGGTCGCGCAGCGGGGCGCCGAGCTTGAGGCTCGCGATCAACGCCATCAGGCCCATGAGCAGGGCCACTCCCAGGAGGAGTGCGTAGGCGGGACGTCTCACAACAGCCGAGTCTAGGAGACGGAGGCCCGGTTCATCCCGGCAGTACGGCGGCCCGCCCCAGCTCGACGCGCAGCCGCACCCGCTCACCGACCCGGATCTCGGCTGCCGGGTCGGCCACCGCGTGCGCCGGCCCGACCCCGTCGACGTCGACCTCGAGCCGGAGCTGCTCCGGGGTCACCCGCGCCTCGACGACCCGCCCGCGCAGGGCGCCGGCCGGGTCCTGCACGAGCGCGGAGCGGCGCAGCGCCACCCCGCCGGCCACGCCGGCGTCCGAGCCGCCGGCGGCGAGCACCCGGGTGGCCGGCAGCCCGTGCAGCACCGTGGCGTAGCCGAGGAAGGCCGCCACCTCCCCGTCGACCGGGGAGCCCCACACCTCCTCGACGGTGCCGTCCTGCACGACGCGACCCGCCCGCATCACCGCCATCCGGTCGGCGACGGCGAACGCCTCCTCCTGGTCGTGGGTGACCAGCAGCGCGGTGGTGCCGGCCGCGACCAGGATCTGCCGCAGGTCGGCGGCGAGCCGTTCCCGCAGCTCCCGGTCCAGGGCGCTCAACGGCTCGTCGAGCAGCAGCAGCCGCGGCTCGGCGGCCAGCGACCGGGCCAGCGCCACCCGCTGCCGCTCACCGCCGGAGAGCGTGGCCGGGCTCCGCTCGCCGTAGCCGGGCAGCCCGACCAGCTCGAGCAGCTCCGTGACCCGGGCCCGGATCTCGGCCCGGGGCCGCCGGCGCAGCCGCAGCGGGTAGCCGACGTTGCCGGCCACGTCCTGGTGCCAGAACAGCTGCGCGTCCTGGAACATCAGCGCGAAGCCGCGCCGGTGGGTGGGCACCCGGCCCAGGTCCCGCCCGTCGTAGCTGACGCTGCCGGAGGCGAGGGGCTCCAGGCCGGCGACCGCGCGCAGCAGCGTGGACTTCCCGCAGCCGGAGGGGCCGAGGACCGCGAGCACCTCGCCGGTGGGCAGGCTGAGCGTGACGTCCTCCACCGCAGGGAGGTCGTCGAAGTGCACGGAGAGGTCGCGGACGGTGAGCATCGCTCAGAAGGCTCCCACGCTGCCGAGGCGCAGCCGCTCCACCAGCGCCATCACGGTCACCGTCAGCACGGCCAGCACGACCGAGGCGGCCAGCGCCATCCCGTAGTTGGCCTCTCCCGGCCGCCCGATCAGCTGGTAGATCACCACCGGCATCGTCGGCCGGTCCGGGCGGACCAGGAAGCTGGTCGCGCCGAACTCGCCGAGCGAGACCGCGAACGCGAAGCCGGTCGCGGCCAGCAGCGGCCGCCACACGGTGGGCAGGTCCACGGTGGCCAGCACCCGCAGCGGGGAGGCGCCCAGGGAGGCGGCCGCCTGGCGCTGCCGCGGGTCGACCGAGCGCAGCACCGGCGCGAGCGTGCGGACCACCAGCGGCAGCGCCACCATCGCCTGGGCGATCGGGACCAGCCACGGGCTGCTGCGCAGGTCGAGCGGGGGCTGGTTCAAGGTGATCAGGAACCCGAACCCGAGCGTGACCGCGGAGACGCCGAGCGGGAGCATGAACACCCCGTCGAGGACGGCGAGGGTACGTCGTTGCCGACGGCTCCGGCCGGTCCGGGACACGACGATCGCGACCAGGCAGCCGAGGACCATCGCCAGCAGGGTCGCGTCCACGGCCACCCGCCAGGAGTTGTTCAGCGCCTCGGTGACCGGCACCAGCAGCGCGGAGTCGCCGCCGGTGGTCTGCAGCGCCCGGTAGTGCCCGAGCCCCCAGCCGTCGCCGACCTGCAGCGAGCCGACCACCAGGGCGGCGGCCGGCGCCACCACCAGGAGCAGGGCGAGGCCGGCGAGCACCAGCTGCGGCAGGTCGCGCAGCGCGGGCCGCCGGGCCACCGACCCCGCGGAGGAGCGGGCCAGCGCCTGCGCGCGGCTGGTGCGGCCCCGGTGCGCGGCGACGAGCAGGCCGGTGACCACGACGAGCTGCAGCAGCGACAGCGCGGCCGCCGCCTGCAGGTCCAGGAACTGGGTGGTGAGCTGGTAGATCTCGGTCTCGACGGTGGAGTACCGCAGCCCGCCGAGCGTGAGCACGATGCCGAACGCGGTGGCGCAGAAGAGGAACACCACGCTGGCCGCCGAGACCACCGCCGGTGCCAGGGCCGGCAGCGTCACCGTGCGGAACGCGTGCCACGGCGACGCCCCGAGCGTGGCCGCGGCCTGCTCCCGGCGAGGGTCGAGGTTCTCCCACATGCCGCCGACGGTGCGGACCACCACGGCCAGGTTGAAGAAGACCATCGCGGCCACGATCGCGGCCGGGGTGCCGTCCAGGCCCAGCGCGCCGAGCAGCCCCGAGGGGACCAGCAGGGTCCGGAAGGCGACGCCGACCACGACGGTCGGCATCACGAACGGCATCATCACCAGGGCACGGAGCAGCCGCCGTCCGGGCAGCCGCAGGCGGTAGAGCACGAAGGTGAGCGGCAGCCCGAGCAGCACGGTCACCACGGTGGCCACGGCGGCGGACCAGACCGTGAACCACAGCACCTGGTGGGTGCGGCTGCGGGTCAGCACCTCGAGCGCGGCCAGCGGGTCGAACCGGCCGTCGGTCCACAGCCCGCGCGCCACCATCCCGCTGACCGGCAGCACGAAGAAGACGAGCAGGGTGAGGACCGGAACCGCCGCCAGCGCCGCCAGCCCGGCGGCCCCGCGCCAGCCGGTCCTCACCGCTCACCCACCGCAGGTCACCGGCCCGCGAGGTCGGCCCAGGCCTGCAGCCAGTCGTCGCGCTGCCGGGCGATCTCGCTCTCCGGCAGCGACCACGGGTTCTTGGCGGGGACGGCCCACTTGGCCCAGAGCTCCGGCAGCTTCGCGTCGGGGTTCACCGGGAAGACGTACATGTTGTCGGGCAGGGCCTCCTGGAAGTCCTTGCCGAGCATGAAGTCGATGAAGGCCTTCGCCCCCGCGGGGTTCTTGGCGCCGTCGAGGACGCCGGCGTACTCCACCTGCCGGAAGCAGGTGTCCAGCAGCGCGCTGGTGGTCGGTGTGGTGCCGCCCTCGGGGATCGTGAACGGGGGCGAGCTCGCGTAGGAGAGCACGATCGGGCGGTCGCCGTTCCCGCCGCCGGCGGTGAAGTCGACCTCGTAGGCGTCGGACCAGCCGGCGGTGACCTTGGCGCCGTTGGCGAGCAGCTTCTTCCAGTAGGCCTGCCAGCCGTCGTCGCCGAACTTGGCGACGGTGGCGGCGAGGAACGCCAGGCCCGGGGAGGACGTCGGCGGCCCCGGGGTCACGAACAGGTCGCGGTAGGCGGGCAGGGTGAGGTCCTCGAAGGTCCTCGGCGGCCGGAGCCCCTCCTTCTTGAACCAGGCGTCGTCGACGTTGACGCAGACGTCGCTGTAGTCGACCGGCGTGACCTGCTCGGCGGCCGCAGCGCCCTTCGGCTCGAAGGCCGCGCCGGGGTTGTCGGACGGCGTGTACGGCGTCAGCACGCCCTCGTCGACGGCGCGGGAGACGAAGGTGTTGTCGATGCCGTAGACCATGTCGGCGATCGGGTCGCCCTTGGTCAGCACCAGCTTGTTGGTGAGCGCGCCGGCGTCGCCGGAGGGCAGCACCTGGACGGTGTAGCCGGTCTCCTGGGTGAACTCGCGGAGGACGTCCTTCGACATCGCCCAGGAGTCGTGGGTGGCCACGAGGACCTTCTTGGTGCCGGCGGCGGTCTGGTCCTCGGAGGAGCCGCCGAGCGCGCAGCCGGAGAGCAGCGCGAGGGTGAGCACCGAGGCGGCCAGGGCGGCCGGTCGGTGGCTGCGGACATGAGGCAGGACGGGCATGGTGCATCTCCCATACGTTCGGGAGGGGACCGCGTGAGCGGTCGAGACTCGACTCCCTTCGCCGGAATGACCCGGATCAGGTTCGAGGGTCTGCGGTTGGTTCCGCACTCTCAGCGTCCCGGTAGACGCTCCCCTGTCGTTGTGCCCCGACCCTACCTCCCGGGTAGCCTCGCGGCGTGCCGAGCCTCGTCCACGAGATCTTCAGCCGGGCGATCCCGGTCGTACGCCGCTCCGCGGAGGTCGTCGACCCCGAGCGGACCCGGCGCGAGGTGCTCGACGGGCAGAGCGGAGCCGTCGAGGCGCCGCCGACCGGACGCGGCCGGCTGCGCGGGGTCACGCTCACCCGGCGCAGCGGCGCCCCGTTCCCGGTCCACGAGGTGCGGCCGGAGGGCAGCACGCCGACGCGGACCGTGCTGCACCTGCACGGCGGCGGCTTCGTCGGCGGCCTGGACCGCTTCCACTGGCGCTTCGCCGCGGGGCTGGCCCGCGACACCGGGACGCGGTGGGTGCTGCCGGCGTACCCGCTGACGCCGACGCACTCCTGGCGCGACGCGCTCGAGCCGCTGACCGCACTTTTCACCGAGCTGGCCGTGGAGTCGCCCGGCGGGGTGGTGCTGGCCGGCGACTCCGCCGGCGGCGGCCTCGCGCTCGCCCTCGCCCAGCGGATCGCCCGGTCCCCCGGGCCGCAGCCGACCGGCCTGGTGCTGGTCTCCCCGTGGGTGGACCTGACCGGGACCACGCCGGGCACCGAGGAGGCCGCCGCGCGGGACCCGTGGCTGCGGTTGAGCAAGCTCAAGCTCTTCGGCAGCTGGTGGGCCGGCGGCGACGACCCGCTGCGGCCCGAGGTCAGCCCGCTCTTCGGCGACCACACCGGGCTGCCGCGGACGCTGGTGCTGTGTGGGACCCGCGACCTGCTGCTGCCGCAGGTGCGTGAGGCGGTACGCCGCGCCCGCGCCGCCGGGGTGGAGGTGTCCTACGAGGAGGAGCCGGGGCTGATCCACGTCTACCCGCTGCTGCCGGTCCGGGAGGGCCGCGCCGCCCGCCGCCGGATCGCGGCCTTCCTCGGCGGGCCGGTGGTGGCTGGCTAGCCTGGGCGTCGTGGACGACGACGTGCAGGTGGCCTCCTTCGACGAGCTGGACGCCCGCACGGCGTACTCCCTGTGGCGGCTGCGCGAGAGCGTCTTCGTGGTCGAGCAGGAGTGCCCCTACCCCGAGCTCGACGGCCGCGACCTCGAGCCCGGCACCCGGCACCTGTGGATCGGGGCGCCGGCGCCGGTGGCGTACCTCCGGCTCCTCGACGACGGCGCCACGGCCCGCATCGGCCGCGTGCTCGTGGACCGCGAGCACCGTGGCGCGGGGCTCGCGGAGCGGTTGGTGCGCCGCGCGCTCGAGCTGGTCGGCGACCAGGAGTCCCGGCTGGACGCCCAGTCCTACCTCCAGGGGTGGTACGCCCGGTTCGGGTTCCGGGCCGCCGGCCCGGAGTTCGTCGAGGACGGCATCCCGCACGTGCCGATGACCCGGCCCGGGGCCGGCGGCTGAGCGGGCAGCTCAGCCGGCCCGCGCCGCCAGGTCGGCGCCCAGCGGGTCCGGCACCACGGCCACCGGGCACCGGCTGACCCGGAGCAGGCTGCGTGAGGTGCCGCCGAGCGAGAGGCCGAGCAGGCCGCCGTGACCGCGGCGCCCCACCACCAGCAGGTCGGCGTCGGCCGAGGCCTCGACCAGCGCGTCGGCCGGCCACTCGTGCGGCAGCCACAGGTGCACCTTGACGTCGGGGTACGCGGCATGACGGACCTCGACCAGCCGCTCGAGCTCGGCGTCGGCGTTCTCGCGCCACCGCGCCTCGGCGAGCGCCGCGGTGGTCGGGTCGACGCTGCTGCTCGGCCGCCACGCGTGCACCACGGTGAGCGCGGCGTCGCGCTCCGCGGCCTCCTCGAAGGCCGCGTCGAGGACCGGCTCGGTGGCCTCGGAGCCGTCGACCCCGGCCACCACCCGGTGCTGGCCGACGCTGGGTCGCCAGGTCTCGGGGACGCACACCACCGGGCACCGGGACCGGGCCGACAGCGCCACCGACGTGGAGCCGGTGAGCACCCGCTTCACGGTGGAGGGCCGGGTCGCGACCACCACCAGCGACGCGTCCCGCATCCGGTCGAGCAGAGCCGGCACCCGCGGGCCGCGGGTGAGCACGGCCTCCACGTGCAGCACCCCGCCGGTGACGTCGTCGACCGCGTCCACGGCCTCGTCGAGGATCTCGAGGCCGGTGGTGCGCAACGACTCGTAGGTGAAGGCCGGGAGTGCGGGGACCCAGGCGACCGTCTCGTGCAGCACGTGCACCAGCCGCAGCCCGCTGCGACGCCGCAGCGCCTCCTGCGCGGCGTAGCGGGCGGCGCGGAGGCCGTCACCGGTCCCGTCGACGGCCGCGACCACCGGTCCGCTGCGTCGGATCATGCGCTGGTCACCGCGGCGACAGGGGCCGGCCGGCGGACGACCATCACCGGGCAGCGGGCGTGCTCGACGACGTAGCGGCTCACGGAGCCGAAGATCACCGACCGGGCCTCGCTGCGCCCCCGGGACCCGACGACCACCAGGTAGGCGTCCTCGGAGATCCGGACCAGCTCGCGGCCCGGCTCCTGCTGGGTGTGGTACTCGGTCACCGCCACGTCGGGGTAACGCTCGGCGTAGCCGGCCAGCGCCTCCGCGAGCGCCAGGTGGTGCTCCTCACCGGCGAACGTCTCGATCTCCGGCGGCTGGTGGTACATCACCAGGCCGGGGCCCCAGGCGTGCATGACGACCAGCGCTCGGCCCTCGGTGGAGGCCAGGTCGAACGCCTGCTCCAGCGCGGCCTGCGAGAGGTCGGTGGCGTCCACGCCGACGACCACGCTGCCGAAGTAGGGGCTGTCCTCGTGGCGGGCCATGATCGGCCGGACCACCACGACCGGGCAGGGCGCCTTGGCCGCCATCCCGACGCTGACCGAGCCCAGGACGAACGAGGCGAGCGAGCCGCGTCCGCGGGAGCCGACGACCAGCAGGTGCGCGCCCTCGATGGAGTCGAGCAGCACGTCGCGGGCGATCCCCAGCGCCATGTGCACCCGGACCTCGAGCTCCGGCGCCTGCTGGCGGACCAGCCCGAGCGCCCGGTCGGTGGTACGCCGCCCGGCGATCCGCAGCTCGCGGCGGTTCTCGGTGGGTCCGCTGAGGGACTCGTAGACGGTCGGCACCCCGGCTGCGTGCACCAGCAGCAGCGGGCGGTGGTGAGCGGTCGCGTAGCGGGTCGCCCACTCGAGGGCGGCGTCGCTGTGCGTGGTGGCGTCGACACCGACGACCACGGCTCCGTTGGCGGCAGAGGTTGTCATACCTCCACGGTCCCGGCCGGGCCCGGAGGAACCGAGAGGCGGACGGTCCGGGGGCAAGGACCTTCGTCCCCGCACACCACCCGTCCGGACTAGCAGGTGCTGACCCGGGCGCAGAGCTCGACGTACCAGTCCGGGGTCTCCCGGTCCTGCCGGACGTCGGTGGTGGCCATCGCCCCCACGAGGGCGATCACGGTTGCTGCTGCGAGGGCCCGGACCATGACAAGGGCCTTCCCGCCACCGGGGCTCGCGAAACCGCGGCCGGCGTCGCTGCGGCCGGCGGTCTGGTCAGCCGGGGAACGCCCCGGCCCGCAGCAACGCCCCGGGGAGCGGCTTGCCGAGCCGGTCCTCGAGCCAGGAGACGGTCCCCGTGGTGGCCGCGAGGTCGATGCCGGTGTCCAGGCCCATCCGGTCGAAGAGGTAGACCAGGTCCTCGGTGGCGACGTTGCCGGTGGCCTGCGGCGCGAACGGACAGCCGCCGGTGCCGCCGATGCTGGCGTCCAGCGTGGTGACGCCGGCCGCCACCGCGGCGACCGCGTTGGCCACCCCGGTGTGCCGGGTGTCGTGCAGGTGCAGGCGCAGCGGCAGGTCGGCGCCGGCCACGCCCCGCGCCGCCGCGAGCCGCTCGGTGATCTCGGCGGGGACGGCGACGCCGATGGTGTCCGCCAGCGCCAGCTCGTCGGGCCCGGCGTCGACCACCCGGGCGAGCACCTCCCGCAGCCGGGTCAGCGGCACCTCCCCTCGAACGGACAGCCGAAGGAGGCGCCGACGGTGACCGTGCTGAACACGCCGGCCGCGCGGGCCGCCGCGACCAGCTCGGCGGCGACCTCGCAGGCCTCCTCGGTGCTCATGCCCTGGTTGCGGCGGCAGAAGGTGTCGCTGGCGACCACGACCACGTCGATCTCGTCGACGCCGGCGGCCAGGGCCCGGTCGAGCCCGCGCCGGTTCATCACCAGCCCGGCGTAGCGGACCCCCGCGGACCGCGGCAGCGCCGCCATCACGGCCTCGGCGTCAGCCATCTGCGGGACCCGGGTCGGGTGCACGAAGCTGGTCACCTCGATCCGCCGCGACCCGGCCCGGACCGCGCGCTCGACGAGCTCCACCTTGTCCTCGGTGCTCAGCAGCACCGACTCGTTCTGCAGCCCGTCGCGGGGCGAGACCTCGACGATCTGCACCCGCGGCCGCTCGGTCGGCTGCTCGTTCATCGGTGCTCCTCCAGGTAGGCGACCGCCGCCTGCTCGCCGACCACCTCGGCGTACTTGGCCTGCAGGTCGAACAGGTTGGCCTCGTGCGGGCCGGGGCCGCGGTCGCCGACCGCCTCGCGGACCACCAGCGGGACGAAGCCGTGCTGCAGGGCGTCGACCGCGGTGGCCCGGACGCAGCCGCTGGTGCTGACGCCGACCACGACGACGGTGTCGACGCCCCAGGCCTGCAGGGTCGAGGCCAGGGTGGTGCCGAAGAAGGCGCTGGCGTACTGCTTGACCAGCACCAGCTCGTCGGGCCGCGGCGCCACCTCCGGCATCAGCTCGCCGAGCGGGCCGGCGCCGATCAGCTGGCGCAGCGCCGGGACCTTGCGCAGGAAGATCCCGCCGTCGACGCCGCCGGGACCGTACTCGACCCGGGTGTGCACGACCGGTACGCCGCCGGCCCGGGCGGCCGCGACGACCCGGCCGGCCGCGTGCAGGCAGTCCGCGGACGGCAGGCACAGCGGGCTGGCCGGGTCGAAGTAGGCCCGCATCAGGTCGATGGCGAGCACGGCCGGGTTGGCGCCGGGTGCGAGCGCCCCCCCGAACCCCTCCTCGGGCACCGTCACCGGGCGCCTCCCTGCCCCGGCCCGTCGGTCACAGGGCTACCGGCGGTCGGGGCGCCGGGAGGCCGGTCTCGGCCTCGCAGCGCTCGAGGATGGTCTCCAGGCCCGGGCCCATGTCGAAGGTCGGCAACGGGTCCGGCCGTCCCTGCGACAGCTCCGCGCGCAGCGACGTGGTGGCGGCGGCGTCGACCTGCCCGGAGTCGTCGCACACGACGCCGTACCGGCGGCCGCCCTCGGCGGTGACCAGCCCGCGGCGTACCTCCAGGCCGACCAGCTCGGGGTCGCGGGCGAGCGGGTCGCCCCAGCCGCCACCGCCCCAGGTGACGAAGTGCAGCAGGTCGCCGGGCTTCACCGGCACGTCGTGCACCTTGCTGCTGAGCATCTCGGTGCTGCCGTCGGCGCGCTCCAGCCACTTGCGGCTGCGGGCGCCGGGCTCGCCACCGTTGACGCCCCACGGGTAGGTCAGCCACCGGTCGTCGTGGATCGCGATGGTGCCGGCCTCGAGGAACCGGTAGGCCACGTCGACGGCGTTGCCGCCGCGGTGCAGCCCGGCCCCGCCGGTGTCGGCGACGGTCTCCCAGCGCTCGATGCGCAGCGGGTAGTAGGACTCGAGGTACTCGCACGGGATGTTCACGAACGACGGCCACAGCGAGTGGCCGTCGGGGCCGTCCCCGATCGGGCGGCCCGGGATCCCGCCGAAGCCGATCGAGTAGAGCTGGAACCACTCCCCTTGCGCGGGCCCTCGCCGTAGTTGCCGGAGTACATGAAGTGCGGCGAGGAGGAGAACCCGGCGGCGTTCAGCAGGTCGGGGTTGGTCTGGCCGAGCAGGCCGCCGAAGAGGTCGAAGACCCGGCCGATGCCGTGGTTGCGGGCGTTGAGGGCCGCGGGGTAGCGCGGCTTCCAGAACGAGTCGTCGGGGATCTCGACGTCGACGAGCGGGTAGAAGCCGTCGTTCCACAGGATCTGCGGGTCCGCGACGGTGATCATGTAGATCCCGAAGAACATCCGGACCAGGTTCTCGTTGATGTAGTAGTTGATCGGCCCCTGCGCCTGCGGGCTGCTGCCGGTGAAGTCGAGCAGCACCTTCTCGCCGGTGCGGGTCAGGCTGAGCTTCAGCTCGTAGGGGCCGTAGCCGAGGCCGTCGTCGCAGATGTAGTCGGTGAAGGAGAGCGTCTCGCCGTCCTTGAAGACCATCTCCAGCAGCGTCTTCATGGCCCGGTAGTTGCGGTCCAGGAGCAGGTCGAGCGCGGAGTTGTAGGTGTCCACGCCGAACCGCGCGCACATCTCCTGCACCCGGCGGGCCGCGGTGCGGCAGGCGGCGACGATGCCGTTGAGGTCGGCGCGGTTCCAGTCCGGCTTGCGGACCTGGTTGAGGATGATCCGCAGCGCGTCGTCGTCGAGGACGCCCTTCTTGTAGAGCCGGAAGGGCGGGATCACCACGCCCTCCTCGAAGATCGTCCGGGCGTCGGTGGGCATCGAGGCCGGCGTCTTGCCGCCCACGTCGGACATGTGCCCGAACATGGCCGACCAGCCGACGATCCGCCCCTCGAAGAAGATCGGCATCACCACCAGCCAGTCGTTGGCGTGGCTGATCGCCGCGCCGCAGGAGTAGGGGTCCGACGTCAGCAGGACGTCGCCCTCCTCGATGGTGCCGTCGAAGTTGTCGAGGAAGTCCGGGATCGAGAGCCCGAACTGGCCGACCATCATCTTGCCGTCGGGGTTGGCGATCAGCGGGAACTCGTCGTGCTGCTCGCGGATGCCCGGCGACAGCGCGGTCCGGAACAGCACCTCGTCCATCTCGTAGCGGGCGTTGCGCAGCGCGTTCTCGACCAGGTCGAGGGTGACGACGTCGACGTCGACCGTGCGCAGCGGCTCGGTCGCGGTCTGGATCAGCGTGGCCATGACTCAGTTCTCCTGGTGGTCGACGGGACGGATGAGCAGGCTGCCGCTGGGATGGACGGTGGCCGCGTGCCCGGGCAGCACGAGGGTGGTGGAGTCCATCTCGGTGATCACGGCCGGACCGGTGACGACGTTGCCGGCCTCGAGCAGCTCCCGGTCGTAGATGCCGGCCTCGACCTCGGCGCCGTCGACCCAGATGTCGTGGCGTAGCCGCAGCGCGGCGGCCGGGTCCGTGCCGCCGGTGCGCAGCTCGGGGGCCGAGACGTCGGGGCGCGGGCCGTTGGCCATCGCCCTGACGGTGACCAGCTCGTGCTCGGCGTCGAGGACGAACGAGAACAGCCGCTGGTGCTCGGCGTCGAAGGCCCGGCGCAGCGCCTCGATGCCGGCGCCGGAGCCGTCGAAGGTGCCGATGTCGATCGTGACCGGGATCTCGAAGCCCTGGCCGTGGTAGCGCAGGTCGGCGGAGTAGACGACGTCCTGCTGCTCGATCGGGACGCCCTCGTTCTCCAGCGTCTGGCTGGCGGTGGCCGCGAGCTCGTCGAGGATCGCCTTCAGGCTGTCGTCGCTGAGCTCGTTGAACCGGCGCACCAGGGTGCGCACCGACTCGTCGCGCAGGTTGGTGGTGGCGTCGCCGTAGGCGCAGAGCACACCGGGCGAGGGCGGGATGATCACCGGCCAGGCTCCGGTCAGCCGGCCCAGCGCGTTGGCGTGCAACGGCCCGGCGCCGCCGAAGGCGACGAGCGCGAAGTCGCGCGGGTCGAAGCCCTGCTGGATCGAGACCAGCCGGAGCGCCCCGAACATGTTCTCGTTGACGATGTCGATGATGCCGGCGGCGGCCGCCTCGACCGAGTCGAGGCTGGTGGCGTCCGCGATCGACTTCACCGCGGCCCGGGCTGCCTCGCGGTCGAGGGTGATCTCGCCGCCGGCCAGCTGGCTGGGCAGGTAGCCGAGCACCACGTTGGCGTCGGTGACGGTCGGCTCCTCGCCGCCGGCCGCGTACGCCGCCGGGCCGGGCGCGGCCCCCGCGGACTGGGGGCCGACCCGGAGCGCCTGGGTGAGCGGGGGCACGTGCGCGATGGACCCGCCGCCGGCGCCGACCGTGCGGACGTCGACCGAGGTGGCGCGCACCTTGAGGTCGCCGACCGTCGTCTCCCGGCCGACCCGGGGGGTCAGGTCCTGCACGAGCGCCACGTCGGTCGACGTACCGCCCATGTCGAAGGTGAGGAAGTCGCGGTAGCCGGCCTGCTCGGCCACCCAGGCGGCGCCGGTGACCCCGCCGGCCGGCCCGGAGAGCAGCAGGTTCACCGGGTTGTCCGCGGCCACGCCGGCCGAGACCAGGCCGCCGTCGCTGCGGAGGATGCAGAGCTTGCCGACGACCCCGGAGTCGTTCAGCTGGGTCTCCAGGTTCGCGACGTACCGGGCCACCTGGGGCTGCACCGCGGCGTTCGCGACGGTGGTGATGGTGCGCTCGTACTCACGCAGCTCGGGCAGCACCGAGGAGGACAGCGAGACCGAGATGCCGGGCAGCTCCTCGGCGGCGATCGCGGCCACCCGCTGCTCGTGGTCGGCGTTGGCGTAGGAGTTGATCAGGCTGATGCTCAGCGCCTCGATGCCCTGCTGCTTCAGCTTCCGGAGCTGGGTGCGCACGTCCTCCTCGTCGAGCTCGCGCACGACGGAGCCGTCGCTGGCGATCCGGCCGCGCACCTCCACGGTGTCCTCGAGCGCGGCCAGCGGCTCCGGCTTGGGCCAGATGATCCAGCCGGCCAGCCCGCCGGGCACGAACGAGCGGGCGATCTGGAGCACCTGCCGGAAGCCGTCGGTGGTGACCAGGCCGACCCGGGCGCCCTTGCCCTCGAGGATCGCGTTGGTGGCCACGGTGGTGCCGTGGAAGACCTCCGAGATCTCGGCCATGGTGACCCCGGCCTCGGTGCACGCGCGCTCGATGCCGCGCAGCACCCCGATCGACTGGTCCTCGGGGTGGAGGCGGTCTTCGCGCGGTGGGTGGCGCCCGTCTCCTCGTTGATCAGCAGGATGTCGGTGAACGTGCCGCCGACATCGACGCCGAGCCGGTAGGTCATGGTTCCTCCTCAGATGACGCCGGCCGAGCGCAGCGACGACAGCGTGTCGTCGTCCAGGCCGAGCAGGTCGCGGTAGATGTCGTCGTTGTGCTCGCCCAGCTCGGGTCCGACGTGGCGGACCCGACCGGGCGTCTCCGAGAGCTTGGGGGCGACGTTGTGCATGGCGAACTCGCCCAGGTCCGGGTGCGCCAGCCGGACGATGGCCTCGCGGGCCGCGAAGTGTGGGTCGGCGAACATGTCCTTGGCGCGGAAGATCCGCCCCGCCGGCACCCCGTGCTCGTGCAGCAGCTCCAGGAGGTCGTCGGCCTTCACGGTGGCGCTCCACCGGGCGATGTGCTCGTCGAGCTCCTGCATCGACTGGCCGCGCGCCCCGTGGGTGGCGTAGCGCTCGTCCTCGGCGAGCTCCGGCTCGTGCATCGCCTCGGCGAGCCGGCGGAACACGGTGTCCTGGTTGGCCGCGATCAGCACCATCTCGCCGTCGGCCGTGGGGTAGACGTTGCTCGGCGAGACGTTCGGCAGCGTCGTACCGGTGCGCTCGCGCTGGTAGCCGGCGACCTGCCACTCGGGGACCAGGCTCTCCATCATGGCCAGCACCGCCTCGTAGATCGCCGAGTCGACGATCTGGCCCTTGCCGGTGCGACCGCGCTGGTGCAGGGCGACCAGGGTGCCCAGGCACGCGAAGGTGGCGGCGAGCGAGTCGCCGAGGGAGATCCCGGCCCGGGCCGGCGGCCGATCGGGGTCGCCGGTGACGTAGCGGATGCCGCCCATCGCCTCGCCGATCGAGCCGTAGCCGGCGCGGCCGGCGTACGGCCCGTTCTGCCCGAAGCCGGTGACCCGGGTGACGACCAGGCCGGGATTGGTCTCCCAGAGCTTCTCGGGTGCGAGCCCCCAGCGCTCAAGGGTGCCGGGCCGGAAGTTCTCGATGAGGACGTCGGCCTCGGCGACCAGTCGGCGGACCAGGTCCTGGCCCTCCTCGGTGCGCAGGTCGGCGGTGACGGACTTCTTGTTCCGGGCCACCACCGGCCACCACAGCGACTTGCCGTAGGGTTTCTCGCGCCCCCACTGGCGCATCGGGTCGCCGGTGCGCGGGTCCTCGACCTTGATCACCTCGGCGCCGAAGTCGCCCAGCAGCTGTCCGCAGAAGGGCCCGGCGAGCAGCTGCCCCAGCTCGATCACCCGCAGGTCGTCCAGGGGCAAGGCGTCGTCCATGGGGTCCTCTCGACAGACGGTTGTATACGACATCTCAGACATGTGGCGCGCGTCACGGTCGTGCTGGCGCTGACGCTAAGGCGGCCTCCCGAATCTCGTCAAGAGGTGGTCCACACATTGCATACAACCCGGTACGCCGCTGCTACAGTCGCGCCACGATGACGACCACCGACCACCGCCGCTCCGACCCCGACACCGGGCACGCCTCGGACCACGCCTACCGGCTGATCCGCGAGCAGATCCTGGCCGGGACCCGTGAGGGCGGGGACTGGCTGCGCGAGGGCGACCTCGCCGAGCAGCTCGGGGTGAGCCGGACGCCGGTCCGGGAGGCGCTGCGGCGGCTCACCGCCGAGGGCCTGGTCCGCCACGAGCGCAACCGTGGCGTGCAGGTGCAGGCGTGGAGCGCCGAGGACCTCGACGAGATCTTCAGCCTCCGCTCGGTGCTCGAGCCCTGGGGCTGCCGGATGGCGGCCACCTCGGCCACGCTCGACCTCGACCTGCTCGACCGGCTGGCGCACGACATGGACGACGCGGCGCAGGGCCCCACACCGGACGTGGACGCGGTGACCGAGCTGAACAACCGCTTCCACCGGCTGATCCTCGAGTCCACCGGCAACAGCCGGCTGACCGGGGTGATCGCCTCGGTGGTCACCGTGCCGGTGGTCTGGCGGACGTTCTCGCACTACTCCCCGGAGTCGTTCCGCCGCAGCCTCGGGCACCACCACGAGCTGGTCGCGGCGTTCCGCGCCGGCGACGCGGACTGGGCGGAGTCGGTGATGCGCAGCCACGTGCACTCGGCGTGGAGCTCGGTCAGCGACCGCGCCCAGGCATGAACCCGGACAAGTCGGGTACGGGCCCGGTGTCTTCAGGGTTCGCGCTCACGCAGCCGCGGTCCCAGGACGCGGCGGAGGCGCCCCCCGACGTCAGGGGACGAGGGGGCGGCTCCGCCTCTTCGTGCGCGGGCGGCCCGGCTGGTCCGGCTCAGCGCCGGTTCTCGAGGTGCTCGATCTCCCGGTTGATGGTCTCCTCGTCGAACTCGTCGCGGCCGTAGACGTCCCAGGCGGCCATCACCAGGAAGATGCCCCAGATGGCCATCGGCACCAGCGGCCAGAAGAAGCCTTGGCTCGTCGTCGCCCAGAGCACCACCAGGAACGCGTTCACCAGGACGTAGACCAGCAGCTGGCCCTTGAAGTCGCGCCGCTTCTTCAGACGCTTGATCGCCTGCTCGCGCAGAACGGTCTCTCGCGAGCTCTGCTCGTTCGTCATCGCTGACCCTCCTTCTGCTGTCGACGCTACGCAGCCGCCCCGGCGGCGGAAGTGTCGTTGGTCCCGAGCGGCCGGAAGCTCGTCGCGGTGGTCAGCGCGCGCCGACCAGCTCCAGCCAGGCGGCCAGCTGGGCCGGGTCGTTGCGTCCGCAGCGGAAGCCGACATAGCCGTCGGGACGCACCGCGACGACCTCCGGCCCGGGCCGGCTGGTGAGCCGGTGCACGGCCACGCGCGGCCCCAGCGCGAAGCCGTCCAGGTCGCCGGCCTCGCGGGACAGCAGCACGTGCACGCCGGGGGCCGCGATGACCTCGTGCAGCCGCCGGGTCGTGCCCTCGCAGGTCACCGTCTCGTCGGGCAGCCGGTCCCCGGGGCGGGGGCCCTGATCGGCCGGCGGGGTGCCGTCGACGGACAGGACGCTGTGCCGGTGCTCGACCCGGAGCTGGGACAGGATCCGGACCCCCTCGGCCACCAGCCACCGACGGCTGAGCAGCAGTGGCAGCGCCGGGGCCGCCAGCGGCACCAGCCGGCTCCTCAGCAGGCCGGCGAACGGGTTGGTCGACGCCTCCGCGAAGAAGACGAGGTGCGTCATGCTCAGCACCTGGCGCGCCACCGGCCGGCGCTCCTGCTCGTAGGAGTCCAGCAGCGGCTCGTGGCCCGGGCCGCGCGCGGCGAACGCCAGCTTCCATCCCAGGTTGACCGCGTCGTTCAGCCCGGTGTTCATGCCCTGGGCGGCGGCCGGGGAGTGGGCGTGGGCGGCGTCGCCGGCGAGGAACGACGGACCGCGGCGGAAGGAGTCCGCCAGCCGGTGCTGCAGCGGCACCCGCGCCGACCACCGCAGCTCGGCGAGCCCGACGCCCAGCCCCGAGTCGCGCAGCAGCCGGTCCACCTCCTCGACCGGGATCGGCTCGCCCGGCTGGCCGAAGGAGTCGGCCGACGGGTCCGGGCCGGTGTGCGGTCGGGTGGCCAGCAGCCGCCAGGTCGCCCCCTCCCCCAGCGCGAACAGGAAGACCAGGCCCTCCCGGGCCGGCACGGCGTGCAGCGTGCCGGGCGCGAGGTCGCCGTCGAGCTCCACGTCGGCCAGCAGCACCTCCTCGCGGTAGGAGCCGCCGCGCCAGCCGATGTGCGCGGCGGCCCGGACGGTGCTCGCCGGACCGTCGCACCCGGCGACGAACCGGCTGACCACCGGCTTGGTGCGCCCGTCGGTCCGGAGCGTGCCGCGCGCCGCCGTACCGTCGTCGCGGAGGTGGACCAGCTCGGTGCCCCGCTCCACGTCGACACCGCGGCTGGTGAGCGCGTCGGCGAGCACCTCCTCGACGTCGGCCTGCCGGAGCAGCGTCAGGTGCGGGAAGCCGGTGTCCGGCAGGTCGAGCTCGGCCAGCTCCATCCGCACCCGCCGCCGGCCCAGGTGCAGCTCCGCCCGCGGCGAGACGTCGGCCCGCTCCAGGAGGGCGTCGGTGACTCCGAGGGGACGCAGGCTGTCCAGGGTGCGCGAGTGCATCACCATGGCCCGCGAGGGCCGGAACGCATCGGGGCGCCGGTCCACGACGCGCACGGCGGCACCGTGGTCGTGCGCCTGGAGGGCGGTGGCCAGCCCGGTCGGACCGGCGCCGACCACCAGCACGTCCGGGGTGGCGCTCATGCCGCCGCGACCAGACGCCACCAGGCGGTCTCCTCGGAGCCGAGCGACAGCACCGTCGGGTCCTCGAGCAGCACGTCCCTGCGCAGTCCGGGCACCACCCGGTAGTCGATCGAGCCGGGCTCGCTGACCAGGGCGAGCACCCGCCACAGCGACCGGGCGTACTCCTCGGCGGCCCGCGGACCGTCCCACTCGTACAGGCCGCGGTAGACGCCACGCTCGTCGTGGGCCAGCCAGAGCTTGGTGCACATGCCCGGGAAGCCCACGAAGAGCGGGGTGTTCAGGATGCTCTCCAGGCGGAACGCAGTGTGCCCCCACCCGCGGACCCGACGCAGCCGGAACGCCACCACCAGCACGCACGGATCTGCCGGCGGCGCCCGGTCGACCCGGGTCTCACGGTAGACCCGGGCGCGGGTGCCGTCCCCGAACGCCAGCTCCCGCCCCACCAGCTCCCGCGGGTGGTGGATCCGTGCCCGGGCGACCAGCACCGCGGTCATCCCCACGCACCGTCCCACGGCCATCCACGCCCTGACCGCGGGCAGCGGCCCGAAATCACTCATCGTGCTCCCCCGCTCCCTGCTCCGGCAGTTCCGAGGATGCCGGACGACTCTCCGCCGGGGCAGTGGCGAAGGTCCCCGCGGCTGCGCGCTATGCGCCGATCCGCGCGCCGGCCCGGCCCGGGACGAGTCGCTCGGCCCTGTTGCCTGCCCGAGCGCGGTGCGCACCGTGGAGGCAGAAAGGAGTTGAATCATGGACAAGTTGAAGGCACGAGATTGGATCGCGACCGTGCTGGTCGCCGCCGTCGCGGCCGCCTACATCGCCTACCTGGTCAACGGGGACATCCCGTTCATCAAGGACCCGCGAGGGATGTCGGCCACCGGACTGATCCTCGGCGCCGCCGCCTTCTTCGTCGTCCGGCGCGGCGACGAGCTGGACCGGGTCGGGAAGTCCGAGAGCGCGCTGGCCGTGGCCAGCCTGGCCCTGGGCTTCGTGGCGCTGATCTTCGCCGAGACCGCTGCCGCCGAGTGGCTGCTGGCGGTCTTCATGATCTCGATCGCCGTGGTGTGGGCGGTGGAGCTGATAGACCACGCCGGGCTGCTGCCGGGCCACCACCCGGCGGGCGCCCGCTGAGGCGCGGCGGTGGAGCCGGTTCCTCCCGTGCGCGAGCAGGCGCCGGCTCCGCTGCTCCTCAGGGGCTGCCGGCCGAGCGGTCCTCCTGCAGCGTGTGCGCGACCAGGGCGTTGGCGTGGCCGTGTCCGAGCTCGTGCTCCTGCTTCAGCCAGGTCACCAGCTCGCCGTGCCGGCTGAGCCCGGAGCCGCGGATCAGCTCCTTCCACTCGCTGATCGGCCGGCCGTACTTCTTCTCGATCGAGGGGAAGTACGACGCCGGTCCACTCACCTTCTCTGCCACCACTGACCTCCTGCTCGACGGATCCCACGAGTCTGACCGTTGCCGCCGACCGGACTCATCGGTCCGTACGCCGACCCGGGGGTCGATGCGGTTTCCTGCCCGGCTGCGGCAACCCACGTCCTGCATGCGAGGGAGTCCGGATGAAGCGTCCGCTCGTCGCCTACTGCGTGCTGGCCTATGCGCTGTCCTGGGCGTGGTGGCTGCCGATCCTGCTGCGTGGCGACGTGGTGCGAGCAGGCGATCCGTGGCCGACGCACGTGCCCGGTCTGGCCGGGCCGGCGGTGGCGGCCGTGGTCGTCACCGCCGCCGTCGACCGCGGCGCCGGCCTGCGTGACCTGGGGTCGCGGCTGACCCGATGGCGGGTCGGCGCCGGCTGGTGGTGGGTCGTGCTCGGAACCGCCGCGCTCGCACTGCTCGGGATCGTCGTCGCCGCGGTCACCGGGGAACCGATACCCGGTGCGGACGAGTTCGCCCGCTACGGCGGGGTCGGTCATATCGGCCTGGTCGGCGTCGTGCTGGTGGTCTTCCTCGCCAACGGCATCGGCGAGGAGACGGGCTGGCGCGGCTTCGCCGCCGACCGGCTCCTGCGCGACCACAGCCTGACCTCGACCTCGTTCCGGGTAGCCGCGATCTGGGCGGGCTGGCACCTGCCGCTGTTCTGGATCAGCGCGTCGTTCCGGTCCCTGGGGCCGCTCGTCGTGGGATGGGCGGTCGGTCTGGTCGCGGCCTCGGTGGTGCTCACGTTCATGTACCAGCACGGGCGGCGCAGCATCCTGCTCGTCGCCGCGTGGCACACCGCCTACAACTTCACTTCCGCCACCGAGGCGACCGGGCACGTCGTCGCCGTGCTCACCACCGCGCTGGTGATCGTCGCCGCGGTGTCGATCCTGCGCCACGAACGGGCCGCCGCGACCAGCGCCTAGGGTGGCCGGATGGCACGGACCGCTCGGCACCCCTTCGCGGACCGCTGGAACCACAACACCCACCACTTCCCGCTGCTGCGCTCGCGTCTGCCGGCCACCGCGCGACGGGTGCTCGACATCGGCTGCGGGGACGGCACCTTCTGCCGCTTCGTGGCCGATCGCTCCGCCTCGGTCGTCGGGGTGGACGTCGACGTCTCGGTGCTTCCGCGAGAGTCCGGCCAAGTGGTGTTCGCGGCGACGTCGGCGGACGCTCTCGGTCTGGCCGACGGCACCTTCGACGCGGTGACGATGTCGATGGTTCTCCACCACGGCGATCCGGCGCGGCTGCTCGGCGAAGCGGTCCGCGTGCTGGCACCGGGCGGCGTACTCCTCGTGCTCGGGCTCGGCAGGTACGGCGGCTGGCGGGACGCACCCAGGGAGGTCCGCGACGTGGTGACTCACAGGCTCTTTTCGCGTCGCATGACGCCGTGGGACCCGCCGACGGTCAAGGCGGACCCCGAGCTGACGTGGGCGGAGACGCGGTCGGTGCTGCGCGACGAGCTGCCCGGCTGCCGCTACGAACGGCTGCCGCTGTGGCGCTACCTCGTCAGCTGGCAGAAGCCGACCACGGGCTTGTGACGCTGCCACGCCTCACACGCGGTCAGGGACGGCGGCCCGTGCGCAGGTCCCGGGAGACCAGGCGTAGGGCGATCCGCCTGATCAGGTGGCTGAACGGGCCCACGACCACCCAGTAGCGGCGGAACCGCTTCCGGCTGGCCGCATCGGTGAGCTGGACACGGGACTCGGCGGTGAGGATCGACCCCCGTCCGTAGGGGTCGACGCGGAAGCTGGCGGTGATCTTGGCGAACCCGGGCTGGTCGAACGCGGTGAAGGCCGCGGGGGTCGACGGGGTCACGGTCGGGGCGGCGGCCCTCGTCCGCCACGGCCGGCTCACCTGGCCGAGCACCAGCTCCGCGCCCGGGCGCTCCCCGAGCAGGAGCCAGCCTCGTTCGGTCAGGTCGCGCAACCGGAAGGTCGTGTCGGGTCCGGTCACGTCCGGGTCGCCGCGGAGCCGGGTCGCCAGCCGAGGGGGCAGCCCACGCAGGCTGATCAGCGCATGGACCAGCCGCGACCGGTAGACGTCCAGGTTCACGATCGCGTCGTAGCACGCGCGAGGCGGCACCCGGAACACCCGTGCGTGCACGACCGCGACGTCGTAGCGCGGCATGATCACGTCGAGCAGGAGCTCGCCGCGCGCGACCGCGTCGTCCGGCTCAGCCGACACCGGAACCCTCCGACAGGCTCTTCTCGCTGCGCTCCTTCAGGCCGAGCAGCATCCTCCGCTCCATGACGAAGTGCAGCGGGTCGCCGACCAGGTAGTCGACCGCACCGAGCAGCAGCCGCGGGACGACGTACGCCCTCGGCACCAGCTCGCGCAGCCAGCCCGCGTCGCGGTCCCGCAGCAGCAGCCGGGTGCGGTTGCCGGGCAGCGGCTGCAGGATCCAGGCCATGCCGGCGACCAGGGCACGCTCGGGCTCGAGGACCTTGACCGGCGTGCCGATCGAGAAGCCGTCGATCGAGCCGGTGTCCAGGCGGTCCCCGACGTGGAGGTCCTGGAGCTCGGGATGGATGCGCGTGGCCGAGTGGGTCTTCTCCACGTAGTGGACGGTGCCGCCGAAGACGAACCGCTCTATCCAGTCGTGGCTGTAGAACCCGGCCCGGTGATCGCCCATCTGCACCACCCACGGCCACACGACCGCCGGGGGCGCGTCGATGGTGATCGCCTTGGTGTAGTGCGCCATCACGTCGGAGACGACCTCGTCACCGGGCAGCTCCATCCGGCGCTCCTGCCGGGTGCTGCCCCAGGTCCGCATCCGCGGCCGCAGCATCAGGTCGTAGGTCAGCAGCAGCGTCAGAGAGGCGGTCCGGGCCGGGGTCAGCGGGCGCTTCGTGGCCAGGGCGGCGACGGCGCTCGACCTCAGTCGTCGTGTCACGGAGCCCCCTCGCCTCCCGCACCGGTACGCCGGTGCCCCGGCCGCCGGTTCGCGTCCACGCTGCGTCCGTCCGGGGCGGTCGCACCAGGGACCTAGGACCCCGACCCGCGCGACGTACTATGTACGGACTTCCCCGGTCTGCAGGAGCGACATGTCCGATCCAGCCGGCGAGACCCGGCCGCGGGGCCCCGGCCTCAGCCGGGAGCGGGTGCTGCGCAGCGCCGTCGAGGTGGCCGACGCCGGCGGGATCGCGGCGCTGACGATCCGGTCGCTCGCCGACGCGCTCGGCGTCAGGCCGATGAGCGTCTACCACTACGTCGCGAACAAGGAGGAGATCCTCGACGGCCTCGTCGACATCGTGTTCGACGAGATCGAGCTGCCCACGGTGGGCGGCGACTGGCGCGCGGAGCTGAGCCGCCGTGCCCACTCGGCGCGACAGGTCCTCCGCCGACATCCGTGGGCGATCCCGCTCCTGGAGTCGCGCCGGTCGCCCGGCCCCGCGACGCTCCGTCACCACGACGCCGTGCTGGGCACCTTGCGGGCAGCGGGCTTCTCCCCGGAGGGCACCGCGCACGCCTACGTCGTGCTCGACGCGTTCGTCTACGGGTACGCCGTGCAGGAGTCCTCCCTGCCCTTCGAGGGCACCGACGGCGTCGGCGAGATGGCCGCCCCGATCGTCGAGCTGATGTCGGCGGGCGCGTACCCGCACCTGCTGGAGATGACCACCGCCCACTACCTGCGACCCGGCTACGACTTCGCCGAGGAGTTCCAGCTCGGGCTCGACCTGGTCCTCGACGGCCTGGTCCGCTGGTCAGGCAGCCCCTCCGAGTGAGCGCTCGAGGCGGTCCCGTACGGCGATGCCGGCCATCAGCGCCGCCAGCGCCGACCCGGCCAGCACGAGGGGTGTGACGACCGGGTCCCGACCGCCGGCCGAGGTCGCCTCACGGAACTCGTGCTCGAGGACGTATCCGGGCACCATCGCCGCGCCCAGCAGGCCCAACGTGTCGGTGGCCGCCCGGCTCGGGCCGGCTGCGAGCCTGGCGATGGCGCCGGCCTGCGCCACCAGCATCGCGACCGGCGCGGACAGCCCGGTGCCGAAGAGCCAGGAGTCCCTCCCGACGCGGTCGGGGCGTCCTCGCCAGTGCAGCACCGCGACGTCGAACGGGTGCCCGTCGCGCAGCGCCCAGACCTGCCCGGCGACGCCGACACCGAGCTGCGCGGTGGAGACCACGAGCAGCAGCCGCCGGAGCGGCGAACGCGACCGGACGGCCGGCGTACCCGGCTCCCGGCGGCGGTTCCAGCGGTCCGACATGTGCTCACGACTCAGGTGACGGCCTGGCTCGAGCGGGCGACTGGTCCCCGTCCTTCTCAAGGTATAGCGGGACCGGGGCCTTGCGGCAAGACCCGGTTCATGCCGCAGAATCGCCGGCCGGACCCGCCCGCGGCCGGGCAGCGGGTCGGGGTGCCACCTGTGGGAGAAGGAGACTCATGTTCGATGTGATCGTCGTCGGCGGCGGACCGACGGGAATGATGCTGGCGAGCGAGCTGCGGCTGCACGGCGTACGAACCCTGGTGTTGGAGAAGGAGCACGCGCCGACGAGACAGGTCCGCTCGCTCGGCCTGCACGTGCGCAGCATCGAGGTCATGGCGATGCGCGGCCTGCTCGGGCAGCTCCTCGCCGAGGGCCGGACGTACCCGGTCGCCGGTCTCTTCGCCGGCATCCTCACGCCGCAGCCGGTGAGCCTGGACTCCGCCCACGCCTACGTGCTCGGGATCCCGCAGACCACCACCGACCGGCTGCTGGCCGAGCACGCCCTCCGGCTCGGGACCGAGATCCGGCGCGGCTGCGAGGTGGTGGGGCTTTCCCAGGACGGCGACGGGGTGAGCGTCGAGCTGGCGGACGGCGAGCGGCTTCGCTCGCGCTACCTCGTCGGGTGCGACGGGGGACGCAGCGCCGTCCGCAAGCTGCTCGGCGTCGACTTCCCCGGCGAGCCGACCCGGGTCGAGTGGCTTCTCGCGGAGGTGGAGGTGGACGCGGATCCCCGGACGCTGGAGTCGGTGGCCGCAGGGGGCCGGCGCACCCAGCTGCGGTTCGGCCCCGCCCCCCACGAGGAGGGGGTGTACCGCTTCGTCGTCCCGGCCGCCGAGGTGGCCGAGGACCGCACCACCTCGCCGACCCTCGAGGAGCTCAAGCAGCGGCTCCACGAGCTCGCCGGCACCGACCTCGGCGTGCACTCACCGCGGTGGCTGTCCCGGTTCGGCGACGCCACCCGGCTCGCGGAGCGCTACCGCACCGGCCGGGTGCTGCTGGCCGGCGACGCCGCCCACATCCACCCACCGCACGGTGGCCAGGGCCTCAACCTGGGGATTCAGGACGGCCTCAACCTCGGCTGGAAGCTGGCCGCCGAAGCAGCGGGCTGGGCCCCGGACGGACTGCTGGACAGCTACGAGACCGAACGCAGGCCGGTGGCCGCCGCCGCGCTGGACCTCACCCGGGTGCAGGCCGAGCTGCTCTCCCCCGAGCCGGGGCCGCAGGCGGTACGCCGCCTCATCGCCGAGCTGATGGACATCGACGAGGTGAACCGGCTCCTCACCGAGAAGGTCACAGCGACCGGGATCCGCTACGACCTCGGCGATGGGGCTGCGCTCGTCGGCCGGCGGATGCCCGACGTAGCACTGGGGAGCGGGCGTCTCTACGACCTGATGGCCGGTGGCCGCGGCCTGCTGCTCGACCAGACCGGCCGGCTCTCCGCCGCCGGCTGGGCGGACCGCGTCGACCACGTCGTCGACCGCAGCGACGAGCTCGACGTGCCCGCCGTACTGCTGCGACCGGACGGGCACGTCGCCTGGGCCGGGGACGACCAGCATGACCTCGCCGGCCGGCTGCGCCGGTGGTTCGGCGCACCCTGCTGACCCCTCCGGTCTCGGGGCGTGAACCCTTACCGCATGCCGTCACTCGATCAGGGTGCTGACTCGGCCTTGAGCTTCTCCTCGAAGAAGGCGAGGACCCGGTCGACTCCCGCTTGCTGGCGGTGCTCGGTCAGGGTTGCGTGCTTGCGCCCGGGGAACTCCACCGCGACGAAGCCGTCACCGAGCTCGCGACGCAGGGTGTCGAACCGCGTACCGACAGCGGGGTCGTCCTCATAACGCAGTCCGAGGACCTGGCAGCCTGCTTCGACCTTGGCCTTGACCGACTCCAGGTCGCGGCGGCTGAGGCCGAGGTCTGCCCGACGCGCCCTGCCCACCGGGGCCGGCGAGGCAGGTTGGGCGAGCACCGGCGCCGCCACCGGCGCATCGGCGAGCATCGCCAGCGCATAGCCACCGGTGAGGCACATGCCCACGGCGCCGACGCCGGGTCCTCCGAGCTCCCGGTGCAGCTCACTCGCCAGCGACTGCAACCAGGTGGCGACCGGGGTGGTCCGCCCGAGTGCGAACATCGTGAACTCCCGGCTGACGCACACGCCGGCGACGCTCCGGACCGTCTCGAGCACCGTGGCCTCGGCCCCGGCCCGACCGAACAACGACGGCATCACCACGGTGAACCCCCGGGCCACCACGTCCTCGGCGAACTCCAGCACCGCCGGCGTGATGCCAGGGATCTCGTGGATCACGATCACCCCCGGCCCGGCGCCCTTCCGGTACGTCGGGTGAGTGACTCCGTCGGAGGTGTGACTGCCGACGGTCCAGGACTCGAGCGAGCT
The DNA here is from genome assembly GCF_014395785.1 of Nocardioides mesophilus. Classification (GTDB taxonomy): domain Bacteria; phylum Actinomycetota; class Actinomycetes; order Propionibacteriales; family Nocardioidaceae; genus Nocardioides_B; species Nocardioides_B mesophilus. The sequence goes on along the minus strand of NZ_CP060713.1, from coordinate 2,288,937 downwards.
CACGGAATCGACCCTAGGACACGAGCTCGAAGAAGCGCACGCGCTGGTGCACGTGGCAGAAAGCGCTCGACGCGCCGGGCCGGGCCCGTCAGGATCATCACTCGTGACGACGCCGAGGGAGCTTCTGGTCCGGGCGGCCGCCCGCAACAACGCCGAGTGGTGCGCCACGATGAGTCGATCGCACGGCTTGGCGGGTGAGTTCGGGGCGCAGGCCTGGGCCGCTCCGGCTCGCACGCCGCTTTACTACCCTGACGCGGTGACGCTGGTGCCGAGCGCCGACCGGGCCGAACTGCTGGCCCGGATCGACACCGCCGCAGCCGGCGCCTCCGTCAAGGACAGCTTCGCCGACCTCGACCTGGTCACGGCAGGCTTCCGGGTGCTGTTCGAGGCACAGTGGATCCACCGACCGGCGCGTGCGCCTACCACCTCGTCGGATCTTGACTGGACCGTGGTCGGCACCCCGGACACGCTGCGCGTCTGGGCGCTCGCCTGGGACAACGGGGACGGCAACGCGGATCTCTTCCGGCCCGCCCTGCTCGACGACCCAGCCACCTTCGTGCTCGCCGGACAGTCCGTCGACGGTCGGCTGGTGGCCGGAGCGGTTGCGAGCCGCAGCGACCAGGTGGTCGGAATCACCAATCTCTTTGCGCTGGACGGCGGCCGTGACGCGGCCTGGCCGGTCGTACTACACGCCGCGAACGAACTGTTCCCCACCCTGCCTGTGGTCGGCTACGAACAGGGCGAGGACCTGGCGGTCGCCGTCCGCCATGGCTTCGAGCCCGTGGGTCCGCTGCGGATCTGGCTGCGGAAAGAGGGTCAGCCTTCTCGGTTGTCAGGTGCGTAGGCGGGTGTCCCGCAGCCTCGTCTGCAGATGCGCGTCAGGCACACTGCAGGAGTGTCTGACCCGCTGCGCAACCTGCTCGCCGCGCCGCCCGACCTCCCGGTCACCGCAGGTCTGGCCGCTCTCGTCGAGGCGCTTCGCACTCGCGGAGTCGCGGTGGTCCACGCCCCGCCGGGCACCGGCAAGACGACGTTGGTCCCGCCCGCGGTCGCCGAGGTCGTCGTCGGACGGGTCGTCGTCACGCAGCCCAGCCGCATCGCTGCCCGCGCTGCTGCCCGTCGGCTGGCGCATCTGCTGGGCGAACCGGTCGGCGAGACGGTCGGATACTCAGTGCGCGGGGACCGACGCAGCAGTCGACGTACACGTGTCGAGATCGTCACGACCGGTCTGCTGCTTCGGCGGATCCAGCACGATCCCGAACTGGTTGGCGTCGGGGCCGTCGTGCTCGACGAAGTGCACGAGCGCCACCTCGACGCCGACCTGACCTTGGCGCTGCTCATCGACGTCCGGGCGAATCTGCGTGAGGATCTGTCCCTGGTGGCGATGTCGGCCACCGTCGAGGCCGAACGGACGGCCGCCCTGCTCGGGCGAGGTGACGATCCCGATGGGCCCGACGATCTCTGGGGCGCTCCGGTGATCCGCGTCCCGGGTGCCCTGCACCCGGTCCAAACGGTTTGGTGCCCGCTGCCTGCGGGGGTGCGCCGCACCGACGACCGGGGGATCACCCCGGCGTTTCACGACCATGTCGCAGCGACGGTGCGTCGTGCGCTGGTCGGGCACGAGGGGGACGTCTTGGTCTTCGTGCCGGGTGTCGCGGAGGTCGAGGCGACCGTACGTCGCCTTGCCGGCGTGGACGCGTCCGTGCACGCCCTGCACGGACGTTTGTCCGGCGCCGAGCAGGATCGTGCGCTCAGCGAGGGCCCGCGTCGACGAGTGATCGTCTCGACCGCGGTCGCCGAGTCGTCGCTGACGGTGCCCGGGGTGCGCGTCGTGGTGGATGCGGGGTTCTCGCGTGAGCCGCGCACCGATCACCGTCGTGGACTGGCTTCTCTGGTCACCGTCGCGGTGAGCCGAGCAGCGGCCGAGCAGCGGGCGGGGCGGGCCGGACGGCTGGGGCCGGGCACGGTGCTGCGTTGTTGGTCCGAGGCGGAGCACGCGCATCTGGCCGCTCACCCGGAGCCCGAGATCGCTACCGCCGATCTGACGGCGTTCGCCCTGGAGGTGGCCTGCTGGGGCAGCCACGACGTCCGCGACATGGCGCTGCTTGACCAGCCACCGGTGCACGCACTGTCGGCGGCCAAGGAGGTGCTGGTGGGGCTGGGGGCGATGACCGAGGACGGGAGAGCCACCCCGCGGGGCCGGGTGATCGCTGGCGTGCCGACCGATCCCAGGCTGGCGCGTGCCCTCATCGACGGGGCTGGTCTCGTCGGGGCCAGGCGCGCCTCAGAGGTGGTCGCGATGCTCAGCGAGGACGTGCGAGCCCCCGGTGGAGACCTGGTTGCTGCGCTCCGGTCGCTGCGCGCTGACCAGCGGGCAGGATCGTGGCGCCGCCAGGTCACCCGGCTGGAGGGGGTCGTCGCGAAGCAGGGCGCCGCCCGCGACCGGACAGGGGCGTCGGGCCACGCCCGAGCACTCACCGATGACGTGGCGGTGGGTCTGGTGGTGGCTCTGGCGCATCCGGACCGGATTGCACGCAAGCGCTCCGATACGTCGAGCTACCTGATGGCGTCTGGGACAGGCGCGGCGCTCGACTCGCGCGCCCCGGGGCCGCTGGCCGGACTGGAGTGGCTCGCGGTCGGTGACGCACAGCGACGGCCCGGGCAACCTGAGGCCCAAATCCGCGCGGCGGCCCCCCTCACCGAGGACCTCGCGCTGGAGGCAGCGGGATCGCTGTGGACCGAGGTGGATGAGGTCACCTGGACCGGTGGGCGGGTGCTGGCTCGCCGACGGACGTTGTTGGGCGCGATCGAGCTCAGCTCGACCCCGCTCAGCGATCCACCCGCGCACGCCGTGAGCGACGCGATCCGAGAGGCTGTCGCGAGCGAGGGGATCGCTCTCCTCACCTGGACGGAGGCGGCCACCAAGCTGCGCGCCCGCCTCGACTTCCTGCACCGCGCGCTCGGTGACCCGTGGCCGGACGTGAGCGACGCAGCACTGACGCAGAACCTCGACTCCTGGCTCGGGCTGCAGCTGGCGCGGGTCCGCTCGGCCCAGGATCTTCGTCGAATCGACGTGACTGCCGCCCTGCGAGCAATGGTGCCGTGGCCGGAGGCGGGAAGGCTCAACGACTTGGCCCCTGAGCGCGTGGAGGTGCCCAGCGGGTCGAGTGTGCGGATCGACTACTCCCAGGATCAGCCGGTGCTCGCCGTGCGACTGCAAGAGGTCTTCGGCTGGACCGCAGCACCGGTCCTGGCCGACGGCAGGGTCCCGCTCCTGCTGCACCTGCTCTCCCCCGCGCGACGCCCGGCCGCCGTCACCGCAGACCTGGAATCCTTCTGGGAGAACGGCTACCCGGGCGTGCGTGCTGACCTGCGCGGGCGCTATCCCAAGCACGCCTGGCCCGAGGATCCACGCAGCGCACCAGCCACCGCGCGTACGAACAGAGCTCGCCGAAGTTGAGTGGCGTGTTCACCCACCCGTGATGAATCTCCTTGCCTGCAGGGGCGCGTAGCGAAAGCGCAGCAAACCGCCGTCTGTCGGACTCTCAGCTACCAGTCGTTCTGGTCGCCCTGCGGCCGCCACGGCTCGTGCTCGTGCGAGAGCCAGACCTCCGCTGCGTCGAGCGCGCGGACGAGCCGCTGGCCTTCGGTGCGCGGCTCGTCGAGCTCGGCGAAGAAGACCGCCGTGTCGCCGGCGATGACGACGCGACGCCCGTCCGTCTCGACGACGACCACCTGCGAGCCCCGTGTGTGGCCCGGCGCCGGGACGAGCCGCAACCCCGGCAACAGCTCGAGCGTGCCGTCGACGGGCACGTACTGCGCCCCGGCGACGTCGACCCACTCGCGGATCGTGTAGTCATCCTGGCTGAGTGCGTCGTCGAGCTCCTGGCGCTGGACGTAGATCGGCCTCCCGGTGAAGAGGTGGTTGCCGCCGCAGTGGTCGAAGTGCAGGTGCGTGTTGACGACGATGTCGATGCTGGCTGGGTCGAAGCCAGCCTGCTCGTTCAGTGGGATCAGGCGTGGATCCATGTCGGCCACCGCCGGGTGCAGCTGCGTCAGGCCGGTGTCGACGACCACGCGCGCCTCGGGATGGTCGATGACGTGCACGTAGACCGGCATCCGCTCGTCCTCAACGAGCAACTCGGCTACGAGAACCGGGGTGACGGTCGGCGGCGAGACTCGACTACCGGCTACCTCACCCTGCCAGGGTCGTGGATCACTCATAAGGGACGCCTGCTGCAGGTGGATCGTCGTACCCGGCAAGGGCGGCGTGATCGATGGTCATGAACGTCATCATCCCTTGATCGACCCCCTGGTATCGATGCTCAGGCGCCCTGGACCCGGACCCGGGCGCACGCGATGAGCGCTTCGAGGTCGAGACCGTAGGTCGGACTGGCAGCCTGCTGGTACGCGTCCAGGCGACCCGCTGCGCGCTCGACGAGCCGGGAGGCACCAACGGCGTTTCCGCGCGCCTGGTGGGTCAGGCCCACGCACAGCTGCGCCAGGCCCTGCCACAGCTCGCGTTCCTCGTCCGGGCACGACTTCCAGCGGACCTCGAGGGCCTCGTGCGCCGCGAAGGGACGGCCCTGGTCCAGCAGAGCGCGAGCGTACGCCAGGGTCCCTTCCGGCGAAAGCGGTACTTCGGAGATGGGCTCGACGCCCGTAGCGCCGTACGGCAGGGGCCGTCCAAGGGCGTCGCGTGGTCGAGCCTGTTGTGCTCGCCCTTGTTCGTTTCGATCGCGATCGCCAACCACGTCAGGTCCGGTTCGCGATCGTCAGAGGCACGACGGCGCGGGCACTCCGACCACGTGTGCCGGGCATGGCCACCTCAGGGTGGCGGCGCACATGGGCGACCGGTGACTTCATCTGCATCATTACCCTCCCGTCGGGGACGTTGGGCTGTCCGACCAGGGCGATCAGACACCCTGTCTGCCACCATACGGGCGCTCGGGCTGGCTGGGCAGTGGCGCGTCCTTCCGCCTGGATCGTGTCCGGGTCAGGACCTCGGCGACTGTGTCGGATCCTCGGGAGGCGCGAGTCGTTGTAGCAAGGCCCGTGCCAGGTATCCGTACGCCCCGTCGAGCAGGTCAGGGGCGCGCCGCCTCACCTCGTCTGCGGCCCCGCACGCGTCGAGGGCGTGCAGGATGGCGTGGCGCGCTTGGTCATGCGGCACCCGCTCGTAGGCAGCAACCAGGTCGGGAACCCACGCGGAGTCGGGCAGCTGCCACAGCAAGCCCGCCGCTGCCACCACCTCCGACACGTCACCTTGACGCAGCCGAGAGGCGGCGATCGCAGAAGCACGCGGATCGCCGAGATCGGCGAGGTGCCGGTAGGCCCCTACGGCGGCGAGGTGGTCGAGGGCCTCGGGCGTCCCGATCCGCGCCAGAGCGGCGTGGACATACGGCTGCCGCCACGAATCGAGCTGCAGCGCCGTGAGCACCGCCACGACCTCTGGGCCGCCGATGCGCGCCAGAGCGCGCGTCACGGCGTGTGGCGCGACGCCCCGACGTGCCGCATCGACCAGAAGTCCCGTGGCTTCCGGCGACCGCACCCGCGCCAGCCGCTGTACCGCCGACAGGTCGCCGGACTCCGCACCGGCCACAAGCAGCAAGGCCTCGACCTCGTCCACATCAACGCCGAGATGCTCCTCGACAGTGTCGTGCAGGTATGCCCGGAACGATGACCAGCGGGTGGTGCTCTCCTTGTAGTTTTCCCAGACCTCCCACTCCTCGCCGGGACTAGGACCGCCGACCGGGACCAGAAGCGAGCAGTTGGCGTCGAAGCCACGCGCGATGGCAAGCGCCTGCTGCATCGGCCGGTGATCACGCACCTCGTCACCCTCGAACACAGGCGTCGGGTCGACCCCACCATCGGCCGCATCGATCTCGTCTTGCAGCTCCAGCCATATCTCGACCGCGTGGGGATCGACCTCGACGTACGGACGGACTTCAGAGACCGGAAGGAAGCCCCATGCCTCGTCGAAGTCACCCGCCCGATACGAACTCGTCGTCAGGGCACCCATGGTGTCGCCGTACGCACCATCGGAGAGCAGCAGGAACTGCCGGTACGACGGCGGAAGATGCACGCCCAACCTACGCTCGACAGCGGCAACAGCGGGCTCGGTAGCTGGCCGGCGGAGGAGGCTGCCGGTGCGTGCGGCCGCTTCGACGGGGCGCTCCAGGACCCCGAGGCGCGCCAGACAGGCAGCGCTCCACTGGCGCAACAACCCGTCAAGGTCGTCGGCCGGCCACTCTCCCAGTCGGACCACCCCCCGCACCCTAGAGTCGGGGCCGCCACCGCGCAGCCGATCTCCCCACCCGGAAGCGTCACGAGTGCTGCCCCGGGGGCCTGTCGTTTGCTCCAACGATCGCGCGTTGGTGGATGAACGCGTGGTGCGGTCATTCCGCCGCCGGTGAGCGCGGGACACCACTGCTTCCAAACGCAACCGGGCTAGGCTCGCGGGCATGTTCATGCTGCATGGACGCTTGGCCGCCAAGCCTGGTAAACGCGAAGAACTGCTGGCCATACTGGCCGAGGGCGAACACCGCGAGCCGATGCCAGGGTGCCGGCTGTACTTGGTCGCGGTCGATGAGACCGACGCGGATGGCGTCTGGATCACAGAACTGTGGGAGTCCGAAGATGCCCATACCGCCTCACTGCAGCTGGACCGGGTCAAGGAGCAGATCACACGCGCGATGCCGATCCTCGACACAGAGGGGTTCAAGCGCCAGCAGCTCGAGGCGCGGGCGGGCATTCCCGACTGACGGACCTAGGAACGCTGACGCAAGGTCCGATGCGTCGCGTGTGCGTCATTCCGGCTCTCCTGACTGATCCGTGGGTCATTTCCGGCCGGGGAGTGCGGGTCGGTGGCCGCCGAGGTTGAGCATGGCCAGGGCGATGAGGGCGTCTGGTGACTTGAATCCGAACGCGACCCTGGTGATCAGGCGGATCTTGGTGTTGACCGACTCGATGCGTCCGTTGGACAGGCCGTGCTCGATCGCGGCGAGGATCGAGGGCCTATGTTTGACGATGCGGCGTTGGAGGTCGACAAAGGTCGGGATGCGGCAGCGACGCGCCCAGCCGATCCAGGCCTGGAGGGCCTTGGCGGCTTCGTCGTAGCCGAGCTGGAAGACGAGCCGGAGTCCTTCCTTGAGTAGGTAGGCCCTGTGCAGCGTGGGGTCGGTCTTGGCGATCCAGGCCAGCTTCGCGGCCTGTCGGGTGGTGAGGTTCTCGGGGTTCTTCCATAACGCGAAGCGGGCGTGCTTGAGGGCCTTCGCGGCGCCGGCGGCGTCTTGACGGATGCGTCCACGTGACCATCGGATCCGGTCGGCGCGGCCGCCTGGTCGGCTGCGGGCGGCGTTCCATGCTTGACGGCGGACGTCGTCGAGGGCCTCGGTGGCCCACTTGACGATGTGGAAGGGGTCCGCGCACCGCACCGCGTTCGGACACCGGTTGGCGACCACGGCGCTGATCCAGTCCGCGCCGTCGGCACTGACGTGGGTGATCTGGGCGCAGCGTTCCTCGCCGAGGGCGTCGAAGAACTGCTCCAGGGTTGCCTTCTCCCGGCCGGGTGCAGCCCACACCAGCCGACCGGAGTCGTGGTCGACCACCACGGTGAGGTACTTCTGCCCTCGCTTGTAGGAGATCTCGTCGATCCCGATCCGTCGCAGCCCGGCGAACCGGTCGTGCACGGCCTCCACGTCCGCCCAGACCCGGGTGATGATCGCCCCGACGGTGCGCCAGGCGATGCGCATCAGCTCGGTGATCGCGGTCTTGGAGCACTGCGTGGCCAACCAGGCGACCTGCTCGTCGAAGGCGAGGGTGTGGCCGGCGTCGTGCCGCGCCCACGGCACCGCTGCCACCGTCGGGCCATGCACCGAACAGTTCACCCGCGGGGCGTCGGCCTCGAGGAACACCTGGATCGTGCCCAGGTCCAGCGCCCGCCACCGACGTCGTCCCTCCCCGCGGTCGTAGGCCGACGACCGTCGCTGGCACCGTCCGCACCGGGCACGTGCCCGGGCACGTGCCCGCACATGGGCGATGAGCCGCAGCTCGTCCTCGTCGTACTCGACCGACTCGATGACCGTCTTCTCGACCCCAAGCAGGGCGCGCCATAAGGTGGCGTTCTGCACGCCGTTCTCCGCTCTGTGGTTCCTGTTCCTAGACAGCTCAGAAACCTAGATAGGGAACGGCGTGCGCTCGTTCAGGCGCGCTCAACCACCCACGGAAGGGTCAGGAGAGCCGTCATTCCGCCGCGAATGACCAAGACCCTCAGCCTGCGTGCTGCTGAACGACGTTGAGCACGTTGCCATCGGGAGCGCGGACGAAGAAGCGAGTCACGCCCCATGCCTCGGTTGTCAGGGGATGCACGATCTCGTACCCACGCTCCTGTGCCTGGCGGTAGGCGGCTTCGACGTCGTCGACCATGACCGTGACCACGGGGTCCACGGGCGCGGTGGCATCGCTGGTCATCACCTGGAGCGTCGCCCTGGATACCGGCGACGTGTGGCGGGCCACCCAGCCCAGGTTGAACTCCTCTTCGGCTAACCCGAGGTAGTCGGTGTAGAAGCTCCTGGAGGCGGGGAGGTCGGGTACGTGGAGGTCGGCGATGATCTGCGTGACGCGGATGCGCGACGTGTCGGCACTCCCAGCTGGGCCGGTCACGCCTGAGGTCTTCTCTGGCGCGGCTCCCAGGAGGTGGATCCAGCGCGGATCATGCTGGCCCGACCGGCGCTCGAGTTCGCGCACCAGCGGTTGCGGGCGGCTCGCCATCCGGCGCAGGCACTCCTCGACCTCGCCCCGGTCGGCGAACCCGTGCAACCGCTCAGTGCGGGTGCGCAGCTCACCCGGCGCCTGCGCGCCGCGGAGCAGCAGCACCGTGAGCAGCGCCCGCTCATCGGGCTCGAGGGCGAGGTGCTCGTCGAGGATCTGGTGGTACTTCAGTGTCCGGCGCCCGGTGTCGGACCACACGATCCGCAGCAGCCCGCGCTCCTTGAGCGACTTCGCGGTCCGCTCGACGATCTGCTGGTCGAGGTCGGTGACGGGGTCGCGGCTGCTCGTCTGGTTGCACGCCGACACCAGTGCGTTCGCGGAGAGGGGATAGGTGGCGGGCACGGTCGTCTGCTTCTCCAGGAGGCTGCCAAGGATGCGCTGGTCAGTCGCATCGAGGGCGGGGAGTTCTCTCACGTCACGACCTTAAATCTGCCTTGGCACGATTGCGGATCGAACAGCGTCTTTTCGCCGCCTACCGGCGACGCCATCCTGCGGACGATGCCGGGCTCAACGCGTCGCACCCAAAGCGGGGCTAGATGCCGAGACATCCCTCGCGGACGTGGCCTCGCCGCGGCGTCGTGCGTAATGGTCGCGTGGACGTGATAGTTCGGCTCGCCACCAAGCGCCGTTCTCGATCTGCTCGAGCCGGTCAATGACGAGGTCCCCATTCGAAAACTCCTCGACCTCAGCACGGGTCAGCGGCCAGGGTGGGCCCGTCACCGCGGAGTGTTCCTCCCTGGTGGTCGCCAAGACCAGCAGCGTGCCTTCCGGTGCTACCAACGCTGCGATGTTCCGTGCGGCGGCTGAGTGCTGCTCAGGCGGCATCGACTGCACGGTGAGACTCTCAACAACCAGGTCGAAGTTCCCTTGCCACTCACGAGGAAGGTCCATGACGTCGGAAACGAGGTAATTCACCTCGCTGGCCGGATACCGCCGCCGCGCACCGGCAATCGCCGTCGGCGCGAAGTCAAACCCCGTGGTCCGAAATCCGAGCAACACAAGGAACTCGGCGTCCGCCCCGTACCCACACCCAACCACCAGCGCCTCGCGGCCACCTCCCGCGAGGTTCCGCGCCTTGGCCCACTCCACGAGCTGTGGACGAGGGCCGCCGTGGTCCCAGGGCGGCCTGTCCCCACCCGCCTCCGCGCCCGCGTACATCGCCTCGAACATGTCCGATGGCTCGCTCGTCACGGCTCGAGACTACCGACCACGGCGTCTCGCGGCACCCGTCGAGAACAGAGGAGGCATCGGGGACTGCTGTGCGAATCGGTGTCAGGCCTGGCCTGTCCCAGTCCTCCGCGGGTGTCTCCAGTCCTGCCCGTTACCCGGCTTTCGCAGGAAGCCATCCTCGTCAGAAGCCGAGCGGATCGGACTCTCCCTCGGACGCGCCGCCAACCTCACCGCCCAGCCGGAGGTGCGTCCTTCCGCCGCGACAGGGAGGCGAATGCAAGCCTCGGAGACCCGGACTAGCCCGCGAGGTGACTCCACGCAGCTGCCAGCTCGCGCCAGGGGCCGGTCGCGGCCACCTCGCCGCCAACGAGGACCACGACCCGGTCGGCCTGAGCGAGCGCGGCCCGTTTCGCGGTAGCACCGATCACGGTGGTCCGCCGTTGCCGGAGGGCGGCCCACAGCTCGATCTCGGTAGCGGCGTCGAGGGCGCTGGAGACGTCGTCGGCCAGGAGCAGCTCGGCGTCGGCAGCCAGCGCCCGTGCGAGTGCAAGCCGCTGGACCTGTCCGCCGGAGAGCCGGACGCCACGGTGCCCGACGAGGGCGTCCTTCCCGCCGGCTTCGTCGATGTCGCGTGCCAACCGGGCGTCGGAGACCGGGTCGTCGAAGTCCCGCCGGTGGCCGAGGAGGACGTTGTCGGAGAAGCTGCCGGACAGCACCCGCGGCACCTGGGCGACGTAGGCGACCTGCGCGGGCCGGAGGAACGCTTGGGGATCGGTGACCTCCCGACCGTTCCAGAGCAGCGCACCGGAGTGCTCGATCAGGCCGGCGAGCGCGGCGAGCAGGCTGGACTTGCCGGAGCCGACTTGCCCGACCAGCAGCACCAGCTCGCCGGCCTCCACGGTGAGGTCGACGCTGCTGACGCCGATCGTGCCGTCGTCGTGGACCGCCGAGAACCCGGAGAGCTCGAGGCGCTCCAGCGACACGCGCTGGACCGGCTCGGGTTCCGGGGCGTCCCCGCTGACGAGGTCCACCCGCGACGGAAGGTCCATCAGGTCGGCGCCGCCCGCGAACCGGCTGGTCTCCTTCTGCCAGGCGCGCGTCCCCGGCGCCTCTGTGACGACCATCCCGGCGACCCGGCCGAACCAGTCGAAGCCGCCGACCGCGTTGGCCACCAGCAGGGCGATCGCGAGGCTCCAGCCGCCCGAGAAGTAGATCGCCCAGGCCGCCACGACGCCGCACTGCACCATGACCATGGGCACGCCGTCGAGGAAGGCCTGGACCCGGTGCTCCTTCACCGCCGCAGCGACGCGTCCGGAGTCCACGCGGCGCAGGTGAGCATGGACCTCGGGGACGGCGGCCGCCAGCTTCACGGTGCGCGCGGAGTCCAGCGCCGAGACGAGGGCGCGGCCGAACCCCGCCCGCGCCGTGGACGCGGCTGCCGCCGAGCGGCCCGCGATGGGCCGGCCTAGCGTCGAGGCCAGTGCCGAGGCGACCATCACGGCGAGCAGCACCGCACCGGCCAGCCAGGTGCCGGCGAGCAGCGCGGTGACGCCGGCGATGATCAGGCCGTTGACGAAGTCGACCCAACGGTCGGCGTACCGCGCGTAGCGGTCGGCGTCCATCGAGCGTGCGACGACCTCGCCGGGCGGAGTCCGCACCAGACGGCGCTGCCGGGTCTGGCCGTAGAGCACCGCCATCCGGGCCCGGAGCATCACCTCGATCCACCAACGGGGGTAGCGCCCGAAGGCGTTGGCCAGCAGCACGGGCGCAGTGAGCAGGCTCACCACGACCGCGCCGGTCAGCCACGTGGGGCTGCCGCCACGCTGAAGGTCCTCGACGACGCGTCCCCAGAGCAGCCCGGTGACGGCCCCTTGCGCGCCGGCGAGGGAGACGACCAGGAACAGGAGAGCTCCCAACGCACCCCAGGCCGGACGCACCGCCAACGCGTGCGCGATGCCGCGCGCCAGGGAGGGACCCGTGCCGACGTCCTCGATCTGCGGCGGCGGGCCGGAGCGACGGCGGCCGCCGACACCGGTGTGGTCCGCCTCGGAGAGCTCGGCCGCGACGACGCCCTTGGCGTCAATGCCGTCCCCGGCGGGATGGTCGTGACCGTGCTCGGTGTGGCTGGCCTCCAGCAGGTCGCGGAACGGTCCGGTCGCGAGGGCGAGCTGCGTGCGGGCGCCCTGCTGGACGATGCGCCCGCGCTCGAGTACGGCGACCAGCGGTGCCCGCTCGATAGTGGAGAGCCGGTGGGCGATGAGGATGCCGGTCCGGGCCGCGAGCAACCGGTCGGCGGCCGCCACCACGCGGCGCTCCGTGAGCGGGTCCATGCGCGCGGTGGCCTCGTCGAGCACGACCACGCGCACGTCACGGACCAGAAGGCGGGCGAAGGCGACGAGCTGTTCCTCGCCGGCCGAGAGCGTCGTGCCGCCGGGGCCCAGCAGGGTGTCGAGGCCGTCGGGCAGCCCGGCGACCCAGCCGTCCAGGCCCAGCTCCGCCACCGCCGCCTCGACCGTGCTGCGCGGGGTATCGGCGAAGAGGGTGATGTTCTCCGCGAGGGTGCCCGCGAGGATCTCCGTGCGCTGCGTGACCACCCCGACCGAACGCCGGAGGCGCTGGAGGTCCAGCTCCCGGACGTCGGTGCCGCCGAGGAACACCGTCCCTCGTGGCGGCTCCATCGCGCGCGAGACGAGCGCAGCCAGCGTCGACTTGCCCGAGCCCGTGCGGCCGACCAGGGCGACGGTCTGGCCCGCGGGGACCTGCAGGTCGATCCCCTGCAACGCGAACGTCCCCTCCGCGTAGGAGAACCGAAGACCGCGCAGCTCCAGGTCCAGCGGTCCCTCGGACAGCGGGCTCCCTCCCTCCGGCTCGGGCGGGACGGCGAGCATCTGCCGCAGTCGGATGACGGCTCCGAGGCCGGCCTGCAGGTCCGGCAGGTGGTTGGCAACCATCGCGATCTGGCCGACGAACGTCGAGGTGACCAGGAACAGCGTCACCAGCTCGGCGACCGAGAGGCTGCCTCCGGACGCGAGCGCCACCCCGGCGACCGCAACGCCCGCAAGCAGCGCGTGGAGCAGGACGCCGGCCCGTCGGACCAGGCGGCTCTCGATGTCGACGACGGCCTTGAACTTGGCGTGCACGTCGGCGGAGAGCCACGCGACGCGCCGCAGCACGTGCGCCTGGCCCAGACTGGTGCGCAGGTCATCGCGCCCGGCGATCCCCTCCTCGAGCACGGCCGCGTGGTCGGTCCACGCCATCTCCTCGACCACCTTGCGGCGCGCGATCTCACCGAGCAGCGACCGGATGGCGAACCACGTGACGCCGGCGAGCACCGGAAAGAGGATGAAGGAAGGCCACCAGGTAACCCCGGCGACCACCCACATCGGCAGGGTGGCGAACAGGGTGCGGGCCAGCATCCAGATCTGCCACCGAACCAGGTTGCCCACCTCGTGGGAGTCGTCGTCGATCCGATCGAGGATCTCGCCCACTGCCTGCTCGCTCAGCGCGGCCAGCGGCTGACGCAGCGCCGCCTGGAGGAGGTCCTCGCGCAGCCGGCCCTCCGCGCGGTCCGAGCAGCCGACCCAGGCGATCTTCCCGGACGTGTCGACCACGGCGGCACCGACGACGCAGATCGCGAGCAACCAGACCAGGCTCCGGGTCGGGTCCTCGGCGAGCTTCCCGGCCACGACGGTGCCGAGCGTCATCCCGACGGCTCCCACCGCGGATGCGACCAGCGCGGCCATCGCCACTGGGCTCTTCATCCGTGACGTGTCGATCCTGCGGGACGGGTCGGACCCCTCCTGCGGCGGGCGCTGCTGGTCCGGTGTGACGGTTTCGGTGGTGAGCGCGGTCATGATGCGACCACGCTATGCGGGATCGGCTGCGGTTTTCTCCTGGTTTTTCCGCGCCGGGGAGTCGCCCGCCGCACTGGTCACCGTCGCCAGAACAGGTGGTGCACGACCCCGGCGGTCGGGCTGGGCACGATGTCGCGGTGGTACCAGTCGAGGAGGTCGTCCGGTGAGTTCCAGAGCCGGGATCCACGACCGAGCTCGACGGGGGCGACCGCGACGTGCAACGTGTCGATCAGGTCGGCGTCCAGGAACTGTCGAATGGTGTTGGCGCCACCGCCCAGCCGGACGTCCTTGCCGTCGGCGGCCTCGAGCGCGAGCTCCAGCACCGCGGCAGGAGAGCCGTTCACAAAGTGGAAAGTGGTGTCGGACAGCGAGAAGGACGGTCGCTCGTGATGGGTCATGACGAAGACCGGGGTGTGGAACGGCGGCTCCTCGCCCCACCAGCCCTTCCACCCGTGGTCAGCCCAGGGGCCGCGTTGAGGGCCGAACTTGTTGCGGCCCATGATCTCGGCGCCGATGTTGCGGTGGAAGTCGCGGACGAGGTAGTCGTCGAGTCCTCGGCTGCCGCCGGGCTCGGTGCGCGTGGGCCAGCTCGCCGTCGCGCCAGTCCAGGAGAACAGCGCCGCCGGGTCGGCGTGGCCGAACGGCCGCTCCAGGCTCTGCCCGTCGCCGGCGCCATAGCCGTCGCTGGACACGTTGAAGTTGTGCACTCGGACCATCTGCTTCACTGCGCTGCTCCTTCATGGATGCGGTGTCGTCCAGGTCGACCCTTCAACTCGACCAGACTCATCGCGCCACACGCGATGCTCGACGGAGATGGACTCCTGTCCAACCAGCGCGGCGACGTCGTGGAGCGAATGATCAAGATCGCAACCGGGCCCTTCTCATCAACCCAACTCCCTGAAGTCAGCAGCTCTCAGAACGTCCTGAGCCGCGAGCGCAGGGGAACCTTCTGACGTGCCGGAATGAAGGTGCGTGGCCCCAGCGACCGTGTCAGGGTGGCGCGCATGACGGACACCTGCGAGCTGCTGCACCAGTTCTGGGGCATGCCTGACGCCGAGGTGAAACCCCTTGGGGGTGGAATGAATTCAGAGACCTGGCTGGTCGAGCATCAAGGCTCGACCTATGTCGCGAAGCGAGTCCCGCCCTCGGCCGTCGCCGACCTGGTCGCCGGCGGCGAGGTCGCCGCGACACTCGCCAGGGCCGGCTTCGTCACCGGACCGCCGGTGCCGACCCGCGACGGAAGGCTCGTGCTGGTCGAGCACGCCCTGGCGCTACTCGAGCACGTGCCCGGCCGTGAGCTCGACGGCGAGTCGGACGAGGAGCAGCGCTGGATCGCCGAGACGCTCGCTGGTGTGCACACGGCTGGGATGCCGGAACTGGGGTCAAGGACGGCGACCTTCCAGGCGGACTGGCTCTCGCTGCGGCTGCCCGGTGTCGACGCCCACGCCTGGCTGGGTCGCGCCATCGAGGGGGTACGCGCCGAGACCGACCCGATGGCCGTCACCTGGTCGGTGCTCCACACGGACCCGGCTCCCGAGGCGTTCGTCCACGACGACATCACCGGGGTCACCGGTCTCATCGACTGGGCCGGGGCGAAGCGGGGGCCGGTTCTGTACGACGTGGCGTCCGCAGTGATGTATCTGGGTGGGCCCGTGCGAGCTCGGGCGTTCCTCATGATCTACGAAGCGCTGGGCCCGCAGGTTGCCGGCGAGCTGCAGCTCTTGGACGCGTTCCGACGCTTCCGGTGGGCCGTGCAGGGAGCGTACTTCGCGTGGCGGCTGGCCGCGCACGATCTCACGGGCGGCGTGGAGCAGGCCGATAACGAGCGTGGCCTCGCAAACGCCCGCTGCGGGCTCGACGACCTGGGCCTCGACGTCACCTGACTCAACGGGGTTCGCCAGGTCGCGCTCGCGCCACGAGTCAGCGAGTCACTTCGTCCTCGCGGCCCTGCGCGTGTGAGAGCAGGCCGAAGTCGAGAAGCACGGCGACCGCGACACCGTTCGCGTCGTACCCCACCCACGCCGGGTGCTGGTCCTTGCCACACATGAACGCAGCCGCCAGCGTCCGTCCATCGGCCTCCATCGAAACGATCGACTCTTCAAGCGCCCGATTGAAGATACCCTGCATGTACAGGTCGTCCGCGAAGAGCGGTTGCAGGACGGCCGCGTCGGTGATCTCGTAGAACGCTCCGAGCGAGGAGTCGGAGTCGAGCTGGAACTGGCCATCGTCGGCGAGCGGCTGCCACGTGGCCACACCGGCGACCGTGCCGACCGTGGCGGCCACCGGCACCACCTCGCCCGCGCCGGTCTCGGTGCGGGTGCGCGTGATCACGGTGACGGCCGTCGGGTAGTCCTTCGCACCCATGCCGATCGCGGGGGTGGTGGGCGCAGTCTCGGGGAACCAGGGGTCGGCGATGGCGAGTGCTCCCCATCTCGTCGACAGCGTGGGCCCGGCCTTCGACGACAAGGTCACGGTCTCCCGCTCATAGCGGCGGTTCTTCGGAAAGACGTACCTGGCGCCGAGCTCCACGAGGTGATGTGGCTCCACGATGATGCCGCCGGGCACATCTGGCCGTTCGAGGCTCTCCTTCAGCCGCTCCATCACCACGGCCCGCTCAGCACGCGGCAGGGCAAGCACTGTCTCGATGAGTTCGTAGATGTTCCGGCTCACCCGTAGAACGCTAGTGGCGAGTGAAGGCGCCCACTCAGATATGCGTCCTTCCGCCGGTGGGCGGAGCCCGACGGCCGCCTGGAGGCCACCGCTCCTCGCCGAGTTCCTCAGGGAGCGGCGCGAGGAGATCGAGGCGTCCGACAGGTCATCCAGCTGATCCTTGAACTGATCTAGCCGCCATCCACTCGCAACTGGGAGATGGGGGACTCTTCAGCTCTCGAGGCAGACAGCCTTCGCGACGGCAGGCAGCAGCAGCCGATAACCAACGCCGCTGAGGTGAACACCGTCCCCGTTGAACGCTCGAGAACCATGAGGTCGGAGCAGGGCGCGGGAGTCGATCAGCCGGGCGGAGGTTGATTCGGCGACAGCGGCGGTCGCACCCCGATACGCATCCAACACCGCGTTGGTTCGCTTCCCCGTGCCGAGTCTCGATTCGTCCACACCAGGTGGAGCCATCACCACCCACAGCCGGACCGGGCGGCTGACCACAAAATCCTTCAGCGTGCGGTGAAAGACGCTCACCGGCACCTTGTTCCACGGTGCGCCATCGTTCGTGCCAACGGAGACAACGACGACGTCGTCGGTTGTCAGGAGCGCATCATCACCCTGCTGCTCGAGATCGAGCACGGTGGCGCCGCCGACTGCCGCATTCAATACTCTCTCGCCGAGACGAGGGAGCTCGCGCTGGATGCGAGAGAGGTGGCTGTCTCCCAGCAGAACAATGCGCACCGCCAAGACACTAGAGCGTCATCGCCCGGGCGGTACTCGCCGACTACAGCACGCGCTCTTGGCTGGCCGTACTCCGCGGTGATCAGCCGGACATGGTCAATGGAACTAGTAGCCGCAAACCGCTGGGTGGATGCGCGGAGACTGCCTAGCCTGTCTGAATGAGCGATGTGAGGCCGGTGGCGCGTACACAGCCGCTCCAGCGCGGCTCCGACAGAACGATGTTGGAGAGCATGCTCGACTTCTACCGTGCAACGGTGGTCAACAAGGTGGCCGGTCTGACCGACAACCAAGCGTTTACCGCGACCGTCCCGCCCTCTGCGCTGACACCAGCCACCGTGGTCAAGCACCTGACCGGAACGGAACGGTACTGGTTCAGCATCGACTTCGCGGACCTCGACGTGACCCGGCCGTGGACCGACGACGACCTGCACGGCAACTTCCAGATCGAGCCCGGCGACACGCTCGTGACGATCGTGGCCGACTACGTCGAGGAGTGCGCGAGATCTCGCCGCGCGGTCGCTGATTTCCACCTCGACGATGCCGCCCGCGGCGACGGCATGGACTTCACCCTGCGCTACGCGATGATCCACATGATCCAGGAGACCGCACGGCATTGCGGTCATCTCGACTTGTTGCGCGAGGCGACGGACGGTGCCGTCGGCGGGTGAATGATGTGTGTGCCGCACCGGCGCAGCCTGGCTGCACCAAGGCGGTGTCCGGTCAGTTTGGCGGGAGCTCGGTCAGTGGTGGCGCCGCTTGATCCTTGGCGGATACCTGCGACCGGTCATCCGCGTCGATGGCGAGAGGCCATTGGATGCCGGCGGTGAGGGGGCTGATCGCGACGCCTGCCATGCCGGCGACCCACTCGTGGTCGAAGCAGTACAGATATTGCGAACCACCAGCGCTCAGAGACTGGAAGCCGTTGGCCACGCCTTGGGGGACCAACACCTGGGTTCCTGGTGCGAGACGCAGCTGCTCCACGTTTCCCCGCGTGGGAGATCCGGCCCTGAGGTCGAGGTAGGCGCCGAAGGCCTGTCCCGAGGCGATGGCTACCAGCTTGTGCATGCTCTCAGCGTGAAGCCCCCTCACGGCGCCCCGTCTGGTCTCGGTCAGGTTCACCTGCAGCCACGGTCCCAGGCTCGGCAGACCCGCCGATAGCCATGATGACTCGCGGTAGAACTCGCGGACCGTGCCCCGCTCGTCCTCGACCTGACGCATCCGGATCACCATGAGGCCTTCGATCTCGGTGGCACGGACCACCATCTCCTGCACACGGGGCCATGACTGCGTCGACGCGGGGGTCATCGTGTCAGGCCTGTAGGTTCTTCACCATCGACTCATTGGGGAAGGCCGCCAGCTTTCTCGGGACAAGGCGGAGAGTGGATCTCGCTGCTTCCCAGGCAAGATCCCGATCGGCGCTCACAGGGTGCAGCACTCAAATGCCGATGACAGCCAGTGTCGGTTGAGCGCCACCCCCGATCACAGTCTCGCCAAGGCCGCCCGAAAGATCCCATCAGGGTCGTGAAGGATCCGACACCCGTCTCTAAGCACCTTCTTGGTACCGGAATCGAGGGGAATGGCCGCCCATGAAGGCGGCACGACCCCCAGCTCGACCTGGAGGCCGCTACGCAGTCGCACCCGGCGCTCTCTCAGTGGTCCCCACATCTGATCACGTATCAACTCTGCTCTTGGGTCGAAGGAGACTACCCAGTCGAGACCACGACTGTGCTTGGCGGGATTGTTCGTGAGCAGGACCAGGTCAACGTCGCTGCCCATCCGTGGGCGGTTGCACGCGTAGGAACCGACCAAAGCCAAACCTGAGACATCGGCCTGGGCACTGGCCCATTGCGTCACCGCCGTCATGACGCTCCCGGCGTGCTGACGCCGTCGCTTGAGTCTCGCCGTCACAATCTCATCGTCGCAGCAACCATGGACGCTCCGGATCCTGACGGGCTCCGCTCATGGCCACAATCCGCTCGGTGACGCCGACCGCAGGTGCGTTGAATCCCCGCGTGTCCCGTTGGCACTGGGCCTTCCGGGCCAGCAGAGTGATGCGGTGACGAATTTGAACCTGAACCGGGCGCTGGTGTTCGGCGAGGTCGCCGAAGAGTACGCCCGGTGGCGTCCCACGTATCCGGACGAGGCCGTCGATTGGCTTGCGCGCGACGCAACGACGATCGTCGACTTGGGGGCCGGCACCGGACAACTGACCGGCGCGCTGCTCGGTCGCGGTGCCACGGTGCACGCAGTCGATCGCGATCCGCGCATGCTGCGCGTGCTCCGGACCCAGTTCCCCGCGGCCCATCGGCACGAGAGCGGTGCCGACCAGATCCCGCTTCCCGACCACAGCGTGGACGCGGTGCTCAGCGCCGACGCCTGGCACTGGTTCCCCCGTCAGGCCACCATCGCGGAGGTGCGGCGAGTGCTTCGGCCGGGCGGCTGGCTCGGTCTCGTCTGGAACAAGGTGACACCGATCCAGCCTTGGGAGTACGACCTTGCAGGCGTCGACCCCGACGGGAAGGGCCTCCAAGAAGACACCTCGTCCGGCCGCGTTGATGAGGATCCGTTCCCTCGGGACGAGACCGAGGTCGAGGCGTTCCCGTGGGGCTGGAGCGTGACGCCGGAGCACTTCTGTGACTACCTCGCGACCAACTCGGCCGTGATCCGGCTCGACGATGAGGCACGACGGACGAAGCTCGAAGATTCTCGGGCGATCATGGCTCGGGCGTGCGCGGAGCTCGGCACCTCAACGGCGCGCTTGCACCACGAGGCCTACTGCGTCCGCTGGGTGCCCGGGACGCGTTGACGACCGAACCCGTGGTCTCACGAGCTTGCGTCACGCGAGCCGACACCGATTCCGCATGGTTCCCGGGTCGACCTGCTGGCGTTGAGCATAGTGGGGACGAAGGTGTGGCGGATATTGATGCCGGCTCGCTTCGACGATGCGCGTCCCGAGCAGGCCGAGCATCGCCAGCAGGGCGAAGTCGTTGACGTTCCACGACGTTCTGCCCAGCGGTGAGCATGGACTCAGCTGGAGATAGCTGAGACAAACCGTCGGTGACTCCGTGGAGGCGCGTGGACGCCGTACGTACTCCACTGGCGAGACCTCCAGGAGGGCGTCGATGACGCAGGTGCGGTTGTCGGCAACGCTCGAAAATGAGGCCGATCCGACGCTCGAAAACGAGGCCACCGGTTCGTGTCTTCTAGTCTGCCGTGTCTTGGGTTCTGATGCTGGGCAGGGTGTCGATCCCGCGGTTGCGTAGCCGGTAGCTGGCGCCCTTCAAGGTGAGCACGTGTGCGTGGTGGACGACGCGGTCGATCATGGCCGCGGCGACGGCCTGGTCGCCGAACACACCGCCCCAGCCGCTGAAGGGCAGGTTGGATGTGAGGATCAGCGAGGCGTGTTCGTAGCGGCTGGACACGAGCTGGAAGAAGAGGTTCGCGGCGTCTTGCTCGAACGGTAGGTAGCCGACCTCGTCGACGATGATCAGGCCGTAGCGCCGCAGCCGTGTGAGTTCTTGGGGTAGCCGGCCGGCGCGGTGGGCGTCGGTGAGTCGGGTGACCCACTCGGTCGCGGTCGCGAACAGCACCCGGTGACCGTGGTGCGCGGCGGCGATGCCCAGGCCGGTGGCTAGGTGGGTCTTGCCGGTGCCGGGCGGACCGAGCAGCACCACGTTGCGGGCTTCGGTGAGGAACCCACCCGATGCGAGTGCGGCGATCTGTTGACGCACCGCGGGTTGGGCGTCCCAGTCGAACTCCTCGATGGTCTTCCTCGACCCGAACCCGGCGGCCCGGATCCGCAGCTGGGCACCGGACGCGTTGCGTGCGGCGACCTCACGGTCCAGGACCGCGGCGAGGTACTCCTCGTGGGTCCAACCTGCGTCACGAGCGTGGTCGGCCAGTCGGCCGGCTGCCTCGGTGATCCGCGGTGCCTTCAACGCCGACGCCAGGTAGGTGACCTGCTTCAGTGCCTCGCTGTGATGGGTCCCGCCGGCCTTCGCCTTACCGGTCATCACGCCACCTCCTCACCGTCAGCACTGTCGGCGGGGCCGCCGTCGGTGAGACCGCCGTCGGTGAGACCGCCGTCGATGAGCCCGAAGGCACGGTCGTAGTCGGCCAGGTCCCGCACCAGCCCCTCATCTGGGTCGGCCGCCGGGCGGGGGCGCTGGAACTCCTCACGCAGCACCTGGGCCGATGCAACGTGGGCGGGGTCCGTGATGGTCATGCCACGCGCCCAGACCCGGTCGTGATCGGCGATCAGACGCCTCTCGTGGCGGACCTGCACCCTGGACAGGTCCGCGGTGACGTCGACGAACCGGCCGATCACCGCCGGGTCGACCGAGTAGTCGTTGCTGTCGACGCGGACGTAGTAGTCACGTCCCAACCGGACCCGGTTGAGCCACCCGACCGCCGGGGGCACTGGCGGCAACGGGAGCATCGCGGCCCTGTCGGCGTCGAGCAGATCGACCGGCCTGGTCTTGATGGTGCGCACCACGCGACCGTTCGCGATCCTCAGCCAGTCGGTGAACTGGATGTTGAAGTCCGCCGGTGACGTGAAATCACGCCCGGGCATGAAGGAGGTCTCGAAGAACCCGTTGCGTCGCTCCACGATGCCCTTCGACTCGGGGTCATAGGGCTTCAGGCGCTGCAGCGTGGTGGCCAGGGTGCCGGTGAACGCGCCGACGCCTTCGGCGTGCCGCTTGCCGCGGCCGATGCCGGACTCGTTGTCCCAGATCAGGCGCCGCGGGACCCGACCGAGCTGCCCCAGCAGCTCCCACATCCCCAGCAGCAGGTCCTCGGTGTGCCGGGTCGCGATCATCCGTCCGAGGATGAACCGCGAATGCGCGCACGTGATCACCATGACCGGCAGCAGCGCCTTGCTGCCGTCCTCGAGCGGGATCTTCCGCGGCGGGAACCACAGGTCGCACTGCGCCGCATCACCCGGCAGCCACGTCAACCGACCCGCGGGGTCGCCCGGACGATACTCAGGCCGCAGCCGACGGACGTTGTCGCGGAACCACGTGATCGACCCCGTCCAGCCGACCCGCTCGGCAACCACCGTGGCCGGCATCCCCGGATGATCCTTCAGCAGCTGCCGCACGTGCGGCTCGAAGGGCGTGAACGACGTCGACACCGCCGGCCGCTCGTACTTCGGCGGCCGATCCGAGGCCAACGCCCGCGCCACCGTCGCTCGCCCCACCCCGAGATCCTTCGCGACCTGACGCTGCGGAACACCCTCCGCGACCAGCCGCCGGATCAGAGCCCAATCCTCCACAGAGATCACCCATCCAATCTGTCTGGGTGGCCTCGTTTTCGACCGTCGCTATGGCCTCGTTTTCAAGCGTCGTCGACAGCGGTGGAGGCCGACTCCAGGAAGTCGATGCGAGAGGGTGGACAGCCTGTAGCGGCCGATCTGGTGCAACCAGCTGAGAAGACTGGCGATCAACGACCAATGATGTTCGGGTTGAGATTGGTGTAGGGGCCGGGATGGCTCTGAATCGTGTCCCAGTCGAGAATCATCTTCCCGAAATCCGCCCGCGCACGCTGTATCACGTCGTACGGGGTCGGTCCCCCCGAGTACCAAGACGCGAGGTTCTTCGCGCTGACCAAATGGCGTCCGGGGCTGACCTCCTCGACGGTCCAATCCGAAAGGTCGTGCGCGTTGTCCAAGTGATAGTCAGTGAGCAGGTTGACGCCGTGAGCATCAATGACATATCGATCCCATAGATGTCTGCTCGCCTGGTAGTCGATGACGAGGCGCGCCGGCTTGTTCGTCTGCTGCCCAATCTCCAGCCAGGACGACGCCTCCTCCCTGGCGCGCTTGATCATCCCAACGTCTGCGGCCTCGGGGGCGGCCAGGAGTACTTCGACCAGCTCCGCCACCTGTGCTTGCCAATGACCGGGCCTTTCGATCGATTGGGCAATGAACTCGCCCCTGGGCGCCATCGTGCAGTGGGTCAACTTGTGTGAGTCCACTGGGTAGATCAACGTCGCGCCGTATTCGGCCACGCTGGCCGCGGAGCACAGGAAGTCGGCGGCGCAGCACCCCTCTATCTTCATCGCCTCATCCGAGCACGCTGCCCAGCACTCTCCACCGGAGAGGCTCGCCCACTTGGTTGCGAACTCGGCAACGCGGCGAGTCGTGCCTACTCCGACATGCCACCCAAGCAGCTCCTCATGCGGTGGCGGGAAGACTTCCATCTGGTAGCCGACGAATACCGTGGGTGCGGAAGCTGGTGCTCCCGCAAGTGCCCCTGATTTTGGACGACTCCTGCGACTGGGCCGTAGCTGACCTCCAAGACCAGCCCTCGTGAGCTCGGCACAGCAGACGCCGAGCCAAGTCTCCAGCGCGCTGCGTCTGCGCCCGTCCCAGAACAGCGGCGCCCCTACGCCTGGATCGGGTGTCCGAACGGCTACGCCACCAGCCACTTCACCGTGGAAGTCCGCATTGGCTCGCCGAATGGCCTCATCCAGGAGTGCCGGCACACCGAGACTGGTTTCGCCGCTGACGAGTGTCAGAAACATGCCGGCAGCCTTTCTTTCTGCCGCTCTTCGCCGTATGGGCTCCCAGGCAAACGTGGTTTCGTCGCTCAATATCTTCCCTCCAGAAAAGACATGTAGACGCTGTGCGTCTTCCCTTCGAACCAGCTGTCCGGACCACTTGAAGACGTCCTCGATGGTATTTCGCTCCAGCCCTTTTCGGACACAACTCCAGTTTCCAGCTACCTACCGGCCCGACTTTGCCGGCGGAGACCGCAATGGGTTGAGGTAACCGGCGCTGTCGAGGCACGCGGCCTTCACTCACCCGTCGCCACCCCCTGGCTGCTACGGGGTCGCGCTGTCCGTCTCGCCTCCGAGAGGAACGGTGAGGTGTCGCACCCACCGGCCACTGGGCAGGTACTCCCAGGCGGAGACCTCGTGCACGTCCAGGGTCAAGGGAGTGGAGGCCTCGACTTCACGACGTACTTCGGACGCAGTGGCCTCACCACCCCGTCGGGATACCGTCAGGTGAGGCAGCCAGTCTGAGAACGCACCGCCATATGGGGGGAACTCGGGGAACGCTTCGGTGAGCGCGGCGAACAACTCGTCCAGCTCCGCCGAGGGGTCGGGTCGCAGGTAGACGTGGCCGGTGGCGAAGGTTCCGACCGAGGTGAACTGGAGCCGGAACGGTTCGACCCCCCGAGCTGCCCCTCGCAGCCGACCCGACGCCTCGTCGCCGGTGAGGTCGAGGTACCAGGGGCTCAGCAGTGTGAAGTGCGGCGGGATCGCTTCGCTCAGGGCCAGGGGCGGGTCTACGGGCAGGATCGACCGGCTTCGCCACTTGTCGGTGAACCAGGAGAGTGACTCCGCAGTCAGGAGCACCGCTGTGTCCAGGACTGTGCTCATGGCAGCAAGCTAGCGTGCTGATCGGACCGGTCGAACGCCCTTCCCTGACCAGGCGGCGCGCTCAAGGGCCGGAAGCGGTCCCGCCTGGCATGATCGGCAATCCATGACAGGTGTCATGTGCAGGTCGTGACAACTCCCCTTGGGCTCGTCGCGCGCGGAGCCGGAGGGTTGAGTCATGACCACACCAGCAATCACGGCGAGGGGCCTGACGAAGCGGTTTCGGGGACAGGGCGGTGAGATCGTCACCGCCGTGGATGGCATCGACCTGACCATCGGCTCCGGCGAGATCGTCGCCTTCCTCGGCCCCAACGGCGCCGGGAAGACCACCACCGTCGACATGTTCCTCGGGCTGACATCACCGACCAGCGGGACGATCGAGGTGTACGGCGCCACGCCGCACCGCGCCGTCGTGGATGGCCGGATCTCCGCCGTGACACAGACTGGCGGGCTGCTGCCCGACTTCACGGTACGGGAGACGATCCGCGCGATCGCCACACTCCACGGGCGCCCCGAGCGGGTCGACGTCGTCGTCGAGCGCGCGGGCCTCGGTCCGATCGCCAACCGGCTGGTGAAGGCCTGCTCCGGAGGCGAGCAACAACGACTCAAGTTCGCCCTGGCACTCGTCCCCGACCCCAACCTGGTGATCCTCGACGAGCCGACCACCGGCATGGACGTGAGCGTGCGTCAGGAGTTCTGGGACACCATGCGCGCCGACGCGGCCGGCGGCCGCACCATCGTCTTCGCGACCCACTACCTCGCGGAAGCCGACGCCTTCGCCGACCGCACGGTGCTGATGGCCCGCGGCCGGATCGTCGCCGACGGCCCGACCGCCGAGGTGCGCGCGGCGTACGGCGGGCAGACGGTCACCTTCCGGCCGCCCGCTGACGTCTTGACTGTCCACGGCGTCGACGAGGAGTGGCTCGACGACGTCCGCACGGCCGTCGCGCCGCTCGGCATCACCGACCTCGAGGTCGCCAGCGCCAGCCTCGAGGCTGCGTTCCTCGCCCTGACCGGGCCAGAACTGACCGGTGCCACCACCTCGGCCTGCGAGGGCCAGCGATGAGCACGATGTCGATCAACGTCACCGGGACCTCCGCGACTCCCAGTCGACCCACGAACCGACCCGAGATGATCGCCTACGGCCGCCTCGACCTGAAGCGACAGCTCCGCGACAAGGTGGGGATGTTCTTCACCGTGGCGCTGCCGGCGTTCTTGTTCTTCGTCTTCGGGATGGGCGACGACGAGGCGTACGGCAGTGCCAACGTCGCGATGTACGTCATGGTCTCGATGGCGGCGTACGGCGCGGTCACGGCCACCACGACTGTCGCCGGGGCGGCCGCAACTGAGCAGACGATGGGATGGGGTCGGCAGATCGCGCTGACACCACTGTCGTCGCTGGCGTTCGTGGCGATCAAGACGGCCGTGGCGATGCTGGTGGCGGCTGTCCCGATCGCATTGATCTACGCCATCGGCGCTGCTACCGGCTCGTCTGGCACCACGCTCGACTGGCTGGCCAGCGCTGGCATCGTGTGGCTCGGCTCGGCGCTGTTCGCGGTCTACGGCCTGGCGATGTGCCTGATCTTCAAGGGCGAGAACGCCGCCGGCATCGCGTCCGGAGTGATCGTGATCATGAGCTTCCTCGGCAACGTCTTCACACCGATGGACGGCATCATCTTGGAACTCGGTCGGTTCACCCCGCTCTACGGCTATGCCGGGCTGGCCCGCTACCCGATCTCGGAGGGCCACCTGCCCATCGACGCCGGACACGACTCCGTGTGGCTGTTACTGGCTAACGTGTGCTCGTGGACGGTGATCTTCGCAGGGCTGGCGATCTGGGGGCTGCGCCGACGTCGGGAGCGGGTGTGACCGCACCCCACGCCGATGCCGACTCCAGCCGGTCCCCCTGGGAGCGGTGGGGTTGGGCCGTTGCGGCGGTGTGGCTGGTCTTCCTCGCCTACCCGGTGATCGAGACCTTCCAGACCGATGCGTCGGCACCCGTCAAGGGGGTGGCGCTGGCGCTCATCGCGGCCTATGCGGTGGTGTACCTGTTCGGGTGGAGCGTGTGGCGCGACCACGCGTTGAAGATCTGGGTCGCGATGCTCTTGCTGGCCCTGGGGACAGTGCCGGTGATCGGCATCGAGGCCATCGGACTCACCCCCTACCTGGGCGCGTTCTCCGCGCTGATGGTGCCGGCGCCCTGGTGGAAGGGGACCACGGTCATCAGCGCCCTGCTGCCGATCCTGTCCCTGATCGGCGGTGACTTCCCGGCCTTCTTCTTCCTGATGGTGTGGCCCATCATCGGCTTCTGCACGGCAATGCGTGTCTTCTTCGAGCTTGAAGCGCGGTCCGAGGACGCCCGGGCGGAGCTGGCGCTGGTCGCCGAGCGTGATCGGCTCGCCCGCGACGTACACGACGTGCTCGGTCACTCGTTGACGGCGCTCTCGATCAAGGCCGAGCTCGCCGCCCGGCTCATCGACGTCGACCCCGCGCGGGCTCGTGCCGAGCTGGAGTCGATCCAGGAAACGGCCCGGCAGGCGCTCAGGGAGGTCCGGTCGACGGTCGGCGGTCTGCGGGCAGCCAACCTCGAGGCTGAGCTGGCCACCGCGCCCCGGGTCCTCGCGGATGCCGGCATCGAGACGCACCTGGTCGGCACCGTTGCCGACACCGATCCTCGGCACCGCACCTTGCTCGCCTGGGTGCTGCGGGAGTCGGTGACCAACGTGGTCCGACACGCCCGGGCATCGATGGTCTCGATCGAGCTCTCGCCGTCCGGGCTGGTCGTCGCCGACGACGGCACCGGATTCGAGGCGAACGGCGGTCACGACGGCAACGGGCTGCGCGGCATGCGCGAGCGCGTGTCGGCAGCAGGAGGCACACTCCATCTGTCGGGAGATCCCGGAACTCGCGTGGAGGTCTCTCTGCCGTGATCAGAATCCTGCTCGCCGATGACCAGGCGCTGGTCCGTGGTGCGCTCGCGGCGCTGCTCGATCTCGAGACCGACCTTGACGTGGTCGCCCAGGTCGGTCGCGGCGACGAGGTGGTGGCCGCTGCACGCTCGTCGCGGGCCGAGGTGTGCCTGCTCGACATCGAGATGCCGGGCTCCACCGGCCTCGAGGTCGCCGAGCAGCTGCGCGCCGAGCTGCCGGCCGTGCGGTCGCTGATCGTGACGACCTTCGGACGGCCAGGCTACGTACGCCGTGCCCTCGACGCAGGCGCCGCCGGCTTCTTGATCAAGGACACTCCGGCGCGCGAGCTCGCGGACGCCGTCAGGCGCGTGCATGCAGGGCTCCGCGTGGTGGACCCGAACCTGGCGGCCGAGGCGATGATGTCCGGCCCATCGCCGCTCACCACCCGGGAGTCGGAGATTCTGCTGCTTGCGCTCGACGGCTCTCCGGTCGCGGTGATCGCTGCGCGCGCTCAGCTCTCCGTCGGCACCGTCCGCAACCACCTGTCGGCCGCCATCGGCAAGACGGGCGCGTCAACCCGGGCCGAAGCCGCACAACTCGCCCACTCGAACGGCTGGATCTGACGCGGTCCGATCCCACAGAGAGCCGCGCACCCCCCGTTGCCACCTGCTCGGGCGCCGCGCTCCTCCGTCCCGACGTCGAGAGAGATCTTTGTGTGGGGCCGATCTGCCCCTACAGCGATGCGAGTCTCCGCAGCAGCATCGTGTCGTCCCCGCCCCGGGCGACGTCCCAGACGAAGCCGCGGCCGCTCACCCGCAACCTCAGCTCACCCGTAGGTTCGGCACAGACGCTCAAGCAGGTGCCTTCGTCGATGCCCATGGCGCGCTCGACTCCCGGCAGCCCTGGCAGCGAGGCGGCGCGACTCAGCAGGCCGCCCTGTGTCGCATGCACGTCCACGCAGAACGGCACCAGGTCGAGGCCCTCACGCACCTCGATCTCGACAAGGCCCTCAGACCAGTCCTCCTCGCACACGGCGAGCCCGCCGTGGCACCAGCCACCCGCGAGCGCCGGCGAGGCCGCCACCATCGCGCCCGCCGAGAACCCCAGGTAGGGCACCCCCGCAGCGACGGCCGAGCGTAAGACGGGTGCGACAGGCGCCAGTGCGGCGAGGTAGACCGGCGTTGGTCCACCCCCGACGACGAAACCGTCCGCGCTGCCGAGGACCGCGGGGTCCGCGGGTGTCGCCCCGCCCACGAAGACATCCATGAAGTCGAAGCCGCCGGGCAACAACGCCTCGAACGGCTCGATGTACGGCGGACGGAACTTCGCCGCCAAGCCCCTGTCATCGGCAAGGACCAACGCGAGACGAGGCCGGGAGGCGTGGCCGGCGGCGCGTGCCAGAGCGGACTCCACGAACGGTCTCAGCAAGGCGGGATCGCCCAGCGTGTCGACACCGCCACCCACGAGGTGGACCTGCGTCATCTCGGTCATCATGACCGTCATCGTGCCGCAGGCGTGGACGCAAACGAGGAGCCCGGCCGGAGTGTCCCGGCCGGGCCGCTCGTCTGCGGCAGGCGCGTGTCAGTCGGTGTCCGAGCCAGGGAGGGCCGCGCCCGGGACCTCACTGGGCAGGTAGATCTTCGGGTCGCCCGGGTAGGGCAGGTCCCAGTGGTGGGCGTCGTACCAGGTGTAGCGGTTCATCAGCTCCGGGTTGGCGAAGTCGGCCCGCGCCCGCTTCCCGGTCAGGTGCTGCTTGCCGGCCCACTTCGCCCACGTCGCGACGTAGGAGTCGTAGGCGTCCGGGGTGGCCGGTGCCTTGGCCGACGGGCCGCCGTTGGCCGGGGCGTCGAGCCCGGCTCGGCGCCGAGAATCTGCTCGATCGTGCGCACCATGTTCATCTGCGTGTAGTAGCGCGAGACGGTCTGGCCGTGCGTCGCCCAGGGGCTGATCACCTGCACCGGTGCCCGGTGGCCGTCGACGTGGTCGGCGCCGTTCTGGCTGTCGTCCTCGACCACGAAGATCGCCGAGTCCTTCCAGTACTGGCTGTGCGAGATGGTCTCGACGATCTTGCCGACCGCGAGGTCGCCGCTGGCCACGTTGGAGCGAGCGGAGACCGGGCCGCCGGTGTGGTCGTCGGAGAGCCAGATCATCTGGAAGTCCTTCGGACCGTTCGCCTTGAAGTCTTCCTTCCAGATCGAGTACCGGTAGAGGTCGGGGTGGACATGTCGAACGGCGGCGAGAGCGGGTGCGTGATCGCGTTGAGCGACGGGATCACCGAGCCGTAGTTGCCGGCGAGCTCGGGCGTGGTGAGCTGGGCGGGGTCACCGCCGTTCTCGACGCTCCGGCTGGCGCAGTAGTACTGCTGCCAGGTGCCGGCGGGCTTGCCCTCGGTGTAGATGAACTCGCCGTAGTTCCTGGCGGAGTTGCCCGCGGCCTGGACGGCAGTCCACAGGAAGCCGGAGCGCTGGTGACCGAGCACGTCCTCCTCGGTGTCGTAGCTGCGGACATACTCACCGGCGCTCGACTCGGTGTACTCCGGGTTGTCGCCCTGCATCAGCCAGTTGTGGCCCTCGGCGGAGTTGGTACCCGTGTCTTAGACGTTGTCGTAGAGCCCGAACTGGCGCGACAGGGCGTGGATGTTGGGCGTGACCTGCTCGCCGAACTGGGCGAGCGACGGGTCGCCGTTGCCCTCAGGCATGTCACCGTGGATCTGGTCGTAGGTCCGGTTCTCCTTGACCACCATGAACACGTGCTTGATGGTCGACGGGTCGCCGATCCGCTTGGGCACCGGCACCGCCTTGGCTCGCTTGCCCTTCGCCTGCTTGACGTCGGTGTCGGCGGCGCCCCATCCGTTCTGGGCGAAGACCTGCGGCGTGAGGGTCTCGGTGATCTCGGTGTCGTCGGGCAGGGTGAACCTCGTCAGTGACGCGGTCGTGCCGTGGGTGCCTCGCCCGGTGGCCGGGGTGGTGCCGTAGCCCTTGTCGAACGTGATGAGTGGACCGCGGGCGTCGACGCCCCGACGGTTCACGACGACGAGCTGGTCGCCGACCGGGACGACGTCCTCGGGGTAGTAGTCGGTGGGCACGAGCCCGACGTAGCGGACCGGGTCGAGCGCGCTCTCGCCGAGCCGGTAGACCGCGATCGCGTTGGCGCGGCCGAGGCTCACCAGCAGGCGGCCCTGGTGGATCGTGATCGCGTCGGGCGCGTAGCCGACGTCTGATCCCTGCCACGGGCTGGTCGAGATGGTCTGCACCACCCGGTCGGTCGCGGTGTCGACCACGGAGACCGTGTCGTCGTTGGTGTTGGCGACGTAGAGGGCGCCGTCGGCGGCGTACATCGCCGTCGGGTGCAGGCCGACGTCCACCTGGCCGGTGGATGCCGCCGGGGCAGCGGTGTCGATGACGCTCAGCGTGCCGGTCGTCGACGTGCCGAGCACCGGATCGGCCGGCACGTTGGTGCCGTAAGACCCCTGCGTGGAGTCACCGGCGACGGCGCGGCGGCCGCCCTCGTTGCTGACGTAGAGCTTGCTGCCCATGAAGGTCAGCTGGCGGGGGGCGATGCCGACGTCCCACGACCGCTTCACCGCCCCGGTAGCCGGGTCGATCGACACGACCGTGTTCTGTCCGTTGAGCGCGGCGTAGAGCGTGGAGCCATCCGAGGAGTACGTCAGCCCGGACGTCAGCGCTCGGACGCCTGCGACCGTGGGGATCGGGAACCGGGTGGCGGTGCCCAGCGTGCCGTCGGCGTTGACCGGGAACCGGGTGAGGCCCGTGGCGTTAGGCATCCAGAGCACGCTGCCGTCGGGTGAGTAGAGCGGGCCCTCCTGGCCGACGGTGTTGTCGGTGAGGCGCTGGTTGACGCCGGCGGCCGTACCGCCGCGCCAGATCAGGCTCAAGGACTGCAGGTCGAAGACCTGGAGCGACACCGATCGGTCGTTGGCCGTCGCGGCGAGGAAGCGGCCGTCGGGACTCACGGTGGAGCCCATGAACTTGCCGTACGGCGTCATCAGCCGCTCACCGAGGGGGTTGAGGACCTGGTCGGAGGAGATCTGCAGGCCGTCTGCGTACTCCGTCCCGACCTCGTTGTCGCCGAAGCCGACGGTGGAGCCGTAGGCGATGCCGCCGGTGATGGCGAGCGTCACGGTGCCGGCGACGACGCCGAGCCGTCGGGCGCGGGAGAAGCCGCTGCCGGCGCTCCTCGTCACGCGGTTGCGGGTCACATTCATCGTGGACCTTCCTGGTGTATCCGGGGGGTGGTGTTCTCGAGCAGGTCGACGGAACCGTCGAACTGCCACAGCGGGTTGGGCGCGTCGCCTGTGGGCGTGCGGACCTGGAAGAAGCCGTTGACCTCCTTGGGGCCGTCGCCGTCGGCGACGTAGCGCCCGTCGGCGGCGACGTCGAGCTGGTAGATCGCGGTGCCGGTCGCGGTGGAGCCGGGCAGCGTCCAGCTCACGACGCAGCGCCAGTCGGAGCCCGGGCCGGTGTCGGCCACGCGGCCGCCCCCCTTGTCGCACCGGGCCGTCGCACGCAGTTGGTCGCTGGTGACCGCCGGGCGCCGCAGCCGGTCGGTCTGCAGGACGTAGAGGTGGGAGAACGACGTCGCGTGCGCCGCCTCGAGCTTCGGCCGCTCGATGCCGGAGCCAGTGGCGCCGGTCGACGCCGCCACGACGCCTGTGGTCACCGCGACCAGGGCCACCAGTGGCACCAAGCCGGCCAGGAGGAAGCGGCGGCCGGAGCCGTCGTACGCCAGGTCGGTGAAGTCGCGCCGGACGAACAGACGATGGGCGAGCCACGTCGCCAGCGCCGCCCAGGTGAGGCTGACGGCGATGCCTGCCCACAGCGGACCCTGCTGCACCGGATCGGTGAGCAGCCCCCGGTAGCCGGTGAACGCGCTCATCGGCAGCGCCACCCGCAGCGCGACGGGCACCGGCATGAGGGCCACGCCCTGCAGGACGAGGGCCAGGACGACCGGCAGCAGCAGGCCCAGTGGTGAGCGGCCGAGCGCCACCGAACCGAGCAGGCCGACCGCGGAGAATGCCAGGGTGGGCGGGACGATGCTGAGCCAGGCCAGCAGGACGGTCCGGGTGAGCTCGCCGGATCCCATCAGGTGTCCGTCGAGGCCTGGGAGCGGGTGGCTGCCGATCGAGACCAGGCCGCCGCCGATCGACGACGCGACCAGGGCGACCAGCAGCGCGAGGATCACCGTCAGCGCCGCCAGCGCCTTGGCCAGGAAGATCAACCGCGGCGATCGGACGGCGACCAGCAGGTGCCGCCAGGTGCCCAGGCGGTCCTCGACGGCGAAGACGTCACCGGCGACGACAGCGGTGAGGAGGGGCAGGACCAGGGTGCCCATGAACACCAGCACGGCCAGTGAGCTGGCCCACCCGGACTGATTCATCCAGCGGCCGTAGAGCGCGTCCGCCGGGAGTGAGGTCTGCTGGCTGACGACGCCGGCGTAGACGGCCGGGGCGACCAGGCAGGCGAGGAACACCAACCGCAACCGCCACTGCGACACCAGCTTGAGGAGCTCGAAGCGGTAGCAGCGACGCAAGGGGGCCCGGCCGGCGGGCCGGGCCGCAACAACCACATCGACCGTGGCGGCGGTCACCGGTGGTCCTCGTCCGTCTCGGCGCCGGCGCCGGTCAGGGCGAGGAAGGCGGCCTCGAGAGGTGGCACTACCGGACCCAGCTCGCGGATCGCGATGCCGGCCGACACGAGTCGCCCGACCAGGTCATCGAGTCCGGCCTCCGGGCCGCGTACGACGAGGGCACGGTCGTCGGCCGGCGAGGACCAGCGCTGCCCGGCGACCAGCCGCACGGACGGGGTGACGGCCGCCAGCCCGCGCGCCGCCGCGAGGTCGGAGGTGACCAGCTGCCAGTCGAGCTCGCCGCTCTCAGCGGCCAGCTTGCGGATCGGACCGGAGAACACGACCCGGCCCTCATTCAGCAACGTCACCTCGTCGCACAGCGCTGCGAGGTCGTCCATCCGGTGGCTCGAGAGGATCACGGTTCCGCCCTCGCTCGCGAGGTCGGTCAGGACCCGGTGCACCTGTCGCTTGCCGGCGGGGTCGAGGCCGTTGGCCGGCTCGTCGACGACGAGCAGCCGCGGCTCGCCGAGGAGGGCGGCGGCCAGGCCGAGTCGCTGCCGCATCCCCAGGGAGAAGCCCCGGATCGAGTCATCCGCCACGTCCAGCAGGCCGACCCGGTCGAGCAGCCTGTCGATGTCGGCGGCCGCGCGTCGCGGACCGGGGCGCAGGGCGGCCATGGCGGAGAGGTTCTGGCGGGCGGTCAGCGTGGGGTAGAGGCCCGGGCCGTCCACAAACCCGGCGACCCCCTCGGGCACGGCGAGGTGTTGCCCCACTGGCGTGCCCAGCACCTCGAGCGTGCCGGACCCCGGTCGGGAGAGGCCGAGCAGGAGACCGAGGAGGGGTGGTCTTCCCGGCGCCGTTGGGCCCGACGAGGCCGTGGATCTGGCCGGCGGGGATGTCGAGATCCACGCCGTCCAGGGCGATGACGTCGCCGAAGGTCTTGGTGAGGCCGCGTACCCGCACAGCGAGGGCAGGCATGGCCCACCTCCATCCCGAGATCGGAGTCCACCGAGGAGACCGAGCTCTCCTCTGCTGGGCGACGTTATGAGGGGCGAGTTGACGCTCGCGCTCTTCCAGGCGAATGGTCGGGGAACGAACGACCGCTCCGAGACGACGCGACGGCCGGCGAGCAGGCCGTCCTGCCCCAGACCCAGTGCGCGTGCATCCGCCGGACCAGAGCGGCGCGCGCATCACTCGCCACGCCTCGTCGTGCACGACCAGCCTCCGCCCGGAGCTCGGGTCACTGATCGCGAACTCCATCTACGCCGCCGCGCAAGACATCAGGTGGGGCCACCGCGGTGTCATCACCCGCGAGCCGTGAGGTGTCGACCACCTGGATGGGCGCGTCGAAGCCTGCGCCATCGCTTCATTCGGTCGCATCAGTGCGTCGAGGATCTGCGGGGAGTACCGGGACGCTTTGCCGGTCCACGCTCGCCTCGGCCCGGACCACGTCGTCGTGAGCGAGGTAGAGAGCGTTGCGCTCGACCGCGTTCAGACGGCGGCCGAGCCCCGTCTCGGCGAATGCCTGCAGCAACGTGATCCGGCGTGACCGGACCTCCGTCAGTCATGCCTCGTCCCCCAGGCCGGATGGTCGACACCCCTGGTCGGGCGGTTGATCCGGGTGGACGGCCCACGTCCGCTCGAGACGCATGGCCGCACTCTGCCGAGCGGCGAATCAGTTGAGGTCCCCCGACGACCGATGATGACCTCGAGCTCGGCGAACGACATGGTGAGAGTCGGGTCGAGGGCCGCGGACGCCCCCTCCGCTCAGCTCACCGAGGCCCGCACCCTCGACGGCACCACCACAACTACTAGACGAGCCGGCGCAGGCGGCGCGTGGCGAGTGGCTCGGCGAGAAGCTCATCGAAACGCGCCACGAACGCGGCTACGTGCGCGGTTCGGTCGTGGGCATCGATGGCCGCACTACCGGCCCACCGCTCGTAGATCGAGAGCCACATCGGATCGTCGGGGTCTTCGAGCAAGGTGTACTCCAAGCAGCCGACCTCCTCGCGGCTATGGCCGGTGAGCCTGATCAGCGCCTCCCGGAGCGCCAACTCCTGGCCCGGTCGAGCCACGAAGGCAGGCTGAAGGTGGACGACCCCGTCAGCGTTCATCACCGGTTCCCCTTGCTGGTGACGATGAATTCGGCCACCCGCCACGCGTTCGCCATGATCGTCAGCGTCGGGTTGGCCCCGGTGGCCGTCGGGAACGGGCTGCCGTCGACGATGAAGAGGTTGTCCACCTCGTGAGTCCGACAGTGCCGGTCAGTCACCGAGGTGTCTGGGTCGTCTCCCATCCGGGCGGTTCCGTGCTGGTGCGAACAGTTGCCGGTGACCTTCTCGGCGTACACCTTGGTCACATCTTTGCCGCCGGCTGCCTCGAGGATCTCCCCACAGCGGTCCACCAGGAAGCGTCCCTGAGCGAGGTCGTTCTCGTGCGGGATCAAGGTGATACGAGCAACGGGCAGTCCCCAGGCATCCACGACCGTGTCATCCAGGTCGACACGGTTGTCGTGCTGCGGCATGTCGTGCAGGACCATCGCGACCGCCATCGAATGGTTGAAGTAATCACGATCGACCTGCTTGGCCTCCACACCCCAAGTCGGCTTCCCGGGCAGGCCCCAGTTGATCGGCAGCGGGATGCCGACTCCGGCAGCTGCGATGTGGCCGCCGCTAACGAAGCCGCGTGATGCGTCGTGCTCGTAGAACTGGAAGCTGCTCGCCGAGACATAGCCACCTCCCGCCCACGCGTAGATCGGGTCGTCGAAGGTGGCGACCGAGGCGCTGTACTCGTGGAAGGTCACGTTGCGCCCGACCAGGTCGTTGCCGTTGGCCAGTCCCCCGGGGAAGCGGGCCGAGGTCGACATCAGCATCAACCGGGCAGTCTCGACCGCGCCGCACGCGAGCAGGAACACATCGGCCTCCTGCTCGAACATGACACCAGCGGCGTCCTCGTACACCGCAGCCTTGATTCGTCCGCGGTCGTCGAGCACTAGCTCGCGGACGTAGCTCTCGGGACGCAACTCATAGCGGCCCGTGGCAACCGCGTCCGGGATGAACACGTTCAGGGCGCTGGACCGCGTTCCGGTGGGGTCGCCGTGCTGCTGCGCGAACGCGCTGACCACAGTCGCCGGCCGCCCGTTGAACGGCTGGGAGAGCGCCGCCTGCGGTGTTGGGAACGAGTTCCATCCGAGCTTCGCGCACCCGTCGTGGAACTTCTCCGCGTACCGCGACTGCGGCATAGGCGGGCAGGGGTAGCCGCGGCGGCGCGGACCCTCGAAGTGGTTCGCACCCGCCTGCCCGGAGACGCCGAAAGCCCACTCCACTGCGTCGTAGTAAGGCTCGAGCTCCTCGTAGGTGATCGGCCAATCCGCCAGCGTGGTGCCGGCAAGGTCACCCGCCACGGTGCGCAGCCGAAAGTCGTTGGGAGTGAACCGGGGCAGCCAGCCCTGCCAGTGGACCGTACCTCCGCCGACCATCTGCGGCACCGGACAGAACGGATCGACCTCAGCGGCGACCTCGGGTGAGGTCCGCGAGGTGCGCGGATTCAGGATGGGGTCAGGCCACAGGTTGTACCGGTTGACGTTGGCGAGCTCGTCGCCACCGAAGCTCTCCTTGGTGCGCCAAGGACCCTTCTCCAAGGCGACGACACGCAAGCCCCGCTCGGTCAGCACCTTTGCGGCTGCGGCGCCGGAGGCTCCGGCACCGATGATGACCGCATCGACGCGGTCAGGCTTGCCGGTCATGGTTGTCCTCCTGCCCGCGGTGGACGCGGTTGTCGGCGAAGAAGTCGAGGGTGTTGTAGCGGCCGGCGTGGACCTCGGCAAGGCTTGCGGGACCGGGAAAACCGATCACCTGCCAGCCGAGCTGGTCCCTGTTGCCGCCGTAGATCGGGTCAGCCAGGAACCCCTGGCGCGTGTGGGTGACCAGCAGGTTGAAGAAGTCCATGTCCGCCTCCGCGTTGGTCTGCTGGAGTGCCGGCTCTACCGGGCCGCCGTAAGCGATCGCCGGGGTGTCACGCCAGGCGCGTTCGGCTTCCGGGGTACCGGCCCGCTCGATACGTCGCAGCATCTCGTCCTGCTCATGCTCGTCGAGGTGGACGAACTGGGCACGGTGCTGCTCGAGACAGAGCCGGTCCAGCTCGGCGATGCCGGCGACGTATTTTGACCGTGCCAGGTCAACGCGTTGCTGCCAGGCGGCGGCCCGGCGGCCCTCGAGCTGCTCGAAGCCACTGCCGTCGGGAAGGGCGTAGATGTAGTCGATGCCGGAGAGGTAGCGATCGACGAAGTCGACGGTCCGGGCCTCGCGCGCCCCTGGCGTGTCGTCTGAGGGGATGATGCGCGCCATCGCTGCCTCAACGGTGGCGCGTTGGTGGTTGTCAAAGAAGGTCGCGTGAATGTTCATTGGTCCTCCGGGTCAATCGGGGCGCGGCGGGCGGGATCAAGCCACGATGAGGGGCCGGAGCGTGCGGTGAGCGACCTGCAGGCCGGTCTCGATCCGGTCCTCGGTGCCGCCCCAAACCGGGTCCTCGTGCTCCACGGAGAGCACGCCGTCGAACCCGCCCTCGTAGAGCGCGTCGACGACCCGCACCCAGTCGACCTGGCCCAGACCGGGAACGCGGTAACGCCACCAACCGACATTCCACGGGTCCCGACGCTCCACCGCGATTCCCGGCCAGCCGTACCGGTTGCGCTTCTCGGGGAACAGCTCGATGTCCTTCGCCTGGGCGTGGGCGACCTTGTCGATGTACGGCCGGACAGCCGCTACTGGGTCGATGCCCATCCACAGCAGGTGGGACGGGTCGTAGTTGAGATAGAGCCCGAGATCGAACATCCACTCCCACAGCTCAGGGCTGTACGCGAGGTTGCCGGGGTAGCCGTCGGGATGCCACCCCTCCATCACGCAGTTCTCGATAACGAGCTTGACGCCCTTCTCGCCTGCGTGGTCGACCAGGCGCGGGAACACCTTCTCGGCCATCCGCAGATTTTCCGCAACCGACTTGCCCGGGTCGCGGCCGACGAAGGTACCTACGGTGGGGCAGTCGAGCAGTGCCGCCGCGTCGATGAGCGACATCACGTGATCATTGATGCTCTGCCGTTCGTCCGCGTCGGCGTGCAGGTTGTTGTCGTAGAACGCCAGCGAGGAAAGCGTGAGCCCGTGCCCGCGGAACAGGGACGAGACTCGGTCCGCGTCACCGGGACCGAAGCCCTCGGCGTTGAGGTGGGTCGCGGTGAACGGCCGGCTGCCCAGATTGGGCCAGGCCGCCACTTCGAGTGCCTCGTAGCCGTGCAGTGCGGCCCAGGTGACAATGTCCTCCAGGGACCGGTCGGGCAGGCAGGCGGTCAGAAATCCGAGCTTCATACTGGGACCTCGATCCAAGAGTCGGTCTTGGCGGAGTCGAGCACTGCCGCGGTGATGAGTGCGGCACGGTGCCCGTCTGTGAACGTCGGCAATCCGTGCGGGACTGCGCCAGCCACTGCCGCGTAGGTGTCGGCCACGAAGGCGTTGAAGCAGTCCTGGTAGCCCTGGGGGTGCCCGGCCGGGAGGAAGGACAGCCGCCGCCCCTCTTCCGAGCCAAGCGTCTGCGGGCCTCGCGGGATCACGCGATTCTCGGAGCCCCCGCCGATCCAGAGCGAGTCGGGCTGCTCCTGGTCGAAGACGTAGGAGGACTCGGTGCCGTCGAACGAGAACCACAACTTGTTCTTGCGCCCCAGCGAGACCTGGCTGGCCACTACGGAGCCAGTCGCCCCTTGTCGGTCTCGAATACCACCATGGCGCCGTCTTCAGTGCCCGCCGCATGCAACCCGTCGGAGGTGACCCGTTCCGCATACGCGTTGGACAGCCGAGCCATCAGCCGGATGATCCGATGACCGGTCACGAACTCCATCAGGTCGCACCAGTGCACTCCGATGTCCCCGAAGGCACGCGATCCGCCACCGTGGAGAGGGTCCAGGCGCCAGTTGGTCTCGCCCTGCCCGGCGAGCCAGTCCTGCAGATAGGAACCGTGCAAGAGCCAGAGCCGGCCAGCCTCGCCCTTGGCGATGCGGGAGCGGGCCTCGCGAACCGTCGGGTAGTAGCGGTACACGAACGGTACGGCGTTCACTACGCTGGCATCTCGGGCGAGGGAAACCAGCCTTTCAGCGTCGCCGACCGAAGTGGCCAGCGGCTTCTCGCAGACCACGGCCTTGCCGTGCGCGATTGCGAGCTCGGCGAGCTCGGCGTGGGTGGCATTGGGAGTGCAGATGTGGACGACATCCACGTCGTCGGATGCGATCAGGGCCAGGGCCGACTCGGCTGGCGCCAGGGCGCCGTGGCGGTGGGCCGCCTGTGCGGCTTGCTCGGGTGACGAGTCCGCGACCCGAGTCAGGATGCCCCCGGCCGAGCGGATGGCGTGGGCATGCACCCCGCCGATGAAACCTGCGCCGATAAGACCGGCGCGCACCGGTGTGGACGACATCAGGTCACTTCTTCCGTGCCAGGGCCACGGCCAAGATGATGATCACGCCGCGCACCACCTGCTGCTGGGAGCTGTCCAGGCCTGCCAGGATCAGGCCGTTGTTGATCAGTCCGATCAGCAGGGCGCCGAACATCGTGCCGACCACCGCGCCGCTGCCGCCGAAGAGACTGGTCCCCCCCAGGATGACCGCGGCGATGGCCGAGAGCTCGTCACCAGCGCCCCACTGGAAGCGGCCAGACTGGAGGCGGCCGGCGTACAGCATCCCGGCGACCGACGCGACGGTGGCGGAGATCAGCAGCACCTGGAACTTGATCCGACGGGTCTTGATGCCGGTGAACTCCGCTGCAGTGCGGTTGCCGCCGGTGGCCAGGACCTGGCGCCCGAACCGCGTCTTGTTCAGCACCACCGCCCCCACGGCCACGAAGACCGCACCCCAGACGATCAGGCCGGGGACGGGCCCGAAGTCGCCGCCCCCGAAGGTCATATTGAAGGTGTCATTGAGGATTGGCTGCGGCGCTGAGCTGGTGATCCACTGCGCCACGCCCGCGGCGATGCCGAGCATGCCCAGGGTGACCAGGAAGGAGGGGATTCCCAGCAGGCTGACCAGACCCCCGTTGATGGTTCCGACGACGAGGCCGACCGCCAGGCCGGCCAGGATGCCGGGGACGAGACCCCAATTCGAGATCGCCATCGCGCACGAGACGCTGGCCAAACCCGCCACCGACCCGACCGAGAGGTCGATCTCCGCGCACGCGATCACATAGGTCATGCCGACGGCGATCACCGTGATCGTGGCGGTCTGACGCAGGATGTTGAGCAGGTTGTTCGAGCTGAGGAAGCCCTGGTCACCCAGCAGCACCGCAAAGAAGAGGAACACCACGAAGAACGCGATGTAGATGACATAGCGGTGCCAGTCGACCCGCTTGAGGACGTCTGTCAGGGACGTCGAGGCGGTGGTGGCGTCGGCGTCTGCCGGAGCCGTATGGACGGTGTGACTCATGAGTGGACTCCTTGGACGGCCAGTTGAAGTGTTTCCTCGTCCGCGATCTCGCGACGGGGAAGATCTGCTGAGACGGCCCCGTCGCGCAGGACGAGGATGCGGTCGCTGACCGCGAGGAGCTCGGGGTATTCGGAGGAGATGACGATGACAGCCTTGCCGTCGTCGGCGAGGTTGCGGATCATCTCCAGAATCTCGCTTTTCGTGC
Organism: Nocardioides mesophilus; assembly: GCF_014395785.1. Taxonomy (GTDB): domain Bacteria; phylum Actinomycetota; class Actinomycetes; order Propionibacteriales; family Nocardioidaceae; genus Nocardioides_B; species Nocardioides_B mesophilus. Next base: position 2,248,203 of record NZ_CP060713.1, on the reverse strand, counting down.
CGATGTCGACTCCGGCGGTCGGCTCGTCGAGGATGAGAAGGTCAGGCTCCGTGCCCAGCCACTTGGCCAGGACGACCTTCTGCTGGTTGCCACCTGACAGCAGCCGCACCGGCCGGCTCGGGTTGTCGACCTTGACCGCGAATTGCGAGATCAGCCTCTCGGAGAGCTCGCGCGCGACAGTCGCGCTCAGGAATGGCCCCTTGCGGGTCCGGTCCAGTAGTGGAAGCAGCAAGTTGTCTCGCACCGAGTGCTCCAACACCAGTCCCTGGGCTCGACGGTCCTCGGGGATGAGGGCCAGACCATGGGAGATGGCCTGCTGCGGGTTCGAGATCGTCACGACCTCCCCGTGCAGCTTCACTTCGCCGCTGTCGAGCTTGTCGATACCGAACAGGACCCGGGCAAGCTCGGTCCGACCGCTTCCCATCAACCCAGCCAGCCCGATGATCTCGCCGGGTCGCACCGTGAAGGTCACGCCGTTGACCCTGGAACCGGCTCGCAGGTCTGTGACCTCCAAGAGTGGGGTGGCCTCGGTCTCGTGACCGCGATTGCGATAGCTGAGGCCCTCGATCTTCCGGCCGACGATTCCCTCGACGATTTGTTCGGGCGTGACGTCCGTCAACTTCTCGGTGAGCAACCTGCTTCCGTCGCGCAGGATCGTGATTCGGTCAGCGATGCGGTACACCTCGTCCATGCGGTGAGAGATGTAGATGATCGAGATCCCGCGGGCCTTCAGCCTTTCGACGAGGTCGAACAGCGCCTCGGTTTCGTGCTTGGCGAGGCTGGCGGTCGGCTCGTCCATGATCAGGACGCGGGCGTCCTGGCCGAGAGCTTTGGCGATCTCGGTCAGCTGCCAGTACGCGGTGCCGAGGTCGGCGACTACGGCCTTCGGGTCGACCTCGACCTCCATCTCGGCAAACACCTCGCGTGCCCGGCGTACCGCCTCGCGGTCGCTGATCAGACCGCCTCGTCCCAGTGGCTCGGCAGTCAGAAAGACGTTCTGGGCGACAGTGAGGCTGGGCACCAGACTGAACTCCTGGAACACCATGCCGATCCCGTTCGCGCGGGCCTCGTGGATCGAGTTGATCTGCACCGGCTGTCCCGCGATCGAGATGTCCCCACGGTCCATCGAGTAGACGCCCTGGAGGATCTTCATCAGGGTGGACTTGCCCGCGCCATTGCCTCCGGCGAGCGCATGCACCTCGCCCGGCAGCACCTCGAAGTCGACGTCGTCGAGGACTGTGGTGCCGTAGAACGCTTTGTGGATGCCGGTCATCTGCACGGCAGTTGGGGGCTGGGCCATCGCGAAGTCCTTCATCTTCCTGGGTGGCCGGCGGGGAGGGGCTCCCCGCCGGCCAATGCCGGTTGTCCTACTGCTTGAAGGAGTCCGCGAGGTCCTGCGGCGGATCCGCGTGGTAGACCTGCTTCCAGGCGTCCAACACGTTGTTGTGCTCCACTGGCAGTGCGCTCAGGGCGACGTATGGCGGCGCCTGCTTGCCGATCAGCGCACCCGCGCCCAGCAGAGCCTCGGTGACGCCCTGGTCGAAGGGGCGCTGCGCGCCGAGTCCGACCACGAGCTGGTCCTTGGCCAGGGCGATCGCCACGTTGGTGCCGAGGTCCTCGGTTGCGATCTTGAGGTCCGCGCGGCCCGAGGCTCGGGCCGCTGCCATCACGCCCTCGGCAGGGACGTCCCACACCGCCCAGATACCGCCCAGGTTGGGATTCTCGGTGAGCATGGCGTTGGCAGCTGCCTGCGCGTCACCGGCGAAGTCCGGCCCCGCGATGCCCTTCTCGTCGACGATCTTGATGTCCGGGTACTCCTTGTCGATCGTCGACTTGAAGCCCTCGTAGCGCTGCTTGGTCACGAAGAAGTCGGCCTCGTGGTAGATCAGACCGATCTCGCCCTTGCCCCCAGCGCCTTGGCCATCAGGTGCGCCGACGTAACGCCGTTGCCATAGTTGTCTGCGGAGACCACCGAGACGTAGTCCTTGCCGGCCTCGAGCCCCTGCGGGACGTTGTCCATGAAGACGAGCTTCACGCCCGCGTCGGCCGCCTTCTTGTACGCCGCGGCGGTCGCAACCGGGTCGGTGGGAATCGACACGATGATGTCCGGCTTCTTGACCATCACCGTCTCGAGGTCGGAAACCTGCTTGTCGGGCTTGAAGTTCGCGTCGGTGACGGCGACGACCTTGATACCGAGCTTGGCGAACTGGTCCTTGAGCCCGTCGACCTGGGCGTTGGCCCAGTCGTTGCCGCCGTAGTGCATCACGATGGCGGCGGTGGCGCCGAGTTCCTTGACCTGGGTGATCTCATCCTCGGTGAGCGCTGCGGCCTCGGCCGGCTCGGGTGCCTCCCCGTGCGGGCCCTTGCTCAGGACCTTGCCTTGGATCGCGGCGAGGGCGTCGTCGACCTGCTTCGTGACGCCCGGGTCCTGCGAGGACGACGACGAGGTGGCCGAACTGCACCCACTCACGGCTAGCGCAACGGCCGCGGCCGCGGCCGCGTAACGGATTCTGCTTCTCATGGTGCATCTCCATTGGTGGGGTGAGTGACAGCCGGGCCGATCGTGGCCAGGAGCCGATCGAGGTATGTCTTGCTTTGGGCGGCGGCCTCACGGGGATCGCCGTCATAGGAGTCGAGCTCGACGATGAGCCAGCCGTCGTAGCCGGTCTCGACGAGTGCATCAAGGACGGCGACGAAGTCAACCTCCCCTGCCCCTAGCGGGAGGAACTCGAGGGGGGACAACCGGGCGTCCTTGAGGTGGACGTGGCGGACCCGATCTGGGTAGCGGCGAATCAACTCGGCCGGGTTGCCGCCGCCGGCTGCGAGGTGTGCAGTGTCCGGGCAGAAGCCGATGCGGGTGATCGGCATCAGCAGGTCGAGCTCCTCGGGGCTCTCCACGATCGTCGAGAGGTGCGGGTGGTAGCACGCCTCGAGGCCGTGTGCTTGGGCGATGTCATTGACCTTGTCGAGGGCGGCGGCCAAACGCTTGTAGTCCTCGCCCCGGGTGCCCGAGGCGCGCCGGGCGCCTCCACCCACGACCAGGCTGGAGGCCCCGAACCGCGAGGCAAGCTCGGCAGCGCGTGTCACCCTGCTGAGTTCCTCCGGGAGAATCTCGTCGTAGATGAAGTTGCCGCCGGTATAGACGCCGACGAGCTGCACGCCCGCCGACTCCAGCAGCGAGACCAGTTCCTGGGGGCGCCCGGCGAAGTCAGCGACGTTGCCGTCGAACATCTCGATGCCCTCGTAACCGAGGGAGGCGATCTCAGCGATGGCCCGGTCCATCGGACCGTTCACCCGGTAGTACAGGTCTTTCACGCTGGTGACGCCGACGGGGTCGCCGACGACGCCTCCCCAAGTGATCGTGTGGTAGCCGACTCGCACTATTGCCTCCCCTGCGTTCCGGATGGATTGGGCAACCTTAAGCACGTCTCGTGCGAAAGTCAACACCTGATAGGCTTAGGTTCAATTCCGGGAGACTAAAGGCAAGGCAGGTTCATGGAACGGGCGCACGCGATCACCGCACTGGCAGGAGAGAACATCGAGTCGGTTGTCTCCGTACTCGACGCCGTGCGAGTCTCAGGGGCGACGACCCGTCCTGAGATCGCCCGGGTTACGAGGCTCGGGCGCAACGTCGTCACAGACCGTGCGGCCCAACTCATCGCTGCCGGCCTTCTCACCGAGGGTCCGCTAGGCCGCTCCACCGGCGGCCGAGCCCCCCGCGAGCTGCGCTTCAACGCAGCCGCCGGAGTGATCCTGGTCGCAGATCTCGGAGCCACCAGCATCGAGGTAGCCACCGCCGACCTTGCAGGCAGCATCTCGAATGCCCGGGGCGAGGCCGCAGACGTCACCCTAGGTCCGACTCACATCCTGAGCCGCGTGGCCGAACTGTTCGACGAACTGGTCGACTCCCTACCCGGGGACGCGCACGTGTGGGGCGTCGGCGTGGGGCTGCCCGGACCGGTGGAGTTCGACACTGGCAGGCCGGTCTCACCACCGATCATGCCAGGCTGGGACGGCTACGACGTGAGGTCCTTCTTCGCCTCCCGCTACCACGCGCCTGTCTGGGTGGACAACGATGTGAACGTCATGGCTCTCGGCGAGCTCCGAGGGGGCCTGGCCGCTGGCCACCAGGACGTCGTGTTCGTCAAGATCGGCACCGGGATCGGCGCTGGACTCGTCTCTCGAGGTCTGCTGCACCGCGGCGCGCAGGGTTGCGCTGGGGACATCGGCCACATGGCAGTGGGCGAGAGCACCGTCCAGTGCCGTTGTGGCCAGTTAGGGTGCCTCGAGGCTCTGGCCGGCGGCCATGCCCTGGGCCGGGACGGCCTCGAGTTGGCGCATTCGGGGCAGAGCCCGGTCCTGGCCGGCGAGCTCGCCGCAGGACACGAGGTCACCGCGCAATCCGTGGTCGACGCCGCACTGCGCGGTGACCCCGCCGCTCGCCGGCTGGTCACGGAGTCCGCCCGACTGCTCGGAGGGGCCCTGGCCCGCGTGGTGAACTTCTTCAACCCCTCCCTGATCCTGATCGGGGGCGGCGTGGCCTCGGCTGGAGATCTCTACCTAAGTCAGGTGCGGCTCGCGGTCCTGGGTCGATCGCTGCCGCTGGCCACCCGGCACCTAGAGATCCTGCAGTCCCCCCTGGCCGACCGCGCTGGCCTGCGCGGCGCCGCATTCATGGTGGTCGACGAGCTGCTCTCCCCAGCCGGTCTATCCCGAACCCATGACCAACTCCTGATCAGCTGACCGGGGCCACTGAGTACATGGGGTGATGCCCGGAGGAGGACCGCCCGAACGCACGCCGGGTGGTCGGACTCTCCCTGGGCATGCGCCAGGGCGAAGTCCTCGGGCTCCAATGGTGCGACGTGCGGCCTGTACGTGTTCGAGCGCTCCTCGAGGGTGTCGGGGTCCCGGTGGGCCAGGTACGCGGCAACATCGGCGGCGCCCGCCCCTCCACCCTTGGCGGGAGTCCGCTACCCGCGCTCTTGCCGCCAACGGGTTCTTGAGGTGCAGTCGGTCGTCACGACCGCGTCGTTCCGGGAAATGACGTCCAAGCGCAGCCGGTCGTCAGCTGCCTGATCAGCGGACTAACCTGCACGCAGGGTGTTCGTCCGCGCGTGGACACCCGGTCAGTGGCCGGACGGGAGGGGACGCGGTGGGCGAGACGAGCGAGGCAGCCGCTGACTCGGCGCCCGGGTCGTCGCCCTGGCAGTGGCTGACGGAGGCTCGACGGGTGGACCAGGCTGTCTACAGTGCCATCGCGGCCACGCCGACACCTGCCCTCGACGTCGGCATGCGGCGACTGTCGCACAGCGCCAACCATTCCAAGATCTGGATCTCGGCGGCCGCCGCGCTGGCGGTGGTGGGACGAGGCCCTGGCTGGCACGCGGCTCTGCAAGGCCTCGCCTCCGTCGCGGTCGCCAGCACGGTGGTCAACCAGGGGGTCAAGCGACTGGGCAGCCGCCGGCGACCGGACCGTGAGAGTGCCCTCGTGCCGCCGGCCCGCCACGTGCCGATGCCCACCTCCCTGTCCTTCCCGTCGGGGCACTCCGCGTCGGCGTTCGCGTTCGCCGCCGGGGTCGGGAACCGGCTCCCCGCCGTTGGCGTGCCGCTGCATGGCCTGGCGGGTGTCGTCGCGTACTCGCGGGTGCACACCGGCGTGCACTATCCCGGCGACGTGGTAGTCGGGTCGGTGCTGGGCACGGTGGTCGCCCAGCTGACGACGCGGGCGATCGACCGCTACCTCGACCGACCGCGCTGAGCCTCATCCCTCGCCGCGCGTCGCACGCTCCCCGCCTGGTGTCGCAGCATGGTCAGGTCTAGCAGCGCTTTCGGCACGACCAGACCCGGACGGTCCACGGGCAGACGCACCCGTAGTGCCAGTGGCTGGATGCTGCACCGCACCGGGGTCGGCATGAGCACGGCCTCACCGTCGATGCCTACCGGTATCTCCGGGACGTCCGCATCGACCACCACTTCTCGGGCGGTCAGCCGCTGCAGACTCTTGGCGCGATGACCGGCCAGCAGGCCGGCAGCCTGGGCTGCGCTGTCGACCGTGATGGCGACGACGCCGAGCACACCGGTGTCGAGCCGGGCCCGGCGCCCGAGGCCTGCCACGTCACCGAGTGCGTAGGGGTTGTTGCTGACGAGCAGAGCCTTTGGCGCCTCGACGAGTACGTCGTCCACCCTGACCACCAAACGTGGCCCGCGGTGGCCCGAGAGGATGTCCGGCAGCCGCTGCAGGGTGGTTCCGCGCTTGTCGTCGCGGTATGCCGGGCTCTGCACCACGTCGGCGTACGCGCCGAACGACGCGTTGTTGACGAACGTCCGATCGCCGATCAAGCCGAGGTCGATCCTGACCTCGACGCCGTCGCGCAGCGCATCGAGGCCGAGATCAGGACGATCGCGGTCGAGTCCGAGGTCCAGCGCGAAGTGGTTGCGCGTGCCTGCCGAGATCACGAGGAAGGGCAGACCGTGCTGGGAGGCGATACCGGCCACCAGTGCTTGGGTGCCGTCGCCGCCCGCGACCCCCAGCAGGTCCGCGCCGTCGACGACCGCCGCTCGCGCTAGCTCCGCGACGTCGATGAGTCCGGTTCCGTCGAGCAGGGTCACGTCGGCACCGAGCTCCTCCGCCTTCGCGACCAGCCCGAACCGGGCCACCTTCCCGCCACCGGATCGTGGGTTCATGATCAGGCGGGGACGGGCCGGGGGCGGCGTACGTCGCTCCGGCATGCCGGCCGCCGGCGGCTGCGATCGGGTCAACGCGGCCCGCGCCGCGGTGAGGGCCACCGCGGCAAGGAGAAGCGCTGCGACGACGTCGTTGAGCCGATCCTGGGAGGCGTAGAAGACGAGTACGCCGATCGGCGCCGCAACGACCAGCGACGCGGCCAGCCACCGCACCACCCCGCGGCGGCTGAGGAACCACCACGCGCCCGCGAGCATCAGTGCCAGGCCGAGGACGCCGACAGCGAGCACGGTGAGTCTGCCGCGGCCCGCCGCCAGCAGGACGACAACTGCGCCGGTCGCGGCGGCGAACGCCAGGCGGGCCAGCCACCGCTCCCGCGTTGTCGGGACAGGAGTGCCGCCGAGGGCGACTGCCCGTTCTTGTTCGTCGTCGCCCGTCATGGCGTCCTCCTCATGAAGGTGGTCCAGCATGGGGTCGTTCGAGGCATGAGCTCGCTGGGACGTGAGCCGGTCATGGCTCGGTCGGGGACTGCCAGGTCGCGCCGGTCGATGCCCTGAAGGCGTCGATCGCCGCGTCCAGCGTCGGGAAGAAGTGGTCGGGATTGATCGTGCGGGTCAGCTCGTAGGCCTCCACCTTGGCCCGCACCGGATCCTTAAGCTCGGCGAACACCAGGGACACCCCGCGCTCGTTCAGCCAGTCGTCGAGCAGCTCGAGCATGTCGGCAGCCGTGGTGTCGACGTCGGTGATGGGTTCTGCGGCGACCAGCACCCAGCGCAGGTCCGGGTGGTCGGCGACGAGGGCGCGGACCTGCTCGTTGAAGATGCGGGCGTTGGCGAAGATCAGGGGGGCGTCGAACCGGAACACGACCAGGCCGGGAAGGAGCTTGGCGTCGGGATACTGGGTGGTGTCGTGCAGACCAGGTATCTCCGCGACCCGTCCGAGGCTGGTCTGGTAGGGCCACCAGAGCCGCCGGAAGACGTTCAGGATGGACAGGGCCACGGCGATCAGGATCCCCGGGAGCACGCCGAGGAGTGCCACTCCGAGGAACGCGGCCATCGACAGGCCGAACTCCATGCGTCGCTGGTGCCACAGCCGCCTCGTGGCAGCGAGATCGGCCAACGAGAGCGCGGCAGCGATCACCACGGCGCCGAGGGTCGGCTGGGGGACGTACTGCATGAGCCACGGCGCCAGCACCAGGATGAGCGCGATCGCCACCGCACCGACCACCCCCGTCAGCTGTGACTTCGACCCGTTCTGCTCCGCAACAGCGGTTCGGGACCCGCTCGTGCTGACCGGGAAGCCCTGGAAGAACCCGGCGGCGATGTTCGCCGCGCCGATCCCCACCATCTCCTGGTTGCCGTGCACCCGTTCACCTCGCCGAGCTGCGAACGAGGAGGCGGTCGACATCGTGTCCGCGAGGGCGACCAACGAGATCCCCAGTGCACCGACGACCAGCATCGGCACCTCACCCCAAGCAGCGGTCGGGATCGTGAACGGCGGGAAGCCGCTGGGCAGCACTCCGATCGTGTTGACCCCGTTCGCCCCCAGGTCCCAGAGCTTGACGGCCAGCGAGGAGAGGACTACCGCGACGAGCACCGCCGGTACTCGCGGCAGCAGACGCTGCAGCAGAAGGATGCCGACCAGGGACACGAGCCCGATCGCGGCGGCGGTGCCGTTTACGTCGCCGTTGGCCACACCCGAGACGAAGGCCTTCGCCTCTTCGATCAGGCCGTCGGCGTCCACGGAGAACCCGGACAGCTTCGGAAGCTGACCGACCAGGATCGTCAGAGCAAGGCCGTTCAGGTAGCCGATCTGGGTCGGTTTGGAGAGCAGGTCGGCGACGAAACCGAACTTCGCCAGGCCCGCGACGGTCATGAGGACGCCGACCATCACCGCCAGCATCGAGGCCAGGGCGACCGCTCGCGCAGGATCGCCGTCAGCCAGCAGGAGCGGTGCGATCGTCGCTGCGATCATCGGACCCAGCGACGAGTCCGGGCCTAGAACCAGAACCCGGGACGGCCCGAAGACGGCGTACCCCACCAAGCAGAGGATCGACGTGTACAGACCGGTGATCGCCGGGAGGCCCGCCAGCTCCGCGTACGCCATACCCTGCGGCACCAGCAACGCTGACAGGACCAGCCCGGCAACAACGTCCTTGGCCAGCCAGGCCCTCTGGTAGCCCCTGACGACCGCCAGGCCGGGCAGAGATGCGGCGAGGCGTCCGGAGCCGGCCCCACCTCGCGCCGTCACCCGTCTCTCCTGTTCCACCAGCGTGTGACACGGTTATGCCGCGACGTCGCAGGCGTTGAGGCGGCCGGTGCCCGAACGGGGGATCGACGCAGAGTCACGCTGGCCTCCGTTCTGACGCTCACCGCCAGGCTGGCATTCGCCACGGCCGTGGCCATCACCCCCAACGGATGCTTTCGCCCAGCGGTCAGCGCGCCGCGTGGGCGATGACCTGATCGGGGGCACCACGGGGGCACCGGTCGGGCCCGAGGCCCAAGACGAGAAAACCCCAGGCATCGGGCTGGGCCGCTGACCTGGGGTTCTGCGTGGAGCCGCCTGTCGTGTGTTCCATCAGGACATCGGCGACACATCTCTCAAGACATCGGCGACACCTGTCTCGTGGCGATGCTCAGCCATGTCGAAGGCGCGCCTGGTCCTGACCGCCCTGTTCGTTGACCACCAGAGACCGGCGGAGGTCGCCACCCGATACGGCGTGAGCCGGGCCTGGGTCTACAAGCTCAAGGCCCGCTACGAGGCCGAAGGCGAGGCCGCGTTCGAGCCCCGGTCCCGCCGACCGAAGACCAACCCCACCGCACTACCCCGAGCGACCGTCGACCTGATCATCGAGCTGCGCGAGAAGCTGTCCGCCGCCGGCCTGGACGCCGGACCGGACACCATCGCCTGGCACCTGGCCCAGCACCACCAGGTGACCGTGTCTCTGGCCACGATCAGCCGCTACCTCACCCGCGCCGGGCTGGTGGTCCCCGAGCCGAAGAAGCGTCCCAAGGCCTCCTACATCCGGTTCCAGGCAGCCATGCCGAACGAGACCTGGCAATCGGACTTCACCCACTACCGACTCACCCCCGCCACCGGCCAACCCGGCCGCGATGTCGAGATCATCAGCTGGCTCGACGACTGCTCCCGCTACGCCCTGCACATCAGCGCCCACCCCCGCATCACCGGGCCGATCGTCCTGGCCACCTTCCGCAACACCCTGACCGCACACGGGATCCCCGCCTCCACCCTCACCGACAACGGCATGGTCTACACCACCCGCTTCGCCGGCGGCCGCGGCGGACGCAACTCACTCGAAGCCGAGCTCCGAGGGCTCCACATCGCCCAGAAGAACTCCCGCCCCAACCACCCCACCACCTGCGGCAAAGTCGAGCGGTTCCAACAGACCATGAAGAAATGGCTCCGCGGCCAGCCCGCCCAACCCGCCACCATCGCCGAGCTCCAGAGGCTCCTGGACCAGTTCAGCGACGAGTACAACCACCGCCGACCCCACCGCTCCCTGCCGCAGCGAGCCACCCCCGCCACGATCTACAACTCACTCCCCAAAGCGCTACCCGGTCCCAGCCGCGACACCGACACCCACGACCGGATCCGCCACGACCGCATCGACGACTCCGGCTGCGTCACCCTGCGCGTCAACGGCACGCTCCACCACATCGGCATCGGCCGAACCCAAGCCCGAACCCACGTGATCCTGCTCGTCCAAGACCTCCACGTCCGGATCGTCAACGCCGTCACCGGCGAACTCCTCCGCGAGCTCACCATCGACCCCACCAAGAACTACCAAGCCACCGGAGCACCCAAAGGACCCACCCGAAAATGACGAAACCCGGACCCACGAATCGTGGGTCCGGGTGTCGCCGATCTCTTGAGAGATCACATGGAGCCGCCTGTCGGAATCGAACCGACGACCTTCTCATTACGAGGCGCACCCACCCTGTCCGCGCCCGTCCGCGCAGGTGCGTTCGTGCAGGTCAGGGCCGTTTCCCTGGATGCTCGGGTCCGGTCGTGTGCGCACTCGTACGCCGGTTTGGCTCACTGATTGGCTCACTCCCGCTGCCGGGGCTGCACCGTGAGCCGGCGTCCGCAGGGGGCGGACGAAAGCGGGGACCTTGTCCTCGAGGACCGGTTCGCGATCGTGCCGGAGTGGTTGCTCGACGCCCAGATCGGCGACGCCGCCGTGAGGCTCTATGCGGTGCTGCTCCGGTACGGCCAGTCATCGGGGGCCCGGATGCCGTCTCGGGCGACGCTGGCCCGGCGTCTGCGCAAGCGATCGACCGACTCGGTGGACCGGGCGATGAAGGAGCTCACCGGGATCGGCGCGGTTCGGGTCGAGCACCGGTACGACGGGGCCCAGCGGCTGACGAACGCCTACCACGTTCGGACCTCGCGCCCCTGCCGTGTTGAACCCCCTACCCCAGATGGAGCGGGTAGCCGCAGATCTGCGGCTACCCCCGCGAAATCGGCCAGGGGAGGCCGCACCGATGCGGACAGGGTGGCCGCAGATTCCGGGCATGACCCAAAGCACCTGACCGAAAGCACCCCCTCCTCCACCGCGTCCCGCCGCACCACGAGTCACAGCCGGGCAATCGAGGAGGAGGTGGCGGCCGAATGCGGGATCGCAGACTGGCCCGGCTTCGTCGCCGAGGTTCAGCGGACCCGACGTCAGCTCGGCGCCCCGATGACGCGATGGGCCGGCCCGTGCCTCGCCGCAGCACTCCAGCTCACGACCCGGGGCCGCGGCTGGCCGGCCGAACGGGCCGCACAGGCCCTGTGCCGCGTGGCCGCGGATCCACAGACGAAGAGCCCGATGCGGGTCGCGGAGGCGGGCCCGTGGTGGGACGAGACACCTGCCACCGACGCGGCCGGAGATGGGGAGGATCTGCGGGCGATGGAGCTCGCGCTGCTGGAGTGCGATGGCGCGCGCATCGAGCTGCAGCTCCAGGCCCGTCGAGCGCTCTCGGAGGCTGGTCTCCCGATCACGCGCGACGCGGTCACCCGGGCCGCCTACCAGTTGCTGATCCAACGCGGCGTAGATGGAGCCGCGTGATGATGACGCTGCACAAGCTCCACGCCGGCGACGGGTACACCTACCTCACCCGCCAGGTCGCCGCCGGCGACGAGGGCCGCTCCCCCGGCCAGAAGCTGGCCGACTACTACACCGCCTCCGGGAATCCACCGGGACGATGGGTGGGTTCCGGAGCCAAGGACCTGGCTGTGACGGGCCGGGTCCGCGAGGACCAGATGCGCGCCCTGTTCGGCCAAGGCATGCATCCGGACGCCGACCAGATCATCGCCTTCGAGCTGGCCGCCGGACACACCCAGGCCGACGCCGAACGTGCGGCCAAGCTCGGACGCGCATTTCCGAACTACACTCCGCTGCCTCCGCGAGCCGAGAGAGTAACCCAGCGCGTCACTACCTTCGCCGACGAGTACGGACGCCCTCCCACGAGCAGCGAGCGGTCCAGGATCGAGGCCGAGGAGGCCCGGCGTGACCGTCGCGCGGTCGCCGGCTACGACTTGGTCTTCACCCCGGTCAAGAGCGCCTCCCTGCTGTGGGCGCTGGGCTCGGCCACGACCCGGGAGCAGGTCGAGGCAGCCCACCACGAGGCGGTCGCCGACACCTTGGCCTGGCTCGAGCGCGAGACCGGGTTTGCCCGGATCGGCAGCGCAGGGGAGGCCCAGATCGAGACCCGCGGCTTCGTCGCCGCCGCGTTCGACCACCGCGACTCACGCGCCGGCGACCCCGATCTGCACACCCACGTGGCGATCTCCAACAAGGTCCGCGCCCGCGAGGACCACGCCGACGGCCGGCCACGCTGGTTATCCCTGGACGCAAGGGTCATCCACGCTGCCGCAGTCGCCGCAAGCGAGCGCTACAACACTCGACTCGAGGAGGCCATGTCCCGGCGCCTGGGGGTCGAGTTCACCGAACGCGCCGACTCGATCCGACGCGACAAACGGTCCGTACGTGAGGTCGCGGGCGTGCCGGTCGCCCTCATCAAGCACTTCTCCCGCCGCCGGGCCGCAATCGAGGACCGTTACCGAGAGCTCGCCTCCGACTACCGGCACAGCCACGGCCACGAACCGCCCCGCGAGGCGCAGCTCAAGCTCGCCCAACAGGCGACCCTCGAGACACGCGACCGCAAGGCCGCGCCCGCATCACTGGCCGGACAGATCACCGGCTGGCGCGAGGAGGCGGCCGCGGTGCTCGGCGACCACGAGCTCGCCGACCTCGAACACCAGACGTTGAACCGTCAGGGCTCCACCACAACAATCGCGGACCTCCCGGTCGACGACCTCGCAGCCACGGTGCTCAGCGTCGTCTCCGAGGAGAAGGCCACCTGGACCCGTTGGAACCTCATCGCCGAGACCGAACGCCAGCTGCGCCCGTACAGGTTCCCTACCAACGCTGACCGGGACGCCGCTACCGACGCGGTCGTCGCCCGCGCGACCGATCCCCAGCTGTCGGTCCAGCTCACGCCCGCCGACGTCGACATCGCCGTCACCGTCGAGCAGGAGCACGCGGCCAGCACCCCGCTGCGCAGGTCTAACGGCGAGAGCGTGTTCACCGAGCACGGAGCTGTCCGCTTCACCACACGCGACATCCTCGACGCCGAGCAACGCCTCCTGGAGACAGCAACCCAACGAACCCGCTACGGACTCACCACCGATGCAGTCACTGAGATGATCGGCGCCTTCGAGAAGCGTTACGACCTCACCCTCGACGAGGGACAGCGGGCGCTGGTGCTCGGCTTCGCCGCCGACCCTCGGCGGATCGTGGTCGGCATCGGCCCCGCGGGCGCGGGCAAGACCACCGCCATGAGGGCGGTCGCCGAGGCATGGCGCACGACTGGCCGCCGGGTCGTCCCTCTCGCACCCTCGGCCGCAGCAGCAGAGGTCCTCGGCGCAGAGCTGGGCTGCCGGGCAGAGAACCTGCATAAGTTCCAGCACGCCCACACCGACGCTCAGTCCGTCGACGACTGGTTCAGACTGCAACCCGGCGACTTGGTCCTGATCGACGAGGCCGGGATGGCCGGCACCCGCAGGCTCGACTGGGTGGTGCGTTACGCACGTGAGCGAGGCGCCGTCGTGCGGCTCCTCGGCGACCCCTCCCAAATGTCGGCAGTTGAAGCGGGCGGCGCGCTTCGGCTTCTGGTCAACGACGTCGGCGCAGTCCAGCTCAACGACCTGCACCGGTTCACCGACCCCGCCGAGGCCGAAGCAACGCTGCAGCTTCGCGAAGGTCGTGCCGAGGCGCTCGACTTCTACTTCGATCGCGACCGGGTGGCGCATGGAACCAGCGAAGCGATGCTCGAGGACAGCTACGAGGCCTGGGCGACAGACACCCGTCAAGGCAGGACCAGCCTGCTGATCGCGTCCGCGGGCCGCGACGTCTCCGCACTGAACGCTCGCGCCCGCTTCGAACGCATCGCCGCCGGGGACGTCACGGTGGACGGGGTCGAGCTACACGACGGAAACCGCGCAGGGGTGGGCGATCGCATCGTCACTCGCGTCAACGACCGCGGCCTGACCACCCGCGGCGGCCGTGACTTCGTCAAGAACGGTGATGTCTGGGCCGTCGAGGGGCGTCACCGCAACGGCGACCTGACCGTTCGCCATGGACGTCACAGTGGCCGAGTTCGCCTGCCAAGCGGGTACGTCGCCGAGTCCGTCGAGTTGGCTTACGCCACCACCACCGCGCGGGCCCAAGGGATGACCGTCGACACCGCCCACGTCCTGGTCGACACCAACACCAGCCGTGAGTCGCTTTACGTCGCTGCCACGCGCGGCCGCCTCGGCGCCCGGCTATATGTCGCCAGCGAGGACCTGATCGGGATCGATGCCGAGCGCCCCCCGGCCCCGGCGCTCGGCACACGAGACGTCCTTGCCGAGGTTCTACACCGGGAGAGCAGCGAACGGTCGGCCACCGAGGTACAACGTGAAGCCACTACACGTGCCGCGCAGCGGCGACGGGCCAGCGAGTCCTTTCTTCGAGGCGGCGCTGGGCGCAGGCCCGACTACATAGAGACCGTGAATCGAGTGCTTGGTGAAGGCCTCGCGGACGCTGTCATCCATGACGCCGCGTTCCGGACACTGTCCAAAACGCTCGCACGCTTGGAGGCCGCCGGACACGACCCCGGCCGGATGCTCCGACGGGCAGCGCAACGTCACGAGCTCGACACGGCCGCATCTGTGGCCAAGGTCCTCAACCACCGGATCGAAGTCATGACGGCAATGGCCGGCAGAGCACCTTCCGCACCCTTGGCTGTCCGCCCACCGCCGACCCCAACGCATGGGCCCGCTCTCCGCACATGAGGAACCTGTGCGTGGCACTTTCGTTTACCGGATCTGCCGATGTGCGGGCGTGACTGGTAGCGGTCAATCAGATGCGTGTGCCCCTGCGGGCAGGCGGAAGTCGATACCAGTCGTAGGTGGCCCTGGTCGCCTCTGCCATCTGCTCATCGGTGGGCCCGTCCCATTGAACGACAAGCCGATGGAGTCGCCGGGCTCGTAGTCGACGCGAACACCACACCGTTCGAGGTTCGTCGCCACGCGTGCGTCGACCTCGTGCGTGAAGAACCAGTTCAAGTCGTCCAACGCGCCGCCGGGAAAGCGCTCCACGCAAGGGCTATCGACGACGTCTTGTATCCGGTTGATGTCGCCCCAGATGCGGTACCGACGGTCGCTGCCTCGGTACATCGTGACCTGGAACCGCGCAAGGCAAGCGTTCACTTCATCGAGATCCGAATCTTGCATCCGCTCCGCACTCCTTGGAACGACGAGTTGGACTCTGCCATGCAGCGCTGTGGAATGCACTCATCTGCCGCGGACAGGTAGACGCAACTGCCGATGAGCGGTCTTCGTGACATGCGTTCAGCGCGCGGTGCGGATAGCGTTTGAGGCGGTCGCCCGCTGGCGCCAGCCGCGGAAGGAGAACGTTATGGACAACGACTCAGCACTCATCATCGTGACGGTTCACGATTACTTCGACGGCTGGTTCGACGGTGACGTTTCGCGAATGGAGCGAGCGCTGCACCGCGATCTCGTAAAGCGGTCGTCTGAGCGGGACCAGGCATCCACACTCTCGTTCGTGACGGCTGAGCAGATGATCACCTGGACGGGCGAGGGCGAGGGCGTCCAGGTCGCCAGCGGTCTCGCCGACCGCACGATTGAGGTCGAGGTGCTCGACGTCAAGAACGACATCGCTTCAGCGCTTGTCCGTTCTGAGCCGTACCACGAGTACGTTCATCTCGTCCGCACTCGCGAGGGTTAGAAGATAGCGAATGCGCTCTGGTGTACGCCGTAGAACGTTCGATCTGTTCTGAGCCGGGCGCACGCATCTGTCGCGATTCGCGCGATCATGCCGGTGCTCACGTCTCAACCTGGCTGCATGCAGGAAAGCGCATTCGGTCGTGCTCGGGTGATCAGTCGAACCAGTTGGCCAGCGCCTTGGCCTCCTCGTCTCGTGGCACGGGCGAGAACGAGCTAGCGCTCACCGGGGCCACCATCCCGTGTGCCCGCCAGCGCCTGCTGGCGGAACCCGGCGACCGCCATCTCCACCACGCGGTCGTGCCCCCAGCGCATGAGCGGGTAGGCGACGAGCGCCGCGATGCGCAACGGTGTGCTCACCATGCCCAGCGACCACACCACCGCGACCTGCGCCCCGTCGTCGACGGGGTCCAGCCGTATGACCGCAAAGCCGCGCGCATCTCCGTCGATCGTCGCCTCGAGCACGTGCGGTCGCAGGGACCCCTCCAGCCGGATGTCCAGGGCCAGCCGATACGGGACCGGCGGAATGACGGTGGCGTGTAGCACGTTGCCGGTGACGAGCCGGTCCGAGTCGGCACCGAAGTCTCGCAGCCAGGCCCACCAGGACTCGAACTGGTCGAAGCGCTCGATAGTGTCCCACAGCTCGTTCGGCTCGACCGGGAACCAGAACGCGCCGCGGTAGTCTAACCGGTTCACAGCCGGCTCGACACCTGGTTGCCATGCGAGCCGGTGGTCCGCGGCATCGTCATACGCTCAGTCAAGCCCGTGATGGGACGCACCTCAAGGGACGCCCCCCGCGGTGATGTTGGTTGCCGAAACGCCCGTCACCGAGTCATGTGGGACAGCACACCCGGCCTCCTCGCCCGGCGGGAGGGCCGCCCCATTGCGGCGGTCGGCCTGGCGTGGAGGCACCGTAAGAGTCGTGGATGTCCGGGAACGCTCTGGACCGCCGACGACCTACCCTCCTCCAGTTGACCCGGGGTATCTGGCGCATTGGCGCGGGACGTCAATCGGATGCCTGCCAGCATCGTCCGCACATGGCTCCCCTCTGTGTCAACCGGCCTTGCGAAGTGGTGTCTTAGGCTGGCTGGTGGCGGGTCCGGGAAGTGGCTTGTCCGAAGAGCCGGTGTGGGGATGTGAGCCGGTCGCGCTGGAGTCAGAGTCGTGTCCCCGTTGCCCTCCCGGGCCCGTCGCTGCTCGGGCGATGGCGTCGTCGACCATCCGCCGGTACACGAGGTCGGACAGACGTCGTTTCAGGCAGCGCATCGCTTCCATCGAGGTCTTGCCCGAGGCCTTCTTGCGGTCGAAGTAGGCGCGACCTTCAGTGGGGGTGCGCAGCTGGACGGTGGCCATGATGTGCAGCACTCGGTTGATCTGCCGGTTGCCTGCCCGCGACAGCCGGTGCCGGACCTGGTCGCCGGAGGAGGCGTCGATGGGTGCGGTGCCGTTCCAGGACGCGAAGTGCGCCTTGGTGGGGAAGCGGGTGATGTCGGCGACCTCGACCAGCAGCCGGGCGGCTCCGGACGGGCCGATGCCGTGCAGGTCCATCAGGGTCGTGCCGGTCGCGGCGACGAGTTCCTTCAGCTCCTTGTCGGCCTCTTTCGAGCGTCGGTAGACGCGCTCGAGGTCGGCGATCAGCTCCGCGGCGACCCGCCGTCGTGCCTTACCGGCGACGTCGCGGGGACGGACCTTGGCCAGCAGGACCTTGGCCTGGGCGGCCGACAGGTACTTCTTCGCGCCGCCCGGGATCAGCTCCAGCAGCAGCTGGTGCAGCTGGCTGATCATCCGGGTGTGGTCCTCACCCAGGGACCGGCGGCGGTCGACCAGGATCCGCAGCAGCGCGAGCTGCTCGTCGTTGACCACCGGACGCAGCCCGCTCATCCGGGTGCCGACCAGGGCGACGGAGTGGGCGTCGGTGGCGTCGGTCCTACGACCCTGCCCGGTGGCGAACACCCGAGCCCGCGCGGACAGTTTCGGGGGGACGTCGACGACCTCCTCACCATCGGCGAGGAGTCGGTTGGCGATGTGCCGGCCGATGCCCTGGCAGCCCTCGATCGCCCAGACCCGGTCCGGCCACTGCTTGGCGTAGTTCTTCATTGCCGCGTAGCCGTCGCGGTCGGTGCCGAACCGGCCACCACCGACGATGGTCTCGTCGCCGGTCATCACCTCGATGGTGGCGGAACGCTTGTGCGGGTCCATACCGATGACCACGCGCTCAGGTGTGGAGCTCAACGAGTCCTCCGATGGATCCAACAGAGAGTTCGAGCCGGGAGGGCAACGCTACTTCGAGCAGAGCAAACCCCTCTTGAGCCTCTCCCCGCCCTGGGGTGACGCCCGGGACTGCGCAGGCCATGTGAGAGCCACACGACGTGCGTGGGCAGCCGATTTGCGAGCGACAGCCCGGACGTCTGGACCGAAGCCTGGCCGGGCCACGGTCCTGAGGCAATGAAACAAGTAGCCGCTTTCCGCGCGGAATGCCGATGAGCGGTCGTGCGGCGGGTGCTAATTAGCGCCCCATGTGAGGGTGGTGGTGCGTGCGAGGGTCGTGAAGCCAAGGGACTCGTAGAGGCGACGCGGTGCCGGGTACGCCTCGTCGCCGCGCGGACCCACGACGGACTGCGTCGCGCCGAGGTCACGGGCTGCCGACATGACGGCTGAGCAGACCGCCCGGGACAATCCGCGCCGTGCGTGGTCGGGGCTTGTGCCGACTGGTTCGAAGAGCACGCTTTTGGATCGGCCGTCGAACCAACCAAGCGCGAACGCGGCGGGGCTGCCGTCGGGTGCGCAGACGACGAGATCGAGTTCGCATCGATAGATGCTGACAGCTTTCATTGCCCGGTACTTTTCAAGCGTGAACCCGCTGGGCGGCTCATTGCCGGTCATGGTCAGTCCCAGTAGGGCCTTGATACGAGCAGGTGCCCAAGCTTGACGGTGCGCGTCGACCCGCACGTGTTCTCCCGCGATGTCGGCCGAAACGATGGCGTATCCCGACGGCAGGATCGGCTGTGGAATCCGGTCCAGGTCCCGATGCTGGAGCAGGAAAAACGGACCACCTACCTCACGCGCGCCATGTGCCCGCACGGCGTCAGCCATTGGGGCGTCCGAGGCGAGACTGATCGTGCCCTGCGGTGCGACCGTGCGGATCTGCTCGAACGCGGCGCGACGATCGTCCGGCGCGAGGCCGGGCGAGAAGTGTCCGTCGACCTCAGCCGGCGCACCGTCCTGAAGCCACAATTCGGCAAACCAGCCCTCGCCCTGCAGGTTGATGTCTGCCGGTGGAGCACTGTCGCACCCGCTCCCGTGCCAGGCGATGTTGCCCGGGTGCAGTTGCTGCGTCGGCGTCCACGTGCGAGCGACCAGGTCAATGCGGGCATCGAGGTCCATGCGTCAACCCAACCAGTGCCCGGCCTGCTGAACACTGCATTTTCTCGTCGGGTCGCGGTTGCTCGCCTCGAAGCGACACACGAGTAGCGCCCGCTCATGCCGCCGGGCGTGCGCTCGCAGACGCACTACTGCCGCTCGCCCCCTGGAGTGGCGGACACGTTCTCAGGTTGATCACGAAACCCCTCGGCGAGCCCGGTCAGTTTCGCGACGTACGCCGGCCAGTCATACCCGCCTGGCACGTTGTCGCCCGGCTGCCGCCACCCCACGCTGCCATCGACCTGTTCGCGCAGGATGTCCGCCTGGCCGTTGTGCTGCGCGAGGTCGTTGAAGTTGTGCACCAGGATCCAGTGCAGCGTGACCTCCCTGCCACCCCAGTGCCGGACGTGGCCGACGGTGTCGAGATCGAGCAGTTCGAGGGTCTGCTCGCAGTGGGTGATCAGTCGGCGGTAGAGATCGATGATGCCGGCGGTGGTCTCGTCGGCGGTGGCGTACCAGTCGGCCTGCGGATCGACCTCGTACGCCGATTCGGCGACCAGCTCATCCGCGTAAGGGAACGGGCGTCCGAAGGTGACGCCGAGATACACCGCTTCCACGTTGAGGACGTGCTTGATGATGCCGATCAGGCTGGTTCCGGTCGGTGTGCGGGGCATCCGGGCCTCGTACTCCGACAGGTCCTCGACCTTGGAGATCAGCGCGTCGCGGCGTTCCTTGTAGTACCGCTGCCAGATGGCCTTCTGGTCGGTGGACATGTTCCGAGCCTAGGCCGTGTCGCTTCGGTACTGGCGTCAAGCACAGCGAGCGCACGGACATGCCGCCGTCCGCGCGGACGTGCCGAGATGAGGAGGACGCATAGCCGCTACCGTCTCGGTCATGGACCACGCCCCGCACTTGATCGTGCTGCGCGGCAACTCCGCGTCTGGCAAGAGCACCGTGGCCAGCGAGCTTCAGGGCAATCTCGGTGCGGGTACAGCGAACATTGGACAGGACCACTTTCGCCGGGTTGTCCTGCGTGAGCACGACATTGCCAACGGCGACAACATCGGCCTCCTGGCGAACACCATCTGCTACTGCGCGGGCATCGGGTACAACGTCATCATCGAGGGCATTCTCGTGTCGTCGCACTATCGCGAGATGTTGTGCCGGGTCATCGCTGAGCATCCGGGGCCATCCCACGTCTTCTACCTGGAGGTGTCGTTCGACGAGGCGTTGCGACGGCACCAAGGGCGCCCCCTCGGCTTGGAGGTGTCGCCTGAGGAGTTCCGGCGTTGGTACGTCCCGTCTGATTTGCTCGGCGTACCTAACGAAGTCGTGCTCGACGCGACCGCGGACGTCCGGGTGACCGTCGACGCGATCATGTCCGCGCTTGGCAACCCGGTGTTCACAGCGAGAGACGCCCGCCGCTTCCTCTAGAGGGGCGTCGGAATCGCACGCACATGCCGCTGTCCGCGCTGTCGGGCCGAAGAGCGTGCGCTCGCAGTTAGGCTGCGGTCTTGTGAAACCCGGGTCCTGGATCGCCGAGACCGGCGACTCCTATGACCGGGTCGCCGATCGGTATGCCGACCTCGTGCGGGCCGGTTTGGAGGCCCTTCCGCTCGAGAAGCGGCTCGTCGACCACTTCGCACAGAGAGTCGCCGAGGCGGGCGGAGGGCCGGTACTCGACATCGGGTGCGGACCTGGCTTGCTGACCCGAGACCTGGCGTCACGAGGTCTGGCGGTCTCGGGCATCGACATCTCGACCGCGATGCTCCGCCTGGCACGCACCAAAACCCAAGACTCGGCTTCGCCGCAGCGTCGCTTACACAGATCCCCGTTGCCGACGGTGCGACCGCAGGCGTCTTCTGCTGGTACGTGCTGCACCATGTCCCGGACGAGGACCTTAGGGCCGCGATCCGAGAAGTCGCTCGGGTGATCGCCCCAAGCGGTTCTCTCATGCTCGGCGGCCACGTCGGCGACAGCACGTACGTCAAGACCGAGGGCTACGGCGGTCTCCCCATGCGAGTGCTCTTCGCTCGCCGCAGCCCCGAAACCTACGCGCACCTTCTGCGCGATGCCGGACTGGTGGTCGACGCCACCGTCGCGCTCGGCCCGGACTATCCGGCTTCCGGAGCCATCTGGCTCGCGCACAAACCAGTCTGACGTCCAATCGCGGTCACCACTAATGCACGGATCTGCCCCGCAGAGCGATCGCCGGTTCATGCCCCGATGAGCGACGTGGTTGGGATTCAGGTCGCCGCGGCCACGAGGGTGTCGCCGAGTGCGGTGCGCCAATAGAGCACTTCCCGTCCGGATCTGCGTCGCAGCACAAGGCCCGCGCCGAGCAGCACCTTGAGGTGGTCGCCCACGGTGCCAAGCGAGAGCCCGGTGACAACCGTCAGCTGGGTGGTGCTCGCCGGATCGCTGAGAGCGGTGAGTAGGGCGGCGCGGTTCCTGCCCACCAGGGACGCCAGACCGTCGTGGACGGTCGCGTCCGGTGAGGCGAGTGCCCCGGCGACCGGGTAGTACAGGGCGTACCTGTAAGGAATGTCCCAGCCCACCATGGAGCCGGTGCCATTGACCGGGACGAAGAAGAGCTGCGAGTCGGGGTCGAGCATTCGCGTGGGTAGGCCGTAGCGATTGATCCGCAGCTCGCCGTTGCCGATCCACTCCCGGTCGCGGCCGAGGTCGTGGAGGACCGCCGCCCAGCCGTGGGAGGCCAACCGTGAGGTGCGGGAGACGATGTCCGCTCGCAGAATCCGTTCCCGTCGCGGCCAGTCTGTGGAGAGCGTGCGGGTCCAGACCCAATCGAGGAGTTCAGTGGCGTACGTGGTCACACCCGGTCGGTTGAGCATCCGTGGGAGCGGGCCTGTGGCAACCTCACGCAGGTCCGTTCGGATCCGGGCGTCGCCGAGCGCCTCGACCAGCGCGAGCTCGTCATAGAAATCCATCGACGTGTCGGTGGGTGGAAGTCCCAGGAAGTCGGCGACCCATCCCCGTCGGAGGGAATGGGCGAGCAGCGCAGCGCGGCCCGGGTGCTCGGCCAGCATCTGTCGGAACGAGTCCAGATGGGCAGCGACGAACGCACGCTGTCGGCCCTCCTCGGGAGATGCGAGCGCGAAGATCGCCTCGACTACATCGGCCATCGGCGAGATCGCGAACCGGGCCCGGGCCAGCAGGTCGGCCGGCACCTTCCACATGCCCATGTTTCGCCTCCAACCGAAACATTACCGCGAGCGTCTCGTCACAGGTCATGCTGCGTTGGTGCGCACCTACACCGAACTGTTCGCGTTCAGTGAGTTCCGGGTCCTGTTCATCTCCACGTGCCTCAACGTCGGCGCCTCGTCGATGGCATCGCTGGCACTGGGCACGATCACGTTCACGACAACCGACTCCGCCGCGTTGACCGCACTGGCCATGTTCGGCGGTCCGCTGGTGACGCTGCTGGGCTCGACGCTGCTGCTGTCCGCCTCCGACCTGCTGCGGCCCCGGTTCGCCATCCTCCTCATCGGGGCGTTGCTGACCGCGGTGAACGCCGTACAGGCGTTGCCTGACCTGCCGCTGGCGGTGCGGTTCGTGCTGGTCGCCCTGCCCTTCCTGGCAATGTCAGCCACAGCGGGCAGCGGGATCGCGGTGATGTCGGAGATCCTTCCCCCCGAGGGGTTCGTGCTCGGACGCTCGACCCTCAACATTGCGGTTGGCGTCATGCAGATCGTTGGCTATGGAACCGCCGGGCTGTTGCTGCTGGTGTTCTCGACCAGCGAGCTGTTCCTGGCCGCGGCCAGCACCGGCGCGATCTCCCTGGTGTTGGTGCGCCTCGGTCTGCGCGAACGACCGGCCCGGGCAACCGGCCCGGTCGTGAAGCGCACCCGCACGGTGAACCGGCAGCTACTCGGGTCGCGGCTGCTTCGTCCGATCTACCTCTGCCTCTGGGTGCCCAACGGACTGATCGTCGGCTGCGAGGCGCTGTTCGTGCCCTACGCCGGGCAACGCGCCGGTTTCCTGTTCGCCTCTGCGGCGGCGGGCATGCTGGTGGGCGACGTCGTTGTCGGCCGGTTCCTTAGCGAGCAGCGCCGCGACAGGCTGATCGAGCCGCTGCGCCTGCTGCTCGCCGCGCCGTTTCTGGTGTTCTGGCTGGTGCCAGGACTCGGCATCGCGATCGCTGCAGCGTTCCTCGCCTCCATCGGATACGGCGCCAGCCTGCCGCTTCAGGAACGGCTGCTCGCGCACACCACACCGGACCAACGCGGGCACGTGCTCGGACTGCGGGGTACCGGAATGATGGTCATGCAGGGCGTCGGTGCAGGGCTCGGTGGCCTGCTCAGCGACGTCTTCAACGCCGGCGTGACCGGCACCGCCTATGCCATGGGCATCCTCGCCGTCGCGTCCCTCATCGTGACCGCGACGCTCACCCCCGGCCTGCGCCGCTCCAGGCCGACGCCAGTCAGCGATCCCCTCAACAGGCCGCCTTCGCCCGTCCAGCGAAGCGCACCGCCGCAGTAAGCGACCAGGGAACAGGGCGAGTGGATCGGTCCTGATGGCGACCAGGACCGTACGACGTACGGCTTCAGTGGTTGCCCCCGACGGAATCAGCATCGCCTGCCCTCCGCGAGTTGGGCATGGACGAGACTCAGATCGGAACCGGGACTCGTCACCGGAGACGGTCAAGTCCCAGGTAGTGGTGTAGCGCTGCGTTCCTTCTGTCGGGTCAGGCGGTGAGTGCGGGCAGTTGATCAGCTCCGATCTCGGTGTCGTTGTCGGGGACGATGGTGACGCGGCAGCGGGCGAGGACTTCGAGTCCGAGGTAGCGGCGTCCTTCGGCCCATTCGTCGGTCTGCTCGGCCAGGACGGCGCCGACGAGCCGGACGATGGCTTCGCGGGTGGGGAAGATGCCGACGGCGTCGGTGCGGCCGCGGATCTCGCGGTTGAGTCGTTCGGCGGGGTTGTTGGACCAGATCTGGGTCCAGACGTCTTTGGGGAACTCGGTGAAGGCCAGGATGTCGGCGCGGGCGGTGTCGAGGTGGTTGTGGACCTCGGGCAGTTTGCCGTCGACGTAGTCGAGCAGCCGGTCGAACTGGGCGTGCACCGCGGGTCGGTCGGGCTGGTCGTAGACGCTGTGCAGCATCGCCTTGACCGCTGGCCACATGCTCTTCGGTGTCACGCTCATGAGGTTCGCTGAGTAGTGGGTCCGGCAGCGTTGCCAGGCAGCGCCGGGCAGGTTCGCCGCGACGGCGTCGACGAGCCCGGCGTGGGCGTCGCTGGTGACCAGGCGGACCCCGGCCAGGCCGCGGGCGACCAGGTCGGCGAAGAACTCGTTCCATGCTGCACCGGTCTCGCTGGTCGCGACCCGCATGCCGAGGACCTCGCGGTGCCCGTCGCCGTTGACCCCGGTCGCCAAGAGCACCACGGCGTTGATCACGCGTCCGCCTTCGCGGACCTTCATCGTCAGCGCGTCGGCAGCGACGAACGTGAACGGTCCGGCGGTGTCGAGGGGCCGGTGGCGGAACTGCTCGACGTGCTCGTCGAGCTCGGCGGCCATCCGCGAGACCTGCGACTTCGACAGCGAGTCGATGCCGAGGGTCTTGACCAGCTTGTCCATCCGCCGGGTGGACACGCCGGCGAGGTAGCAGTCCGCGACCACGGTGATCAGCGCGGCCTCGGCACGCTTGCGGCGCTCGAGCAGCCACTCGGGAAAGTAGGTGCCCCTGCGCAGCTTCGGCACCGCGACCTCGATCGTGCCGACCCGGGTGTCCAGGTCCCGATGCCTATAGCCGTTGCGCTGCGCGACCCGACCCGGAGAGGGACGCCCGTACTCGGCCCCGACCACGGCATCGGCGTCCGCGGACAGCAGGGCGTTGATGATCGTCTGCAACAACCCGCGCATCAGATCCGGACTCGCCTCGGCAAGGGCTTCGCCGAGCAGGCGCGCAGGGTCGACAATGTGTGGTGCGGTCATCGTGATGACTCCATTCGAGAGTGCTGTGAGAGGTTCACTCGAAGGATCACGCGGTGGCCGCGTCTTCGTCTGCCGTACACGCCGGTGACGATCCTGGCGACCGCGCTACACCACCATCGGGGACTCAACTCCGGAGACGCGCGTCGTTGCCTAAGGAACCCGCGTTAACGAACGCCCTCATCTGCCGCGGAGAGTGAAACTCTGTCATGGCTCCCCTCTGTGTCAACCGGCCTTGCGAAGTGGTGTCTTAGGCTGGCTGGTGGCGGGTCCGGGAAGTGGCTTGTCCGAAGAGCCGGTGTGGGGATGTGAGCCGGTCGCGCTGGAGTCAGAGTCGTGTCCCCGTTGCCCTCCCGGGCCCGTCGCTGCTCGGGCGATGGCGTCGTCGACCATCCGCCGGTACACGAGGTCGGACAGACGTCGTTTCAGGCAGCGCATCGCTTCCATCGAGGTCTTGCCCGAGGCCTTCTTGCGGTCGAAGTAGGCGCGACCTTCAGTGGGGGTGCGCAGCTGGACGGTGGCCATGATGTGCAGCACTCGGTTGATCTGCCGGTTGCCTGCCCGCGACAGCCGGTGCCGGACCTGGTCGCCGGAGGAGGCGTCGATGGGTGCGGTGCCGTTCCAGGACGCGAAGTGCGCCTTGGTGGGGAAGCGGGTGATGTCGGCGACCTCGACCAGCAGCCGGGCGGCTCCGGACGGGCCGATGCCGTGCAGGTCCATCAGGGTCGTGCCGGTCGCGGCGACGAGTTCCTTCAGCTCCTTGTCGGCCTCTTTCGAGCGTCGGTAGACGCGCTCGAGGTCGGCGATCAGCTCCGCGGCGACCCGCCGTCGTGCCTTACCGGCGACGTCGCGGGGACGGACCTTGGCCAGCAGGACCTTGGCCTGGGCGGCCGACAGGTACTTCTTCGCGCCGCCCGGGATCAGCTCCAGCAGCAGCTGGTGCAGCTGGCTGATCATCCGGGTGTGGTCCTCACCCAGGGACCGGCGGCGGTCGACCAGGATCCGCAGCAGCGCGAGCTGCTCGTCGTTGACCACCGGACGCAGCCCGCTCATCCGGGTGCCGACCAGGGCGACGGAGTGGGCGTCGGTGGCGTCGGTCTTACGACCCTGCCCGGTGGCGAACACCCGAGCCCGCGCGGACAGTTTCGGGGGGACGTCGACGACCTCCTCACCATCGGCGAGGAGTCGGTTGGCGATGTGCCGGCCGATGCCCTGGCAGCCCTCGATCGCCCAGACCCGGTCCGGCCACTGCTTGGCGTAGTTCTTCATTGCCGCGTAGCCGTCGCGGTCGGTGCCGAACCGGCCACCACCGACGATGGTCTCGTCGCCGGTCATCACCTCGATGGTGGCGGAACGCTTGTGCGGGTCCATACCGATGACCACGCGCTCAGGTGTGGAGCTCAACGAGTCCTCCGATGGATCCAACAGAGAGTTCGAGCCGGGAGGGCAACGCTACTTCGAGCAGAGCAAACCCCTCTTGAGCCTCTCCCCGCCCTGGGGTGACGCCCGGGACTGCGCAGGCCATGTGAGAGCCACACGACGTGCGTGGGCAGCCGATTTGCGAGCGACAGCCCGGACGTCTGGACCGAAGCCTGGCCGGGCCACGGTCCTGAGGCAATGAAACAAGTAGCCGATAGCAGCGCAACTACAGGTGGCGGCGAACGAAACCGAAGGTGGGTCCGGAGCGTCACAATCATGTGACGGCCTCACTGCCGTTGAAGGGGGGACTCCCAGGTGCGATTGACTCGCCTCGCCAAGCCGCTGGCGGTAACCGGTTTGGCGTTGAGCACCATAATCAACGCGACCGGCTGGTACTTGGCTGCCCATTCAAGGGGCAACCACCACTTCGACTCATGCAGCGTGGATGTGGACGGCACCCTTGTGCTGCGCTACACGTACGGGGCAGGCGACAAAGTCACGACCTTAGTCGCACCGAACGATCAGGCCATCGTGGTGTCCCTCCATCTCGACACCGCACCCGGCCCTCACCCGGCCATCGCATTGCACGGCGAGACTCGTGTCGATACGTTCGGCGGGCTGCGGAACCGGCAAGTCAAGGACGCTGACGGCACCATCCTGGCTTGCGCCGGAGACTTGTAGTCCCCGTCCCCAGTCTTTCCTGACATCAGCGTAAGGCGGTTTACGTCAAGCGTCGGGTCAGTGCCGCGTCCGTCGTCTGTCCCTGCATAGCGGTGAATCGGGCTGTGCCCGACAGCGTGTAATCGGGTTGAGGAGACGACGGACGGGCTGCCCATGATGTCCGGCGAGGTACTCGGTGGTCCTCGATGCCGCGTAGGGCTCGCCCCGACCGTCAGCTTGCGGATGCCGCCGACGCTGGGGTGGGTCAGGCAGCCAGGGTGGTGGTCTCATTCGTGCCTCGGGTGCCGTTCGTGGCGATGACCGGGTCCCACGCTCGGCCGGCGGTGATCACCGCGTGCAGGTGTCGCAGGATCGCGGCGGCGATCACGGTCTGCGCCTGGGTCGGGGTGAGCCGGTTGTCCTCCCGGGTGGTCAGGTGGCGGTAGCGGGCGGCGTAGACGGTGTTGGTCTGCAGCGATCCCCAGACCGCGCGCCAGGCGGCCAGCCGTAGCCCGGGGCGGCCCTGCCCGGTGAGCTTGGTGCGGCCGGTGAAGGTGCCGGACAGCTTCTCCCGGGGTGCCAAGCCGGCGTGCTTGACCAATGCCCGGGCGGTGGCGAACCGGGTCGGGTCGCCGGTCTCGGCGAGGATCGCCGCGGCGCCGACCGGTGACAGTCCATGGATGCTGGTGACCAGCTCGGTGAGCTCGAGCTCGTCGAGCACCGCAGTCATCCGTGCCTCGGTGTCGACGAGCTTGCGCTGGGTGTCGGCCCAGTCCTCCAGCAGCAGCTGCACCCGCTCCAATGCACCGCGACGGTGGGCGACCACGCCGGTCGGGTCGGCCAGTGCGGTGAACAGCTTGCGGACGATCCGCAGGCACGGTCTCTGACCGCCCCGGTTGGTGATCTCGCGTCGCACGGCGGTCTCGAACCGGATCAGGCCGAGTCGGCGGGTGCGGGTGAAGTCGCCGCCGTCGCGGTCCAGGATCACCCACAGCGCCGCCGCCCAGGTCTTGGACCGGAACGGCCAGTTGGCGGTCTCCAGCGCGGCCGGCCACACGCACTCGAGCAGGTCGCGGATCTGCTGGACCTGGGCACCGGCCTCGACGATCAGCCGTTCCCGGCGGGCCCCCAGGTGCCGTAGCCGGCCCCAGGTCTCGTCGACCGGTTCGGGGATGTAGCAGCGCAGCTGTGCGGTCAGCCGGGCGATCAGCACCGCGTCCTTGTCGTCGGTCTTGTCGAACGTCAGGTCCTCGGCGCGGCGAGCCCAGGAGGTGACCATCGGCTGCACGCACACGAACGGCATAGACCGATCGGCGGCGAGTTGGCCGAGCACCCGCCACCGGTGTCCGGTCGGCTCACACGAGACCGTCACCCCGGCCCAGCCCTTGCCGGCCGCGCGCTGCGCGGCCCAGTCCAACGCGATCCCGAGATCCCAGGCCCGGCAGCGGAACGTCTTGCGGGCCAGCACCTTGGAGTCGTGATCGGTGACCACGACCATCTGCTTCTTGTCGGCCAGGTCGATCGCGACGATCGCGTGGTCTACCGGCACCAGCTCCCGCAGCCTCGCCAGCCGAGCGTTCCTTCCGGTCACCCCGTGACACGCCATTACCGTTGGTCATGAACGTCCTCCTGTCTGCGATGGGACACCAAGCCCGACAAGCGCAGCAGGGGGACGTTCCTCCGTCTACACCTCAGCGCGCAGAACGTCTTTCTATGCCGCGATCCGCGCGGACTTGCCGATGAGCTTGCTCCCCAGCTAGCGCGCTTCGCTGGCGAGGTCCTCGTAGATCCGGTCGCTTTCCTCATCGGGGACGGAGTCGGCGACGAAGACCACGAAGGAGTCCGTCTTGCCCGACCGGACACCCAGGACCTTGGCCGGCGGGTAGTTCGCGAATGTCCACGTCGTGACGTGGCGTGGTGACTCGGGGAAGACCGAATCAGCTGCGTCTGGACCCATGTCTTCACAGTCAGCCTCTTCTGCCGACGAACGCTTGGTTGCGCTGCGTTCGGTGTAGCCGTGGGAGGTGTAGACGATGCCGGCTGCTCTCACCTGGGCCGAACAGTCACTAGAGGTCTGGGAACCGCCCGTCCCTGCGCAACTGGTCAAGGCGAAGTTGAGCGTCACGGCAACGGTCACTGCGGCAGCCTTCATGGTCACAGTCTCCTTCTCTTGTGACTGCGACGGCTGCTTACCGTTGTGGTTCCCGAACGTACGTAGCCGCGTCGCGTGCGCTGCGGCCAAACGGATCCGGCCGCAGATGGTGACGTCCTGACGATGAGCGGAAGGTCGGCGCTCCGCCCGCGTTGGAGTTGAGCAACTCGGCGTCGTTCCGCATCACGGTCAGGGCGGCCCCGCCGGGTGGAAGGCTGTGGTCAACGTAGCCGGGGACCGGCTCGGATAGCCTCCTTCAATGGCCGCCATCGACTGGACCGCCGAGGTACTCGACCAGATCGAGACCCACTGGCAGGAGCGATTGCGACCACGACTCGAGGGGCTGACCGACGCGGAGTACTTCTGGGAACCGGTTCCCGGCTGCTGGTCAGTCCACCGGCACGGAGAGAGCACAGCACCGATCTCGTGGGGCTCGGGCGAGTTCACCTGGGACTACGGGCCCGACCCGGAGCCGACGCCGGTGACCACGATCGCGTGGCGCCTTGGGCACCTGATAGAGAGCTTCGCTTCCACCAACGGGGTCTACTTTGGCGGGCCGCGCGTGGACGCCGAGACCTTCGACTACCCCGGCACGGCCGCGTCCGCTCTCGCGCGCCTCGACGAGATGTATGCCGACTTCACCGCCGGGGTCCGATCGCTCGGTGACGCCGGGCTGGCCAAGCCGCAAGGCCACCGCAGCCCGCCGGCGTTCGCCCATGCCCCGGTCGCACGCGTCGTTCTCTACATGAGCGTCGAAGCCTTCCACCACGGGGCCGAGGTCTGCCTGCTTCGCGACCTTTACCGCAAGTCGCCCGCCCCGGCATGAACCGCGAACTCGGAGGCATCGAGCAACATCCGGATCTCTGCCGCGGATAGTGAAAGCGCGGTCATGCCGATGAGCGGAAAACCCTGTCGCCCTCCGGCGATCGGAAGGCTCTGATGGCGTGCCTGGACGAAAAAGGCCGCCCGGCCGGTTAGGTGACGCCTTCGCGGGCACCATAGAGATGTAGTGCGCAAGCACGACTTGGCCATTGCCGGGACCCCCGAATCTTGCTGTCGCCGCAATGGCGGCGAGGGTAGGAGACACGGAACCGTGTATCAGACCACCCCGTGGTCGCACCGAAGCCACCACCCCGGCGACCCCGGGAGCGCAGGTCTGGCCCGCGACTTCGTCCGGGTTCACCTCGCCAGGCACGGGTTCCCCGGCCTGGTCGAAGACCTGAGCGTTGTCACCAGTGAACTCGCCACCAACGCGATACTCCACGCACAGACAACCTTCTCCGTGACATGCAGGGGAACAATGAGTCGGTGATGCTTGTCGTGCAGGACGGATCAGCGGTCGCCCCCATCGCTCTGGTTGCACAGCCGATCAACACGGGTGGTCGCGGCCTAGCCATCGTCGCCGAACTCAGCGACCGCTGGGGCAGCACGCCCACTGCCGACGGCGGGAAGTCCGTGTGGGCATCGTTCGACAAGCGCCTCTCCCCTGAACGCCTGCCAGTGGCGACGCCCCGAGGTCACTGACCTGGACGCCTGCATTTGCCGACTTCCGTGCGGACGCCGGCGCGGCGCTCAGGCGGCGAGTGGCTGTGCCCGCCGGTGGGTTCCCCCGCGTGGGAGGTGGCGCAGGGTGGTTGCGGTGCAGGCGACCTGGAGCCAGCCGGTTGCGGAGGTGGTGGTGTTCTCGAACGAGCTGTGGTCGCGACCGGCCGGCCCCATCTAGCTAACCGCCATGGGCCTCACCGCAGCCGAAGCCGCCGAGATCCTCGACATCGCTGAAGGGACAGTGCACCGCTACGTCGCCGAGGGACGCCTCAGCAAGGACCGCCCCTACGCCAACGCAGCCCTCGACCGGGACCAGGTCGAAGAGCTCGCCCTCAGTCGACTCCGCCGCGGCCAGCCCCACCCCTACTGGGCCAGCACCACAGAGGCGGCGGCGCTGCTCGGCGTCACCAAGACACGCGTCCGCCAGCTTGCCGAACGCGGCCGGATCCCCGGGAGACAGCGGGGCCGGACCTGGTTCTTCCGCCAGGCCCAGCTCGAGGTCGTCGCCAACGCTCGTGAAGCGCGAGCACTGGAACGAGTTACTGTGCGTCTCCGCACCGAGTAGGGACCTTCGACCCTCCCGGTTCGTTTCGAGACGCAATGTAGGCTCGCAGTCCGCGTCCCCGTCGTCTGGTCCTCCCCCGTACCGGATGGCGGGGGCGCCCCGCGTTCCGTCCCCCCACGGCACCCCCGAGGCCGAGTGACCTCAGAGGCGCCGTGCCGCCACCTTGAACCCGAAGCACCCCCGTGACCCGCGGGTGGGTGGTTCCACCAGGGATGTTCCTCACGATTGCCCCACGCGTCCATCGGATACTCGGTCAACAGCCCAGACGCGGTTGGGCTAGTCACCTGATGGGACGGCGCAGAGAGCGCCGTGGCCGAAGGCCGCCGAACGGCTACCGTGCTCGCCATGCGGATCACCACCGCCGAGGCCGCCGAAATTCTCGGCGTACCGGTGGGCAGACTCCACCACTACCTGCCGCGTGCAGATCGGCCTGGAGACGACCCGAAGCACGCCGATCTCGACCGCGACGACGTTGAGCAGGTGTCCCTGCAGTGGATGCTGCTCGGCCGCCCCCACCCGTACTGGGCCACAGCCGCCGAGGCCGCCGAGGCCCTCGGCATCAGCTGCAGCTGGGTCCGCCGGCGGGCGCACGCGGGCAGCCTGCCTGCCCTCTGGCATGACGGCCGCTGGCACTTCAGGTGGCACGAGCTCCGGGCCGAGGTCGTCCTGCCCGACGCCGTTGAAAACGGAGGAATCGCCCAAGTCGCTGACGACGAACGCACATATCTGAGACGCTGACCCCGCATACGGTCTTCCATCCAGTTCTTCTGTTCCGTTAGGGCATTCATGTGTGAGCAGAGCTGCGGTCACCGCGGCACGGTTTGGCGTGTGGTGCTGCCCGAACCACTTCCCGCCCTGATAGGCGGCCCACTGCCTCCATGGGAGTGCACCCGCTGCGGCGAGTCGTGGACGAACCGGCCGGAGGGCGTCGGCCCAGAACCCGCGGGACTCGACCCGCACCTCGGGCAGTCCCCTGGAGTGAGCTCGCTCTGAATCGAGCAAGGCGCCTCCCCGGATTCCCACCAGTCCTCGGGCCGCCCCGCCTTCCGGCACTCCCAACGGAAGGCGGGGCACTGTTCGTTCACCTGAGCAGAGCACCGGAAGACGGATGATCCCTAGTCACGGCGGCCCGGCAGGGTCGGCGGCGCGACGTAGCCTCCGGCGATGACCACCGGACGCATGCTTCCCACCGAGCGACTTGACGTCGACATCAAGGTCCTCGTCGACGACACCTGGTGGCCCGGGGTGCTCGAGCACCGACGCCAGGCCGAGCAGCAGTGGGAGGGCTTCGTCCGCTGGTCCACCGGCCCGGGCGAGAACCGAGTCAGCTGGTACCCCTACGACCGGCTGCGGGTGCGCGCTCGGCGATGAAGATCCACCGGGTCCAGGTGGCCTTCTCCTCGGACAATGACTGAAGCGGCGCCAATAATGCGTCACCCGTCGATGCCCGGGTCGAGGACTGCTGGTTCGCCGCCTTGCGACGCCGGAGCCGTCGCCTCAGCGGGCCGGGTCCGGTTGCGCCACCTGCTGAATAACGATAGATTCCCCTTGATAGACAATGTAAAGGAGTCGATAAATGAGCGGCTGGGCTATCCGGACACTGCGTGTGGTGATTGTTGTCGCGCTGGCAGGGTCCCTCGTGGTGCAGGCGGGAATGGTGGCCCTGCTGTGGCTCGACACCGACGATGAGCCCACTGGAATTGGGATCTCACTGGTCGTCATTGGGGTGCTCGGCGTGCTGGCACTGCAAGTGGTCGCGGTGTGCATCTGGCGGCTCTTGACGATGGTCGGGCGCGGCACGGTCTTCTCCCACCAGGCGTTCCGCTACGTCGACATCGTGATCGGCGCGATTGGCGCCTCATCAGTACTCATCTTCGCCATTGCCGTGGTCGCGCGCTTCGCCAACCACGCCACGCCAGGAGACGAGGTCGCTCCCGGCCTGGTCGGCCTGATCTGCGGGTTCGCACTCGTGGCCGCTGGCGTCGCCCTGGTCGTCTACGTGATGCGATCCCTGTTGGCCCAGGCAGTCGCCCGGGACGTCGAAGCCAAGCACCTGCAATCCGAGCTCGACGAGGTGATCTGAATGCCGATCATCGTCGACATCGACGTCATGCTCGCCCGCCGCAAGATGGCGGTTGGCACCCTTGCGGAGCAGGTCGGGATTACGCCGGCGAACATCGCCGTACTGAAGAACGGCCGTGCCAAGGCAGTGCGGTTCACCACCTTGGCGGCGCTGTGCGAGGCGCTCGATTGCCAACCGGGCGACCTCCTACGCTGGGAACCGGACGCCGCGGACGCCGGTCGGACCCACCCGAGCGATCGAGAGGCACGGTCATGATCGCCGTCCAGGATTTGACCAAGCGATACGGCGACACCGTCGCCGTCGACGACCTCACCTTCACGGTCGGACCAGGCCTGGTCACCGGTTTCCTCGGCCCCAACGGCGCAGGCAAGTCCACGACGATGCGCATGATCATGGGCCTGGACCGCCCCGCGTCAGGAACGGCCACCGTCAACGGGCGGCGGTACGCCGACCTGCCCGCACCCCTGCGAGAGGTCGGTGGGTTGCTCGATGCCGGCGCCATGCACCTGGGCCGCACGGGCCGGTCCCATCTGCGGATCGGCGCACGCAGCAACGGCATCCCGTTGAGTCAGGTCGAAACCGTCATCGAGCAGGTCGGACTGGGTAAGACTGCTAGCCGTCGCATCAAGGGTTACTCCCTCGGCATGCGCCAGCGGCTGGGCATCACTCCTGACGTCGTCATCCGCTCTATCGTCGAAGCCCTCGGACACGCCCTGTGGATGCTCGCGCCTACTGACTTCGAGCCAGACAAGCGGGGCCGAAAGAGGCCGCAGGAAGTCGCGTCAACAGACGCGACTCGAGCCAGGCTGGCGCGAGCGTACCTGCTCCATATCGCGAGCGCCGTCCGCGATAAGGAGCTCGACGCCATCCGCGCGGGAGACACGAAGCCCGGCGCAGCGCGCCTCGTGGAGGCTAAGCGGCGGTGTAGAGCGACGTTTCCCACCTCGACAACTCGGGAGGTCGAGGGGTCTCCGACCCGCGCACCGCGCTTGGCGGGCGAGGAACTGCCCGGCTTGGTAGCGATGGTGAAGTACTTCTTCAACACCACGCTCAACCACGAGGCACTGGTGGCGACATCGAAGGAGACCAATCCTGTCTACGGATTCCTCTACCGCCTCGCATCCGACGCTGCTCCGGATCCGTGAACTGCGCCGGATCAGCGCCGACCCCGAGAGGTCGGCCCTCGAGCTCCAGCTCAACTCCGAGGTCCCGATGAAGCTCGCGGCAATGACGATCGGACTCTTCTACCTTGTCCTAAGGGCGTTCGTTGACTACTATTCGGGCTCAAACAATGGTGCCTGGGAAGACCTCGTTGATCTGGTCTGCGCGAGTGCTGTAAGTACTCAGGATCGTAACTCGGGGCGCGGCCTTCTCCGGAAAAGCCGGGTACTCGTCGAGCAGGATGCCCAGCGCCGTCGCTCCCCCGCGGGCGAGCACGGCGAGGTCGCGGCCAAGCCGCCGGTTGTTGAACATCGCCACCTGCACGTCCGCGCCGCGCACGGTCCGCTCGCAGCGCTCCCGATAGGCGGCCAGGAGTGCTGCTCGACAGCTGAGGAGCACGGGGTGCTCCTCGGGAGGGACTGGCTCGTCGTGGACCAGAAGCCACGCGAGGGCATCCGTCGATCGGATGTGGTGGAAGCCGTACCTCACGACCGCCGCCCCAGAGCCTGCCGCACGTGGTCGATGGCAAACGCGAGGGGCAGCGCCTCTACGCCGTGACGGGTGAGGTCGCCGAGGACCGCCTCGAGTGACGCCCTGGCTTCGCGCAGGGCGTCGTCGACGCTGCTGACCTCCCGACGAGCTGGAGGTGGAGGCCAGGCCCCGCGTGACGCTCGCTCAAGGTTGTCCAAGGCCAGGAGCACATCGAGATGGCGTTCCCTCGTGAGCAGAGTGGTTCCGGCTTCGGCGAGCTCGGCCAGGATGCTGCGGGCGCACTGGACTTCGTCAGTCAGGGGCGGTTGGTTCGTGGTTGTCATGACGCCAGCGTCGGGCGTGACCTGCACGCGCAGAAGGGGCCCACGGGTGGCTCCGGGGAGCGCACCGCAGCACAACGTGGAGGGCTCCCCGCAGTCGATGCGCACTAGTACGGTCGGCTACATGGTCTCCTCCGAAGGCGTCTCCGCAAGCACCGAGTGGCTTGTGCACGGCGAACGGTCGATCTACAGAAGCAGATGGGTCGACGTACGCCTCGCCGATGTGGAGGCGCCAGACGGAGAACGGTTCGAACACCACGTGCTTCGGATGCAGCGCGTCGCGGTCGCGGTGGTGGTCAATGAGCAGCGCGACCAGGTGCTCATGCTCAAGCGGCATCGCTTCATCGACGGCTCATGGGGTTGGGAGGTGCCGGTTGGCATCGTGGAGCCCGGTGAGGAGTCCCTCCGGACAGCTGCCCGTGAGGTGCTCGAAGAGACCGGCTGGAGCCCGGGCCAGATGACCCGACTGGTGGAGTTCCAACCGGCGATCGGCATCGCGGACACCCCGCACGAGGTCTTCTTGGCCGTCGGCGCCGAGCACGTCGGGGAACCGACAGACATCACCGAGGCTCAGGACGTGGCGTGGGTTCCGGTTGGCGACCTGTTGGCGATGGTCAACGACGGGCGGGTCCGTGACGGCGCCACCCTGGTCGCCGTACTCCACCTGCTGGCGTCACGCGCCGGCGCGTAACCGGCTCGCTCGCAGCAGCTGCCGGCGTGACCCCACCCGCCGCGCGAGCTGCTCTCCCTCGGCAATCAGGGCGCGAGCCTCCTCCCGCTCAGCGTTACGCAGCAACGCGTCGCCAGGTCGAGCTTGAGCGACGCTGAAGCGCGCGTAAACGAGCCGTCCATCCCCTGATCCGCTTGGCGCAGGCGCTGCTCGGCGGCCGTGTCGCCAAGGATCACCAGCGTATGCCCGATCCAGCGGTCCAGATGAGTGGCGTTGAAAACGAGGTACGGCGGACGCTCCCCGTCGAGCGAATCGGCCGCCGCCTCGGCCAGCATGAGCATCGACCTGGCGGACCGGCCATCGAATCCATTTGCGAGCATCTCCGCCGCGGCAGCCGCCATCCAGCACCGCGCCATAGGCATGACCCGACTGTGCGCCCGGTCCCACACCTCCTGCGCAAGAGCGGCCGCCTCGACCGGGCGCCCGAGATCGGCGAGCGCTTGCGCCTGCTCGAGCCGAGCGAACGCGTAGAGCGACCGGTCGCCGGCCTGCTGCGCCGCACGCGTGGCGAGC
This sequence comes from Nocardioides mesophilus, assembly GCF_014395785.1. GTDB lineage: Bacteria > Actinomycetota > Actinomycetes > Propionibacteriales > Nocardioidaceae > Nocardioides_B > Nocardioides_B mesophilus. The sequence continues at coordinate 2,211,277 of NZ_CP060713.1, read as the reverse complement.
TCGAAGTAACGCCACGCCTGGGCGAGCGCGCCGAGATCGAGCGCCTGCCAACCCGTGAGAGCGGCAGCATCGGCCAGATGCCGGGCCAGCGGCTGCCGTGAGGACTCGAAGACTGCATGGCTGAGGTGCGTCTCGATGTTGTCGACGTGGCCGCGCATCTGTTCGAGAAGCGCCCCGGCGCCGTACTGGCGATCCTGCAGCCTTACCGACTCCGTCTGGGCCGCGAGGGCTCCCAGCAACGTGGCGTCCGCCTCGGTCGCGAGCTGGATGCGGCTGGCCAGTTCCTCACTCGCTGTGACCCCGGGGTCAGGCGGCGATTCCACAACGTAGCCGAGCTCACGGTCGTCAAGACCGAGCGCCTCGCGAAGCAGCTGGCGGTAGAAGTCATCGGGGCGGGCGTGGTTGTTCTCCCACCGAGAGACTCGCGACTTCAAGGTCTCGCGCGAGGGCAGCGTCACCCCTTGCCGCGATGCCGCGATCTCCATCTCCGCGATCAGCCGTGACTGCGACCAACCGCGCTCCTGCCGAGCTGCCTTGACCCGAGACGCCATGACACACCCCGTTCGCGTCGATCGAAGAGTCTTACGGGCTCCGGCCAATAATTGGGGCGGCAGCCAAGAATCAAGGTCCCCGACTCGTCGGGGCGGCGCAACGGCGAGGGCGCGAGCTGTGGATAACGGCCCGTCGCGATTCACAGCGGGTGCGTGGCGACGCCGGGATGCCTATACATGTCGCACAGCGAGTCAGTCACAGCGCCCAGATTGACGCAGGCGGTGGCTTAGGAATGGGACCTCGATCATGCAGGACCTCGTGCAATGGCTGTGCCGGGCAGCCGAGGAACCCGCGTGCCATCGAAGGTCGCGGACCCTTTCGGCAGCCATTTAGGGGTCCGTTTGCTCGGTAGACCGGGCCGCCAGTTGCCGTAAAGCACCACATACGTCATTTGCCGACTCGACCTGCAGGTGCGTTACCCCTGCCTTGGTCGCAGCTACCTTCGCCTTTCCCGAGGTCGCATGACCCACGCGACCCGTTATGCAGATTGTTATATCCTGGGTGGCTCGCAGACCGCCCCACCGCTCGTCAAGGTTTCGCGGTGGCTTGGCCTTCTCGCACGGGATCCATGAGATCTCCCCCTCGGATAGCCCTGTCGTCTCCACGATCGTCGCTAAGACGTTCGCGTCGGGACGGCCGCCGACTAGGTGAAGGCGGAAGCCCTTGAAGTAGTTGCGAACGCTTTCGTCCTGTTCGGCGGCAAGCGTCGCACCCGCGTCAAAGCACAGTTCGAGTTGTTGTGGCGGAGATGGAGCAATAGAGACGACCGAGGCGGTTGCATCACTCCAATTTTCTGGAGAGGTACCGATCCCTATGACGGGATCTTCCGCTGACGAGGTGCCTGAGATGTCCCATTGCAGGGCGAGATGTGCGTCCTCGTCTCCGAGGTACGTCGGTGCGAAAGTCCGGTCTTCGCTGTCGACGTCATAAACCAAAACCCGGGACAGGAGTCGTGAAAGTGCTGCCTGATATTCGCGCGAGAGGTGCGGGACCCGCATGTCGAGTCGATCGTTTGGGTAACCAAATTTGGCGTAGTGCGTGAAAACGAGCGTGTGCGACTCCGGGCCAAGCCTGGCTCGGGTGTCAGAGGCCCACCTAATGATTCGGTTCCAGAAGTGGGTTGCTTCCGAGAGCTCAGTCGCGTCGACAGGCGGTACCAACATCTGAGGGTCGAGGAGAAGTGTCACTGTTCCGACCGCGTCTCGCCAATTCGCTGAGAAACCGCCTGTACGAGCGCGCGGGCCTCTTCGTCTTGCGTGTCGAAGAAGCCAGAGGGCCATGCCGAGAGGTCGCCTGTGGCTCCGATTGCGATACGGCGCATACTGGTCGAACCCGCTAGTTGCTCGGCAAACATGATCGTGACGTTGCTTGGGTTCAGCTCGCGCTCCGCCGCCCGGCGTCGAAGTCGAGTGATCAGGTATTCGCTATGCGTCTCGATGATCAGGGTGATGTCTGGGCGCGCTTGGGCAAAAAAATCCGCAAGGCGGCTCTGTACAGCTGGGTGCAGGTGGAGTTCCGGCTGCTCAAGCATCACTACGGAGCCTCGAGGCGCGGCAAGCACGACCGCTAGCACTGGTAGTACTTGGCTCGCACCGACACCGACAGTGGTCAGGTCACGTTCCACGCCATTAACGAGAATGCGCAGCCCGCGACCCAGTTTGCCCTGATCTTCGACGGCAACGGCTTCGCCCACGCCAAGGTAGGTGGTCCAAAGCGTGACCGCCTCTGGCAGGAGTTCCTTGCGCCGAACCCTCGACCAATCACGAAATTCCACGAACGTGCGCTTCTCTCGAGCTAGCAGATCCGCGGTGTATTCGCCCTTTGGGCCAGCCGTTGCCGTTCGGTTACGGCCACCAGTCGCGGACACTACCTGGGGTTCTTCTCGCAAAGGACCCAGGTAACGGACCGACTCGCGGATAGACCTGAGAGCATCAACTCCCACGGTCAAGGCGCGCATCAGTTCAAGGTCGAGTGTGTGAGTTACGAGCGAGGCTCGTTGCGAGTATGGCCGGTAGGCCATTGAGTGATACCGGGAGATCGGGACCGGCACCCACTCTTCCTCACCAAGCGCTTGGGTGAACTCCTCAAATGCAGCGTTGAGGTCGGCGTCCTCAAGGGTGTAGGCCAATTTTGCGGGAGATGCGCCAGCGCCCGGTCTCCCGACCGCTGCCGCAAATGCCGCGAGGCCAGGGCTCAGATCGATGTTGCGCTCGCGCGCGACTACCTGCTGGTTACGAACCCAGGGGCCCAGTTCGTCGATCAGCATAAAAGCACGATCTGGATTCTTCCGAAGCTGAGATCGGCGGAAGTCGCGGCGCAGCATCGCCAATACTTCACTGGCGCGTCGGCGCACGAGAACCGCTTCGGGATAGAAGCCGCGGAAGGTCAAGTATGTTCGAGGCGGCGCGGGCCGCCCACCAATTTCGGTGATCCGTAGCAGCGCGTCGCCAAATGCATCATCGGGATTGACCTGCGTTGCGACCTCTCGCGTCACCCGAGACGTGCTGGCAGAAACTGCCGCTTCGCCGTCAACAGCTGCAAAAAACTCACTTACGCGCAGCTGAGGGCCGTCAGCGTGGAGAGAGACAGAGAAATCGTAGCAACGACGTTGCGATGTCGTCCCCTCGCTGTCAAGGACGTCTGCTTGCCCACGATTGGGCCGATCTCTGACCGACGTCGTCCAGCCGACGGTCATTGCTTGATGTCCGGACCTGATCACATCCGCGGGTTCACCGAGTCGGACGAGCGGTCCGTTGAGGATTATTTCGTCGTCAGTGCTTTGGGCTAGCAGAAGCAGACTCTGCACCAAGCTGGATTTGCCGGAACTGTTTGCTCCCGTGAGCACCACGAGCCCCGCCAACGGTAGGTCGACGTGCTCCAGTGCCTTGAAGTTCTCAACGGCCCATTCTGTGGCGCGGGTCTCTCGGCGGTATGGCCCTCCGCCAGCCCTCATGCTCATGTTTGTCACAAGTCTCCAGTCGTAGTGTCTCGCCGGAGGCTACCCGGGTTGTGCCATGGAGACCGGCGAACGTCATCCCGGCGTTCGCGACCAAGCGAATTCTCGAGATCAACAGTCTGCAAGAACATTGCTTGCGGCCACCAGCCTCCGCCCCGTTCGGCTTGACTTGACTTGGGGCATGGCATCACGGACCTAGCCCATTCCGCCGCTTGCAGGCCGCCTTACAAGCTCGCGACGTACCTCTCGTGCTAGCAACCCAGAAGCTCTTTGGCGAATTCGTTCGAGGACGTCGGAACTGCCGTGTAGAAACACCGAGGGAAGGGTCGAGGACGTCAGGAGGATCGATGCCGGGAAATCGGCTGGACGCAGCTGATAGTCGCGTCGGCTGGGCATGGGACGCGAAGGTCACCACTCCCTATCCCGCGATGCTCTGCGACCTCAAGGCTCAGATCGAACTCGTCATCCCTTACGACTCGTCGGACGAGACCTCGAACCGTCGATACATCGGCTCGATGGTGCGCTGGGGCGACGATCCTGAGATGAACCGATTCGACTACGAACTGCCACGGCAGTTCTGGTTCATGGACGCGCGAGGGTTCGTGTCACTCAACGGCATCCGATCTCGCACTGTCGAGCCGATTGCTGGCGGCCCCACGATCTTCAATCAGTGCCGAATCGGCATCGACTACGCGGTGTTTGCGGGAGAACCGGGCGTGGACTACTCAACGGTCAACGGGCTGACCACCCGCGTCGAAGGACTCGATAGGTGGTTCGGCCATCGATCAATCAGGAATGATCTGCACAATCGACCACGGTCGACGCAGGAGTTCTCCCTGACGATCTCTCCGCCACGGAGAAAAACGGCTTGATGCCGGACTCAACCTCTCAGTCGTTGCGGGCGCGGACTGGCGGCTGCCGGGCGAACCCGGACTGACGCATTTGGAAGAGGTTGGGTCGATCAGAACCACCGTGCAGCGTGGGCGACCGTGGGCCAACCACCTCGAGCGCCACCGCGCGATACATCAACTGCTGGAGATCAGCGCGTGGAAGGCGCTCGGTTTCCAACAGGCCAAAGTCATGCATCGCCGAGATCCCGAGCGAGTGCTATCCGGCGAGAAGGTCGGGGACCGGTGGGCACCTGTGAAGACCTACTCGCTCCCAATGCCCAAGGACGATGGCAGGGTCGAGTTCCTCTTTACCTACAAGGACATCGAAGCTCTCGGCGTGCGGCGGCGCTTGCGGCTCAGGGATCGGTTTAGTCGCGGCATTCACGCAATGACCTTCTCGATCCGAAACAGCGGAACGTCCTTGGACGGAATGATTTCTGACGCCGGTATCGGGCTCGAGGAGATCGGCCACACGATCGACCTTCTTCGAGGCGGAGGCGGGCGGCGCGGTCACCATGCTCATCTCCGGGATATCGTGTCCGAGGTCGCCGACGTGCTCCCATTCAACGGCATCGAGTGGGCAACGGAGTCAACCGAGATCTACAACGACGTGAAGCACGCAGACAGACGTGATCCCACGGCGGCTGAACTCCATACGATGCTGATCAAGAACCGACTCGTGTTTCGAGTCTGGTTGGCGCGCCGCATCGGCGTCCCCGATTCAACTATTGAGAGCGGTATGTGGCGGATGAAGCGCGGCATCGCCGATGACTGAACTGAACGATGATATTCGACCGACCCCCTCGTACGACGCCTCGAGGTCACGAGGGGCGCGACGGCGACGACCTTAGTTCGACTCAGCGACCCGGGACGGCGCTGTGCGTGCCTGCGTCGTTCCGCCGCCTGCCGGTGTCCCTCGAAACGCACTCAACTGCTTGTGAGCGCGCGTCCGTGCAGTCGCGCGCCGCGGCTGTCGTCACCCCATGCCCCGGGTCTACGACGTTCGGTGCGGGGCAGGCCTCATCGGTGAGAACTTGATCGGCATCACGAGGTTGCGCCGCGCGGTCAGGATTCGCAATGGGCAAGGTCATCGAACCGAAGTTGGCTGTACAAGTACCGTCAGAACGGCGGAGTGACGAGCACGACCTTTGTCGGGTCAACGTCGTCCCGGCAGCGGATCACGGGAAGCTCGGAGTCCCCAAGAGACGCGGCAGCCATCTTCACACGCCCCTGTTCAACCGCTGACTGAACCGACTGAGCTGAGGCGATCGCGGAGTAGAAAGTCGCCGCGAAGACGATGGCGGCCGTATCGCCAATGCTGTCGGACATCCCAATTACCACCGGGGCTGTCCGGAGCAGGTCGTCGGCACCGTCGAGGCTCTCGCAGGCGTTCAAGACCACGAGTCGCGGAGCCTCGTCAGTAGCCGCGAGGATTCGAGCCAGCAGGGCGAACTCCACGTCGTCTCCGTCCTCGTCGCCGGCCTCGTTCTCCATGAGTAGTTCGAAACTGTTTGCGTGGCCGGAGAAGTGCACGATGTGGGGCCTGTGGTCGTTGAGGCCGTCGATGAGATCGGCCACCCTCGCTGCGGGAGCGTGTTCGATCATTACCAGATCTCGGTACCTGGATCCCCTGATGCTCTGCTTCACCTGTCGGACTTCCTGGTCCACGCGGAGCCAGGTCCCGTATTCGTGCACAGTGCCGTCGGGGTCGGTCACCGTCTCTTCGATGGCCTGCGGGTTCGCGGTCAAGTAGAGGACTCGCAGCTTCTCAGGCTCGGGCGGGCGCACATGCACGTACCTGATCTCCGCAGTTGGCGTGCTGGCCTGCGCAATGCTCCGCGCGTGCGAGAGTTCGTCGCTGCGCCGTCGGGCGTCGGCGCGCTTCCGTGCGGCTTCTGCTGTCCGTGCCTCCGACGCCTCAGCTGTCTTCAGGGAAGTGGTCTTCGTTGCGATCGCCTTGTCCACAGCGGCTTGATCCTTACGGGCCTTCGCGATCTTGTCCTCGGCGGCGGCAGCCTTCTTTTCCTCGCGCTCCGCGGCGGCAAGGTATGTCCGTGCGGAACTGGGGCTCTTCGTCTTTGCGGCCTGCTCACGCTTCTTCCGAGCGGCTTCGCGCGCTGCTGCCGCTACCTTCTCCTGGTCGGCAATCGTCTTCGCGTGTCTCGCCTTCTTGTCCTGCAGACGCGCGATATCGCTGCGAAGCGTGTCACTACGGGCCATGAGATCCTCCCCACTGGTCGAAGGCTTCTTAGTATGCGTGGCAACACCGACACCCGGGACCGGGCGCCTGTTGGAACCTCGCGGGCGCGGAAGAAGCGCACCTGCCGACGGATACGTTCCGCAGGTCCGCGACCATCCGGACATGGCCGTGCGTCGCGCGCTGTCCGAGGTGAGTCTTTCCGCCGCCTGTCGGACGCTTGGAGCTGCCGATGAGCGCAAGTCTCAGTTGTGCCGGCTTGGCGATAGTGATGTACGCGAACGGGCGGGCAACAAACCTCAATCGGTGCTGTTGAGGATCAGTTGGGTCGCTTCGTGCGGTGCGTCCCACTGTGGGAAGTGACCGCACCGCTCGAACCAGTGCAGGACCGCGTCGGGGTACAGCTCCGTGGCACGTGCGGCCTGTCGCGGCACGGTGACCAGGTCACGGCGACCCCAGCCGATCGTCACATGGCCGGGGACTGTGCCAGCCGGGGCTCCCTGTTGCTTGGCCCCTTGGTCAGCGCGTCCAGGGCAGCGCCACTCGATGGGGAATCGGCCAGCCCGCGGACGTCCGGAAGCACGGTCTCGCGCGAGAGTGCCCATGGGCGCGCGGACAACTGCGCCAGCAGCAGAGTCCGTCCCACCGGGTTGCTGAGCAGCGAGGGCAGCATTCCTCGAAGCGCTCGGACCAGGGCGAGCGACGGCCGGAGCGTGGCGCCGAAGACGGCGAGCTCACGGTCGCTCCAGAAGCCGCCCGGGTCCAACGCCACCGTGTCGCCGCCGACTCCCCGCCGTGCGAGCTCAAGCACTATTCGACCGCCCATCGACTGGCCGACGGTCGAGACCCCGTCCAGGCCTTCGTCGCGAATGAAGTTCGCGACGGAGTCGGTCAGGGTGGCAATCGTGACCTCGCCGATCAGCGGCGGCGTGTCGCCGAACCCCGGTAAGTCGACGGCGATCACCTCGCGGCGCTCGGCGAGTTCCCCGAGTATCGGGGACCAGGACTGCCACCCGGCGCCCAGTCCATGCACGAGCAACAGCGGGCTGCCGCTTCCTCGTCGGACGTGGTTCAACGTCACCTAGTTGAGCCCGAGCTGGGTGAGGATGCCGACCTCGTCGGTGCTACCCCAGCGCTCTGTCAGCTTGCCCTCGGCGAACCTGCTGATCTGCATGCCGCGGACCTGGACGGACTTGCCGGTGGCCTCATGTCCTTGGAACGGGCCCTGGTGGGTGCCGGTGAGGGTGTAGGCGAAGGCGACCTGGTCATCGTCGGCGACCAGGGTTTCGACATCGACGTGGAGATCGGGAAACGCGGTCCGCATCTCGGTGAAGAACTTCTTGTAGCCCTCCGGTCCGGGCTGTTGGCCCGGTGCCGGGTCGTGGTCGACGCTGTTCGGGTCGACTAGGTCGTCGAAAGCGTCCACGTGGCCGGTGTTGATGGCCTCACCGAAGGCCTCCTGCGCTGCGATGTTTGTCTTCTTGTCGAACATCGAGTCCCTCCTTCATAGGGGGCTGAGTGGTGCGGATGCAGTCCGTGGGTCGGACCGGGTAGTGGTCGCGCAGCCCGCCTTGTCACGAGCCCTTGAGCGACGGGCTAGAGGCCCGTTCTCCTGGTCGCGAGGAATGGGCGCCGCGTCCAGCCATGCCTCAAGTGCATGAGCGCCGCTGTTCAGTCGTGTACCCGGAACCAGCATAAATATGCGGCCCAGACCTATCGGCACCGTCCGCTCGTGCCGCGCTGAGGCAAACCGCTCAAGCGGCATCCGGGGGTGAGTCATCCCGCCGCGAGTAACCTGCCGGCTCGCGGCCGCTGCATTCCGGTTCCCCTCTGTGTCAAGAGCGGGGTCTCGGCGCCTGTGAGTGTGCGTCGGCGCTTGTCGCCGTCAAGATCGTTCGTCCGGTGGGGCGCTCCATCTTGACGGCTCCTGCGCGTCGACGCTGGGGCTGGGTAGCCGAGCCCGCGCGGGTCTTCGCACGAGGCGATGGCACGGGTAGCGTCGGCACTGCGGGTCCGGGTTGTGGCTGATCCGAAGAGCCGATGACCGGGGTGTGCAGGTCGGCCGCGCTGGATGTGAGTGACGCCCCCGAGTGCCCTCCCGGACCCGTCTCAGTGTCGTGCTCATCGGTGTCCGCGGCGGCGTGCTCGGTGAGCTGGGCGTCGGCGACGAGCTGGCGGTAGACCATGTCGGACAGGCGTCGCTTCAGGCAGCGTCGGGCCTCCTTGCGGGTCTTGGCCTCGCCCAGCTTGCGTCGGTAGTAGGTCCGTCCTTCGGTGTCGAGCCGGATTTGGGCGATGGCGGCCATGTGCAGGACATGGTTCAGCCGTCGGTTCCCGGCCCGGGAAAGCCGGTGCCGGATCTGCTCACCGGAGGTGGCGTCCAGCGGCGCGGTGCCGGTCCAGGAGGCGAAGTGGTTGCGGTCGGGGAACCGGGCGACGTCACCGACATCTGCCAGGATGCGGGCGGCGCCGGCGGGGCCGATCCCGGGCAGGTCCATCAGGTGCGAACCCCGTGCCTGGACCGCGGTCTTGAGCTCCTTGGTCAGGGACTTCAGCCTGGCGTCGGTGGCTACCAGGTCGACGATCTCGTCGGCGGCCATCCGCCTGGTCGTCTTGCCCAGCACGGATCTGGGCTTCACCGTGGCCAGCAGCCGCTTCGCCTTGGTCGCGGTGAGGTCTTTGCCGGCGCCCCCGGGGATCAGCTCGGTGAGCAGTCTGTGCAGCCTGTTCACGGTCTGCACCCGGCGCGCCGACAACTCATCACGACGGTCGGCCAGCAACCGCAGCGCGACCAGTTCCTCGTCGAAGCTGAGTACCTGCAGGTCCGGGGTGCGCAGTGCTACGGCCGCGATCGCGTGCGCATCGGTGGTGTCGGTCTTGCGCGCGTTGCCGGTGTCGAACACCCGCACCCGCGCGGCGAGCTTGGCGGGGACGTCGACCACGCTCTCGCCGTCGGCGAGCAGCCGTTGTGCCAGCGGGCGGCCCACGCCGTGGGCGCCCTCGATGGCCCACCGGTGGTGCGGCCACTGCCGGCGCACGTACCCGAGCATCGCCTTGTAGTCCCGGGTCCCGGTGCCGAACCTCCCGGTGGCCAACTTCTTGCCCTGGCCGTCGATGGCCTCGATGGTCACCGACTTCTTGTGGGGATCCACCCCCACGATCACGTCACTCATGCTGCTGCCTCCTTGCCCTCGAGCGTCACCTGTCGGCGAGGGCGGGCAGAGCTACTTTGAGCCGGGCAATCCCCTCTTGGGCCACGACCTCACCATCGGTGCCCGACGGAAACGCATTCCGAAAAAGAGCCACAACCAAAGGCTGGGCAGCCGCGATAGAGAGCGTCCCGCCGAGCACCTCGACAACAGCCTGGCCGGGCCGCAGCCGTAGGAGAAGTCTCAAGTAGCCGCGAGTAGCCTGCCGGCTCGCGGCCGCTGCATTCCGCCGCCTGTCGGTGCACCTCGGAACATCCGCTTATTTCGATGGTGGGGTGTCGGTCAGTCCTCTGGCACGTCAGCACGCTCGGCCCTGCAAAGGCTGGGAGTAGGACAGCGGGCTCCTTGGCTCCGACGGGGCCTGGACAGGACTCGGCCAGGTGTCGGTCCCTACCAGTAGGGTGCGCCGCATGGACATGGAATGGCTTCACATCGGCGTAGGTCACGGCAGCCCAAGCGCCGAGAGGGCATTGACCGAAACAGGCTTCAAGTGCAGTCGTCAGGCCATCGTCGGCCCGACAGAGCTCAAGGTGCTCGTACAAAGGACACCAACGACCGCGCGTATGTCGAGAAGACCCTGCGCGAGGCGAATGGCAAGGATCCGTGGATCAACCCCGTTACAGGCACGCCGACGCACACCTTCCCGGGATACCGCGAGGGCATGTAGGCCGTGGCTCGCAAGCCTGCCAACTTCCAGTGGCTCGACTTCACCGAGGATCAGCTGGGAGACCTCGATTTCCTCGACTACATCGGCAACAACGGTTGGGCCCGCAACTCCCAGACCGAAGCGATCATGCCGAAGTTCATAGTCGCGCTCGACGAGTCAATCGGCCTAGAGCGCGTGAAACAGTGCATGGCCGAGATTGGCTATGGCCGTCACGCGCTGCGGATGCTGGACCGCTGGTACTCCAAGGGCACCACTGGGAAGTTCGGCCGCTGAGTCCCTGACTTTCCGAAGCGTCTTTGGTGGGCGCTCCGTTCACGTCGCACGCACTTGCGCCAGACCCGCGACGTCGCTCATTCAGCGGGTGCTGGCCGGCACCCTGGCGTGATAGGTGCGTCACTCCGCCGCCAGTGCAGCGAACAACTTCCGACCGTTGCGGCAACCCTCGGCAACCCCAGCCCTCTGCCGAGCGAGCGCACGGCCTGGTCCGATGTTGGGTGGACAAGCGAAAACGCCCACGGACAGCTAAGCCGCACTCGCAACGGAGGAAACAGTGGAGTCGATGTTGTTGAAGCCAGAGGAAGTGGCCGAGTGCCTGAACGTCGGGCGCTCGAAGGTCTACGAGCTGATGCGCGCCGGCGCGCTCGAATCGGTCCAGATCGGCGCTTGCCGCCGGGTCCCCCGGGCCGCCGTGACGGCCTACGTCGAGAGCCTCAGAGCGAATCTAGTGGCGTCATGATTCAGGTCTGTGAACGCCCCGACTGCACGATGATTCAGCGCGTCACTATCCGCGACGCGAAGGGCTTGCATCGGAGGAGTTGCGTAGACCACTGGCGAGAAGCCCTCATCGCCAGTGAGGGGCGCATCCGGATGGTCCAGCTGATTGAGCTTCCGCGGTGCTGTCGTCCCGGCTGCTGGCTCGACGCCATCTCCATTGCCCCCGACACCGACGGCGATCGGATCCCCGTCTGCCAGCAGCACCTGGACGACCTCAGTTGGATAACAGTGCCGGATCCTCTGCTTCCGGACGAGCCGGGATGGTCACATGGCTGATCGGCAGCGACGCGCCAAGGGAGAAGGCTCTATCTATCAGTTGTCAGACGGGCGATGGCGAGGCGCGGTCGACCTCGGCTGGCATGGAGGCACCCGCCGGCGCAAACAGGTGACCCGTCGAACCAAGGCTGAGGTGGGGCGCGAGGTACGCCGGCTGCTCGCCGCTGCTGAGGCTGGACAACTCAGCCCCGACCGTTCGCCGACGGTGCAGGAGTGGATGGCAACGTACCTCCGCGAGGTGGCCGCTGATCGAGTCCGTCCGTCCACGTTGCACAGCTACGAGCAGTTCGCGAAGCTCCACATCAACCCCTGGCTCGGCAAGTACCGCCTGGACGACCCCAGCACGTAACGGCGTTCTACCGCGAGATGGGGAAGACCCTCGCGCCCGCGAGCGTCCGTCGTATCCATGCCGTCCTTCGACGCGCCCTCACCGTGGCCGTGCGGTGGGGTTTGATCACGACCAATCCGGCCCTGCTGGTCGATCCGCCACCGTTGACCCGAGCGACGGTCAAGCCCTACACCGTCGCGGAGGCGCGGAGCTTCCTGGAGGCGGCCAGCCGCGACCGGCTTGAGGCTCGTTGGTTGATCGCCCTCTCCCTAGGACTGCGACAAGGCGAGGTCCTCGGCCTCGGATGGCAGCACGTGGATCTCGAGAACTCACTCCTCTTCGTCGAACGCGCCCTGCAGCGCCAACCGGATGGGACTCTCGCGCTGGTCCGAACAAAGACGGACCGTTCCAACCGCGTGATCCCCATGCCACCGTCATTGGCCGCTTCTCTGGTCCGCCGTCGCAACGTCCAGCACCAGGAGCGCGAGGCAGCTGGCGACTTGTGGCAAGAGAGTGACCTCGTGTTCACCACCAGCTTGGGCACTCCCGTCCACCCTCGCAACGATTACCGATCGTTCCAGAGTCTGACAAAGAGAGCGGGGCTGCGCCGGATCCGCGTCCACGACCTCCGGCACACGCGGCCAGCCTGCTGCTCGCCCAGGGCGTACCCGCCCGCGTCGTGATGGAGATTCTCGGTCACTCGCAGATCGGCGTCACCTTGAACACCTACACCCACGTCGACCCCGAGCTGAATCGGGTGGCGACCGACCGAATGGAGGCGGCCCTATGGAGCGAACAGTGACAGCATTGGCTTACCGATTGGCTTACCCAGGGCCCCCCGGCTTGGAAACACCAAGGCCACCAGCCGAAAAGGGGCCGCTGACCTGGGCTTTCACCGGAGCCGCCTGTCGGAATCGAACCGACGACCTTCTCATTACGAGTGAGACGCTCTACCGACTGAGCTAAGGCGGCGCGCTGCCCGGCACGCCGGCAGTACGTCGGCCCCGGGCAGCGCGTCGAAGTATACGGACAACCGGCCGACGGCGCGAAACGGCTCAGGCCGCCGCAGCCACCTGGGCCTTCTCGGTCACGGCGCGGCCGGTGACCCAGGTCTGGGAGGAGCCGCACCAGCAGGTGTAGGAGACCTCGATGCCCTGGTCGCTGTTGACGACCGAGGTCACCTGGCTCGGGAAGATGAGCTGGCGCTTGTTGCAGGCGGGGCAGATGTGATCGAACATGGCGACCTCCCTCGAAGGACATGGATGTGTGCAAGTTCAGGATGACGGGTCGGCAGCCATAGGGGTAGCCTCGGTTTCCTAGACATCTTCAAGGGAATGCCTATGTTGTCGTTGCATCAGCTCCGCTGCTTCCTGGCCGCCTACGAGCAGGGGTCCCTGACCGCCGCTGCCGAGCAGCTCGGCTACGCCCAGCCATCGGTCTCGGAGCAGATCCGCACCCTCGAGCGCTCGCTCGGCACCCCGCTGTTCATCCGGGTCGGGCGCGGGGTGGTGCCGACCCCGACCGCGGAGACGATGCGGCCCTACGCCGAGCGCGCCATCGCCGCCGCGGAGGAGGCCCGCCGCGTCGCCCAGGAGGTGACGGCACTCGAGACCGGGACGATTCGCTTCGGCATGTTCGGCACCGCCCGGCTATACGCCGGAGCCGGCCTGGTGGCCGACGTGCTGGCCCGGCACCCGGGCGTCCGGGTGGAGCTGATCGGCCAGAACTCCAGCGACGTCCAGGAGTCCCTGCGCCGCGGCCGGATCGAGGCCGCGATGATCGCCGTGCCCACCGTCAGCAGCGAGGGCATGGCGGTCACCCCGGTCGCGCGCGACGAGCTGGTCTACATCAGCAGCGACCCGGAGAAGCTGAGGAGCCCGGTCACCGCGCACCGGCTGTCCCAGGCGTCGCTGGTGATGCCGGAGACCACCTGGCGCGCCGACGACTCCACCCGGATCGTGCTGCGACAGATGCTCCACGAGACCGGCCGGAACCCACAGACCCGGATCGAGGTCGAGGACGTGGAGACCGCCGTCGAGCTGGTCGGCATGGGCCTCGCGGACTCGGTGGTGCCGCGCGGCGCCGCCGAGCAGCTGCTGCCCCGGCTGGCGCCGCAGGCCGGCTGGGTCTCGCTGCGCCCGCGCCAATACGACGTCCTGGCGATCGTGCACCGGGCCGACGCCAGCCTCTCCCCCGCCGCGCAGCTGATGATCGAGCTGGCCACCAAGCGGATCCAGGAGATCGCCGAGCCCGTCCACCCCCGCTGACCGGCAGGCACCCGGATCTGACTCCCGCTCACCCAGCTCCGAGCTCCACGCTTGCGACCAGCTCGTCGTTGACGGCGAGCGCCTTCCAGTCGCCGCGGAACGCCCAGGACCAGATCACCACCGGCCCGGCGTCCGAGTCGAGGAAGGTGTAGCGGCTCACCATGCCCTGCCACGGCCCGGTCTGCCACGCTGTCGCGCCGGCGTCCTGCTCGAGCAGCGGACGGCACGAGCCCTGCACCACGTTGCACGAGGGGTGCGGAGCGCCCGCCCGCCACGGTCGCAACGCCACGTCCACCTGCCAGCCGAGCAGCCCGCCCACGACCACGGGCTTGGCCGCGGACGTGTCGAGGAAGCGCCTGCTCGCCACCCAGGTGGCCATCTCCTCGGCCCCGGCGAGCCGGTCACCGGCCCCGACCGGCCGGACGTCCTGGAGGACGGTGACACCGGCCTTGACGCCGGACTGCCGTTGGTAGGCCTCGACGGTGCTCCCGTCCTTGACGACCATCAGGGACGGCCAGAAGGAGGGCGGGACCTCGAAGCTGTACGGCGTCGCGGCGTCGACCTCGACGACGGAGCCCGGCAGGCACCGCACCGCGGGGTCCGAGCCGCACCAGCCGCCCCGGGTCACGGATGGCGGTGTGCTTGACGGGGTCGGCGGGGCGATGAGCAAGAAAGCGACCGCGGCCGCGGCGGCGAGCGCCACCAGGACGCCGAGCACCCGGGCCGAGGCGTGGCGCCGCCGGCGGGCGTGGAAGGACACCAGCGCGGCGTCCACGTCCGCCTCGAGCGCCACGGCCTCCGCGGTGTCCGCGGCGGCGCGACGCGCCAGCTCCTCGATGCTCATCGGGGGTCCTCCTCGCTGGTCCCGAGCTTCTCCGCGAGCCCCGCCCGAGCCCGGGACAGGTGCGCCTTGACCGTCCCCTCGGCGCAGCCGAGCGTGCTCGCGATCTCGGCGACGCCGAGGTCGAGGGCGTAGTGCAGCGCGACGACCTGGGCCTGCCGCTGCGGCAGGGTCCGGACCAGCGACCAGAAGGCCTCACCGTCACCGACGTCGGCCACCGGCGCCGCCGGCTGGTTGCGCAGCACTCCGAGCACCCGCCGCTCGACGGAGCGCCGCCGCACCACGTTCACGGCCTTCCGCAGGCACACGGTGCGGAGCCAGCCCACCGGCGAGGCGTAGCTCTGCACGTCCTCCCACTGGTGGTAGGCGGTCAGCATGGTCTCCTGGACCACGTCGTCGGCCACCGCCGGGCCGGCCATCACCCGGGCCAGCACCAGGAGGTGCGGGTACTCCCGGCGGTAGAACGACTCGAAGTCGTCGGCGTCGTTCGCCCCGTGGCCCTCGCCGCCGACGTCCACGGCGCCGTCCACGAGCTGGAGCACCTCACCGCGAGGCAGCCGAACGATCCGCATACCCGATAGTCGCGCGGCGGACGGCTCCCGGTTGACCGGCGAGGGAGAAAACTTGGCCGGGCGGGTCCAGGAGACCGCCGAGCCCGTGCGCCCTCGCCAGGCCTACCGGGCGGCAGTGCCCGCGTCCCGTCGGCACCCCGTACATGCTCCGCCCGGGTCTGCCGCGGCGGTTCGTCACCCCGAGCGCGCCCTCACCAGCGCCAGTACGTCGTCGACGGAGCCGGCCGGGTCGGTGATCGGGAACAGCACGTCGCGGACCACGCGGCCGACGTCGAGCAGCAGGGTCAGCCGTTTGAGCCGGTCCGTGCCGGCGGCCCGGAAGGTGGGCAGTCGCAGCGACGCCGCAAGCTCGAGGTCGACGTCGGACAGCAGCTCGAACGGCAGCCCCGTGTGCTCGGCGAAGGCGGCCAGCTGGTCGGGCCGCTGGGTGCTCACGCCGTGCACCGTGACGCCGGCCGCGGCGAAGTCGGCGTACCGGTCCCGGAGGGTCGTCGACTCCAGGGTGCAACCGGCGGCGCCGGGGATCTCGCCCCAGCCGGGCGGGTAGAACCGGCCGCCCGGGGCGTCGGCCCCGGGGAAGCAGTAGAGGACCGTCCACGCCGAGCGCCCGACCGGATCGACCGGCACACCGGTGTGCGCGGTCAACGCGGTCACCTCGAGGCGCTTGCCGACCAGATCCTGCACCCGGGCGGCCTCCGGTGACGTCGGGGCGCTGGTGGCCGTGAGCGAGCCGTCACCCAGCACGTGCCGCGTTCCCCAGTCCTGCAGCGCCACCAGCACCGGCAGCAGGCCGCGGCCCTTGTCGGTGAGGTGGTACTCGTGGCGCGGCGGGTGGGCGGAGTAGGGCCGGCGCTCGAGCACGCCGTGCTCCACGAGCGTCGTGAGCCGCTGGGTCAGCACCTTGCGGCTGATCCCGAGCTCTCGTTGGAGCTCCTCGAAGCGGTGCAGGCCTCCGGCGACGTCGCGGACCACCAGCAGCGACCACCACTCACCGACCACGCCGAGGGCCTGCGCGATCGCGCAGTCGGCATCGGCGAGGTCGGCGTACTTCACGGTGGTCTCTTCTCATCGACGGTTCCGGTTCACTATAGTCCGTTCCCTATGGGAACTGACTCGCTCACGGGGGAGCGCACCACCTCGACGCACCGGATCTTCTGGACCTACTGGAGCGCGGGCACCGTCAGCAGCGTCGGGGACGCCGTCACCTCGGTGGCCCTGCCGCTGGTCGCCGTCACCGCGCTGCACGCCTCGGCGCTCGAGGTGGGTGTGCTGGCCGCGGCGTCCTGGGTCGCCTGGCTGGTGATCGGCCTGCCCGCCGGGGTGGTCGTGACCCGGCTCCCGCTGCGCGGCACCCAGGTGGCCATGGACCTTGTCCGGGCCGCCGCTCTGGTCAGCCTGCCCCTCGCCGGGTGGCTCGGCTCGTTGACCTTCGTGCACCTGCTGCTGGTCGCGCTGGTCATCAGCTTCGCCAACGTGGTCTTCTCGGTCGGCAACACCACCTTCCTGCCGGCCATCGTGCCGCGGGAGGAGCTGAACAACCGCAACAGTCTGATGTCGGCCACCCACGCGACCACCCAGATGGGCGGCCCGGCACTCGGCGGCCTCCTGGTGCAGCTGGTCGGTGCCGTGGCGGCCGTGCTCGTCGACGCGGTGAGCTACCTGGTGTCCGCCGTGCTGCTGGGCCGGCTGCCCGCCCGCGAGGTGCCGCAGCCGCCCCGCGAGGCCCGCGTCGGCGCCATGATCCGCGAGGGCTGGCACTTCGTCAGCCGCCACCCGGTCGTCGGTCCCTGCACGTGGGCGGCGACCGCGGTCAACTTCGCCTGCGGCGCGCTGATGGCCCTGGCTCCGCTCTACCTCGTGCGGGTGCTCGACGCTCCCGCGGCGCTGGTCGGGATCCTGATCGCGACCGAGGGGATCGGAGCGCTCCTCGGCGCCGCCGTCACGCCCCGCCTGACCCGGACCCTGGGCAGTGCCCGCTCGATCCTGCTCGCCGGGCTCGTCGGCGCCTGCCTGGCGCTGCTCATGCCGCTCGGGAGCGGGGTGACGGGCATGGTGATGTTCGCGCTCGGCAACGCCGGGTTCGCCACCGGCGTCGTGATCCTGAGCATCAACACCCGCACCTACCGGCAGACCGAGAGCCCGCCCGAGCTCCTCGCCCGGGTGATGGCCACGGTCCGCTTCGTCTCCTGGGGCGCCATCCCTGCGGGCGCGCTCGCGGCCGGCGCGACCGCCCAGCTGCTCGGGCCTCGCACCGCGCTGTGGCTCACCGCGGCCGCCGCGTTCGTGCCGCTGGTGCCGTTGTGGCTCAGCCCGGTGCGCCGGTTGCGGGATCTGTCGGACCACGCCTGACCGGGCCGCGCCCGGGGCCGGCCTGGGGCAGCGACCCCCGCGCGCCGCCGGAGCCTCAGCGGCCCTCGAGCAGCGGGCCGGCCGGGTCGTGGCTGATCCCGTTGCGCCGCGCCGCCATCGCCGAGAGCGCCTCGAGCGCGACCCGGTTCGCCAGGAACGCGGTGATCTCGGCGTGGTCGTAGGGCGGCGAGACCTCCACGATGTCGATCCCCACCACCGGCAGCTCCAGGCAGATCCGGCGTACGGCGTCGAGCAGCTGTCGCGCGGACAGGCCCCCCGGCTCGGGCGTCCCGGTGCCCGGCGCGTGCCCGGGGTCGCAGACGTCGACGTCGACGGAGAGGAAGACGCCCTCGCACTCGTCCGTGGCGATCCCGAAAGCCTCGTCGAGGCAGTCGTCGAGCCCGCGCTTGCCGATCTCGGTCATCTCGAACGAGCGCATCCGCTGCTGCGCCATCCACGCCAGCGTCTCCGGCCCCGGCCAGTAGCCGCGCAGCCCGAGCTGCAGGAACCGGTCCCCGCGCAGCGCCCCGGACTCGATCAGGCGGCGCATCGGCTGGCCGTGGCCGTAGAGCGAGCCGAACTCGATGTCGCCGGTGTCGGCGTGCGCGTCGAAGTGCAGCATCGAGACCCGGCCCATCCCGTGGTGCCGGGCGACGCCGGTCGCGTCGGGCAGCGCGATGGTGTGGTCGCCGCCCAGGATGAGGGGTACGGCGCCGGCCTGCGCGACCGTGAACACGGCGGCCTCGAGGTCGTGGATGGAGCGCTCGACGTCGCCGGAGTACATCTCCACGTCGCCGGCGTCGACGACCCGCAGGTCCTGGAGCGCGTCGGTGCGCAGCGCGAGGTGCGGCCGGGAGCCGTCGTGGGGCAGGTAGCAGGCCTGCCGGATCGCCATCGGCCCGAACCGGGTGCCGGGCCGGTGGGAGGTGCCGCCGTCGAACGGCGCCCCGACGATGACCACGTCGGCGTCCGCGAACGTCTCCGGCTCGGCGAGGTCGCAGCGGTCGATGCCGAGGAAGGTGAGATCGGGTCCGTACTGCGCGCCATACCTGCTCATCAGCAGTTCACCGTCCCTTCGGGCACCTTGCCGGAGACCAGGTAGCTCTCCACGGTGCTGTCCACGCACTTGTTGCCCGCAAGGTAGCCGGTGTGGCCGTCGCCGTCACGGCGCACCAGCACCCCGGAGTCGAGCTGGTCGGCCAGCGAGGCCGCCCACTCCAGTGGGGTGGCCGGGTCGCGGGTGGTGCCGACCACCAGGATCGGCGCGGCGCCGCGGGCGTGGATCTCCTGCGGCACCCGGCCGGTGTCGATCGGCCACTGCGCGCAGCTGGAGAGGCTGAAGGCGAAGATCGCGCCGAACGTCGGGGAGGCCTTCTCGAAGCGCGGGATGTAGCGCGCGACCTGCGAGCTGGGGATCGCGTCGTCGTGGTCGAGGCAGTTCACCGCGTAGAGCGCCTCGAGCGAGTTGTCCTTGTAGCCGGTGGCGCCGCGGGAGGTGTAGGCGTCCGAGAGCGCGAGCAGGGTCTGGCCGTCCCCGTCGATCGCCGTCTTCAGCGCGCCGTCGAGGATCGGCCAGTAGCTCTTGTTGTAGAGCGGCGCCCAGACCCCGAGCACGGCGTTGCCGGCCTCCAGGGTGCGGTCCCCGACCTGCAGCGGGTCCCGCTCGATGTCGTCGAGCAGCGCGCGGACCCGGGCCGCCCCGGCGTCCACGCTGTCGCCGAGGAAGCAGTCGCCGCGGTCGACGCAGGCCCCGACGTACGCCCGCAGCGCCGTCTCGAAGCCCTTGGCCTGGGTGAGGTTGAGCTCCAGTGAGCTCACCGAGGGGTCCAGCGCGCCGTCGAGGACCATCCGGCCCACGCGCTGCGGGAACTCCTCGGCGTACGTCGCCCCGAGGAACGTGCCGTAGGACGCGCCGAAGTAGCTCAGCCGGTCGTCGCCGAGCGCGGCCCGGAGGATGTCGATGTCGCGGGCCGCCTCCTCGGTGGAGACGTGTGCGGCGAGCGCCCCGCTCTCCGCGACGCACCCCTGCCCGAAGTCGCGCAGCAGCCGGTCGGAGGTGGCCAGCTCGGCGGCGGTGTCCGGGTCCGGGTCGGAGGCGACGAAGTCGTCGAGCTCGGCGTCGCTGAGGCACTGCACCGGGGTGCTCCGGCCGACGCCGCGCGGGTCGAAGCCGACGACGTCGAACGCGTTGAGCAGCTCGGTGCCGAAGTACGTCGTCGCGCTGGCGGCGTAGTCCACGCCGGAGCCGCCGGGACCGCCGGGGTTGACCACCAGCGAGCCGACCCGGCGGTCCTGGTCGCGGGCCGGGACCTTCAGCAGGCTCAGCGTGATGGCGCGGCCGGCCGGGTCGGCGTAGTCCAGCGGCACCCGCAGCGTGGCGCACTGGTCACCGCCCTCGCAGCCCTTCCAGGCGAGCTTCTGGTCGTAGAAGCGGCGTAGCCCGGCCTGGGCCGGCGCCGGCGTCTCGCTGCCGGCGGCGGACTGGATCGGGGCCGGGCTCAACGTGGCGCGGGGCTGCTCGGCGTCGGTGACGGAGTCGCAGCCGGCCAGCGCCAGCGGCAGCACGAACGCCACCGCGAGGACACGGCCGAGCCGGTGACGGGCCGGTGCGAGGAGGGTCACGCCGCCCACTCTAGGCACCGGGGCCTACCGGGCCGGGTCGGTGAGGCGGAGCGCGACCATCATCGCCTCGAGGGTCATCTCCCGGTTGGCGTTGAACTCCATCATCTGGTCGCGGGCGGCGAAGATGGCGTCGATGCGGCGCAGGTTGCCCTCCGGCGTCGAGCGCCGGGCGATCTGCACGATGTCGGCGCGCATCTCCTCGTTGATCAGCGCCCCGCGGGCACCGGTCTGCACCGCGATCGCGTCACGGTAGACCGACATCAGGTCCATCAGGCTCCGGTCGATGACGTCCATCACCCGGCGCTTCTCCCGCTGCGTCTGGTGGTGGGTCAGCTCGCGCAGCGCCGCCCGGTAGGCCCGGGAGGCGTGGCTCTTGCGGTCGTCGCCGTAGGTGGTGTCGAGGTCGCCGAGCTCGCGGGTGTTGGAGGTCTCGGTGATCGCCGCGGTCTCGTCCTTGGCGATGGCGAGCAGGTTCGACGCGGCGTTGAGGCAGTCGACCAGCGTGGACAGCCGCGCCGGCAGCGAGACCACCTCGCGGCGGCGGTTGCGGGTGCGCTCGTCACGGGCCAGCGCCCGGGCCCGCCCGATGTGGCCCTGGCTGGCACGCGCCGCGAAGGCCGCGAGCGCGTCGGGGGTCCCGTCGGCGTCCTGGAGGAAGCGCGCCACCTCCTGGGCGGTCGGCGTGGTGAGCGCGACGTTGCGGCAGCGGGACCGGATGGTCGGCAGCACGTCCTCGACGGTGGGCGCGCACAGCAGCCACACGGTCTTGGGCGTCGGCTCCTCGATCGCCTTGAGCAGGGTGTTGCCGGTGCGCTCGCCCAGCCGGTCGGCGTCCTCGACGACCATCACCTGCCACCGCCGGTCGACCGGTGCCAGCGCGGAGCGGTGCACCAGCTCGCGCATGTCGTCGATGTAGAGCACCGCGGTCTCCGAGCGGGTCACGCTCACGTCCGGGTGCGTGCCGGCGAGCGCCGTCTGGCAGGCGGCGCACGTCCCGCAGCCGCCGCGCGGGCACTGCAGCGCCGCCGCGAAGGCGATCGCGGCGTTCGAGCGGCCGGAGCCGGGCGGGCCGGTGAACAGCCAGGCGTGCGTCATGCCCTGCCCGGCGACGGCCCGGCTGAGCGTCTCCACGACGTGCCGCTGCCCGACCAGGCCGGACCAGACCGAGGTGACGGGGGCGGTGGCGCTCATCAGCGGCCTCCCTCGCCGGGCTCGGCGGCGGTGGACTCGCGCGGCCCCGGCGCCTCGTGCGGCTCCGGTTCCAGCTGAGGCTCCGGCGACTCGGGCTCCGCGAGGCCGTGGGCCCCGGCCTCGGTGGCGCGGAGGTCCTCGGTGGTGAGCCGGGTGGCGCCCTCGAGCAGCGGCTCCAGCCGCTGGCGGATCTCCGCCTCCACCTCCTCGACCGGCCGCCGGGCGTCGACGACCAGGTAGCGCTCCGGCTGGGCGGAGGCGAGCTGCAGGAACATCTCCCGGACCCGCTCGTGGAACGCCAGCGACTCGCTCTCGATGCGGTCGCGCTCCTCGAAGCGGGTCAGCCCGTGCTGCGGCGGCAGGTCGAGGACCACGGTCAGGTGCGGCCGCAGGTCCTCGGTGGCCCACCGGGCGATCCGCTCGACCTCGCGGTCCACCAGGGCGCGGCCGGCCCCCTGGTAGGCGAGCGTGCTGTCGACGTACCGGTCGGTGACGACCACCGCCCCGCGGGCCAGCGCCGGGGCGATCACCGCCTCGACGTGCTCGGCCTTGTCGGCGGCGTAGAGCAGCGTCTCGGTGCGGTCGGAGATGGCGCCGGTGGCCGGGTCGAGGACGATCTTGCGCAGCCGGCTGCCCACGTCGGTGGCCCCTGGCTCGTGGGTGAGCAGCACGTCGTACCCCTCCTGGCGCAGCCAGGCCTGGAGCCGGCGGGCCTGCGTCGACTTGCCCGCGCCCTCACCGCCCTCGAGCGCGACGAAGCAGCCGGTCGCGGCGTAGATGCCGGTCGTGCCGGAGAAGGCGTGGCGCAGGTCGCTGAGCAGGGAGATGCCCTTTCGGTCGTCCATCTGACGGTAGGAGGTGACACCGACAGCGGTCATGAGCACGGCGGCGATCAGGAACGTGAAGGCGGCGCCGTTGTAGACCAGGAACGGGCGCCCGAACTCGTCCACCGGGCCGAAGTCGTGGGTGCCGATCACGCCGGCGACGAGCGGGGCCACGGCGAGCACGAGCGCCAGCGAGAGCCGGATCATCGAGCCGACGAAGGCGAAGGTGCGGCCGCGGACCTCGTCGGGGACCTCCAGGCCCAGCATGGTGTTGCCGACGATCCAGGCCACCCCGGCGCTGAAGCCGAGCAGCAGCGTCAGCGCGGTGACGATCTCCAGCTGCTGGGTGAGCGCGAGCGGGAACAGCAGCAGCCCGGTCGTGGTCAGCGAGATGCCGAAGAGCCGGCGTCGGGACAGCCCGTGCAGCAGGCGCGGCCCGCGCCACATGCCGACACCCAGGCCCAGGAAGACCGCCCCGAACAGGATGCCGTAGCCGGGGTCGCCGCCGCCGAGGTCGGCCACGAAGGTCCGGGCCAGCCCGATCACCACGCCGCCGGCCGCGAACGCGCCGATGATGCCGATCACCAGGCCGCGCACGACCCGGGTGGTGCTGACGTACTTCCAGCCCTCGACGACGACCGACCAGACGCTGCCGTCCCCGTCGGTGTCGGCGGGCCCGCGCGGGATGTGCTTCAGGGTGGCGATGACCAGCCCCGAGATGATGAAGGTGCCGGCGTTGAAGAACAGCGCCAGGTCGATCGGTCCCTTGTCGAAGAAGCTGAACAGGTTGCTGTAGAGCTTGTCGACCAGGGTCAGCCCGGAGAAGACCAGGGCGGCCGGGAGCGCCGAGCCGTACGTCGTCGCGAGGCTGATCTGGTTGGCCGCCTCGAGCCGGTGGCGCGGCACCAGGTTCGGCACCGTCGCGTCCTTCGCCGGCCCCCACACCAGCGACACGGACTCGACCAGCACGGTGACCACGAAGATCCACCAGAGCCGGTCGACGATCGGGATGGTGATGAACAGCGCCCCGCGGATGTAGTCGCCCCAGATCAGGACGTGGCGGCGGTCGAGCCGGTCCGCGACGTACCCGGCGATCGGCCCCATGATCAGCGCCGGCAGCACCCGCAGGAAGAGCACGCCCGCGATCGCGTAGTTGCGGGCCGCGTAGGAGTCGGCGCTGGCGTTGGCGATCGCGGTCAGCGCCAGCAGACCCATCCAGTCGCCGAGGCTGGAGAGCCCCAGCCCGATCCAGAGCCGCCGGAAGTCGGGGATCCGCAGCACCGCCGACAGCGAGTTCGTCGGGGCATGACGCAGCTCGTCGACTCCGGACGGGTGCGGCACGCTCACAGCGCTCACCCTACGGTCACCGCAGCGACCGGTCCCGGAGAGCGTCGACCCCGCGCCGCGGGCGGCGCCCGCCGCGCGGCGTCACTTGGCGGCGGTCTTCTTCACGGCGGCCTTCTTGGCCGTCTTCTTCGCCGGCGACTTCTTGGCGGCCTTCTTGGCGCCCTTCTTCGCCGCCTTCTTGGCCGGACCCTTGGCGCGCCGCTCCGCGAGCAGCTCGGCGGCCCGCTCGAGCGTCACCGTCTTCTCGTCGTCGCCGTCGCGCAGGGTCGCGTTGTACTCACCGTCGGTGACGTAGTGGCCGAACCGACCGCTCTTGACCGTCACCTTGGCGCCGCTGACCGGGTCGTCACCGAGCTCGCGGCCCGGGTCGGCCGCTGCCCGGCCACGCTGCTTGGGCTGGGCGTAGATCGCCAGCGCCTCCTCGAGCGTGATGGTCAGCAGCTTCTCCTCGGCGTCGATCGACCGGGAGTCGGTGCCCTTCTTCAGGTACGGCCCGTAGCGGCCGTTCTGGGCGGTGATCTCGTCGCCGCTCTCGGGGTCGGCGCCGACCACCCGCGGCAGGGTCAGCAGCCGGAGCGCGTCGTCGAGGGTGATCGTGTCGAGGTTCATCGACTTGAACAGCGACGAGGTGCGCGGCCTGCGCGACTTCGGGGCGTCCTCGGGCAGCACCTCGGTCACGTAGGGACCGAAGCGGCCGTTCTTCGCCACGATCTCCAGGCCGCTCTCCGGGTCCTGGCCCAGCCGGGCCTCCTCGCCCGCCGGGTTCTCCAGCAGCTCCCGGGCCTTGGCCTCGGTCAGCTCGTCGGGCGGCAGGTCCTCGGGGACGTTCGCGCGGGTCCCGTCGGGGGTCTCGATGTAGGGACCGTAGCGGCCCACGCGCAGGTCGATCCCGTCCACGATCGGGAACGTCGCCAGCTCGCGGGCGTCGATGTCGCCGAGCTCGCCGACGAGCTTCTTCAGGCCCTCCACGTCGGCGTCGCCGAAGTAGAACGCCGCCAGCTCGCTGTTGCGGTCGCGGCGCCCCCCGGCGATCTCGTCGAGGACGTCCTCCATGCTCGCGGTGAACTCGTAGGACACCAGCCGGGAGAAGTGCTCCTCGAGCAGCCGGATCACCGAGAAGGCCAGCCAGGCCGGCACCAGCGCGGTGCCCTTCTTGTACACGTAGCCGCGGTTGAGGATCGTGCCGATGATCGAGGCGTACGTCGACGGCCGGCCGATCTCGCGCTCCTCGAGCTCGCGCACCAGCGTGGCCTCGGTGTAGCGCGCCGGCGGCTTCGTCTCGTGGCCGGCCGCCTGCAGGGTCGCCGCGGTCACGGCGTCGCCCTCTGCGACGGCGGGCAGCCGGGTCTCGCGGTCGTCGGGGCCGCCGCCCTCCGGGTCGCCCTCGTCGTCGCGGCCCTCGACGTACGCCTTGAGGAAGCCGTGGAAGGTGAGCACCCGGCCGGAGGCGGAGAACACCACGTCCTCGCCGGTGGCGGCGCCGCCGCCGAGCCGGACGGTGACGCTGCGGCCCTCGGCGTCCTTCATCTGCGAGGCGACGGTGCGCATCCAGATCAGCTCGTAGAGCCGGAACTGCTCGCCGGTCAGGCCGGTCTGCGCCGGGGTGCGGAAGCTCTCCCCCGCGGGCCGGATCGCCTCGTGCGCCTCCTGGGCGTTCTTCACCTTCGAGGCGTAGGTGCGCGGCTTGTCCGGGACGTACTCCGCGCCGTACAGCTCACGCGCCTGCTCGCGGGCCGCGGCGACCGCGGACTCCGAAAGCGTCGTGGAGTCGGTGCGCATGTAGGTGATGAAGCCGTTCTCGTAGAGCCGCTGCGCGACCTGCATGGTGCGCGAGGCGCCGAAGCCGAGCTTGCGCGAGGCCTCCTGCTGCAGCGTGGTGGTGCGGAACGGCGCGTAGGGCCGCCGGGTGTAGGGCTTGGCCTCCACCGAGCGGATCTCGAAGGTGGCCTCCTCGAGCGCCCCGGCCAGGGCCTGCGCCCGGTTGCGGTCGAGGTGCACGACGTTGCTGCCGTCCTTGAGCACGCCCTGCTGGGTGAAGTCGGACCCGCGGGCCACGCGGGCGCCGTCGACCGAGTGCAGCTTGGCCGGGAACATCCGGTCCTCGTGCTTGGCGCCGGCGTCGAAGGTGCCCTCGAGGTCCCAGTAGGACGCGCTGCGGAACGCCATCCGCTCGCGCTCCTTGTCCACGACCAGCCGGGTGGCCACGGACTGGACCCGGCCCGCGGAGAGGCCGGACATGACCTTCTTCCACAGCACCGGGGAGA
Source organism: Nocardioides mesophilus (assembly GCF_014395785.1). Taxonomy (GTDB): domain Bacteria; phylum Actinomycetota; class Actinomycetes; order Propionibacteriales; family Nocardioidaceae; genus Nocardioides_B; species Nocardioides_B mesophilus. The sequence goes on along the minus strand of NZ_CP060713.1, from coordinate 2,185,151 downwards.
CCTCGTAGCCGTACAGGCGGTCCAGGATCCGGCGGGCCTCCTGCGCCTCGACGAGGTCCATGTCGATCTGGCGGGGGTTCTCGACCGCGGCCAGGATGGCGGGCTTGGTGATCTCGTGGAAGACCATCCGGTGCACCGGCACCTTGGGCTTCAGCTCGTCGAGGAGGTGCCAGGCGATGGCCTCGCCCTCGCGGTCCTCGTCGGTGGCGAGGAAGAGCTCGTCGGCGTCCTTGAGCAGGCCCTTGAGCTTGGTCATGTGCGACTTCTTGTCGCGGGAGACCACGTAGTAGGGGGTGAAGTCGTGGTCGACGTCGACCCCGAGCCGGGCCCACGGCTCGCCCTTGATCTTGGCCGGGACGTCCGCGGCGCTCTGCGGCAGGTCGCGGATGTGCCCGATGCTCGACTCGACCACGTAGCCGTTGCCGAGGTAGCCCGCGATCGTCTTCGCCTTGGCCGGCGACTCGACGATGACGAGCTTGCTCCCGGTTCCGTTCTTGCCTGCCACGTGTGATGTGCTCCCTCGGGGTCGGTGCGGGTCTGCTTCCGCGCCAGACACGGTAACGCTCCCTGTCAACGGCGCCGTCCGCTCCCCGCAGCACGGACTGCTCACGAGAGTACGGCGGTCCCCGGCCTAACCCGGCAGCGCCACCTCGAGGAACCCGTCGGCGACCAGCCCGCGGACCTCGTCGAGGTACCCCTCCCGCAGCATCGCCGCGTCGTGGTCGAGCAGGGTGGCGAGCGCGTCCAGGATCTGCCCGAGCGTCAGCTCGCCGTCGCAGGCGCCGACCAGCCCGGCGAGGACGGTGTCGGCCTGGTGCGCCCGGCGCATCCCCCGCTGCTGGCGCAGCACGATCGTCTCCGGGTCGGCCTGCCCGGGGCGGCCGGCGGTCTCCTCGCGGACGTCGGCGCGCACGACGAGCCGGGCGGCCAGCAGCCCCTCGTCCGTGCCGAGATCGCGCAGCCGGTCGCCGCGCCGGAACCGGTCGGCCACCTCGGCGCCGAGCGGCTGCTCGACCTCGTAGGGCCACTCCTCCAGGTGCCGCACCGGCTCCCGGTCGGTCGCGGGCCGGCGCAGGTGCAGCCAGCCGAAGCCGATCCCCTCGATGCCCTGCTCCTCGAACCACGACAGCCAGGTGTCGTAGCGGCGCAGGTAGTCCGCGGCGCCGTGCAGGCCCGCGTCCTTGAGCCACAGCTCGACGTACGCCGCCGGGTCCGCGACCTCACGCTGCACCACCCACGCGTCGACACCGGTGCCGGCCAGCCAGCCCTCGATGCGCTCCTGCCAGGGCTCGCCGCGCCGGTGCACCCAGTTGGCCAGCACCTGGGCGATCCCGCCGGGGGCGAGGTGCCGCGGGGCCTGGGTGACCACCCGGCGGACCATCTCGTCGCCCGGCAGGCCGGAGTCGCGGTAGACCAGCCGCTCGCCGGTGGCCGGGGAGACCACGAACGGCGGGTTGGTGACGACCAGGTCGAACAGCTCGCCGGCCACCGGCTCGTAGAGGCTGCCGGGGCGGACGTCGACCTGCACGTCGTTGAGGGCGGCGTTGAGCCGGGTCATCGCCAGCGCCCGCTGGTTCACGTCGGTGGCCACGATCTCGCGGGCGTGCTCGGCGAGGTGGAGCGCCTGCACGCCGCAGCCGGTGCCCAGGTCGAGGGCCCGGAGCACGGGCTCGCGGACGGTCAGCTGGGCCAGCGAGGAGGAGGCGGAGCTGATCCCGAGGACGTGGTCGGCCGAGACCCGGACGCCGGCGCCGTCCAGGCCGGGCGTGAGGTCGCTGACCACCCACCAGTCCCGGCTGTCGTCGGCGTAGGGACGCAGGTCGACCCGGGCCCTGACCTCGCCGACGCTGCGCTCGAGCAGCCCGGCCCGGCACAGGTCGTCGACGAGGCCGGGCAGCGCGCGCTCGGCGTCCGCGACCGCGACCGTCGCCTGCAGCGGCCACAGCCGGGTCAGCGTCGCGAGCGGCGAGCCACCCGTGGTGGCCCGCAGGCCGGGAGTGGTCTCGTTGCGCGACAGCGCGGCGTGGGCCACCGGGCCGAGCAGCCCGGCGACGGCGTCGTAGCCGAACCCGGCGGCCCGCAGCGCCTCGGCGAGCCGGCGTACGACGTCGGGGGCGAGCAGGTCCGCAGCTGGGTCGTCCACGCCGCTCACCCTAGTTCGTCGCGCGCACGCTCCCGACCGCGCCGACGGGACGGCGAAGGGCCCGCCCGGGGCCGGGGTACGGCGTCGGGCGGCCCCTTGCTGGGTCGTGCCGGATCGTGCTGGGTGGTGCCGGTCGATCAGGCGCGGACGGTCGCGACCGGCTCCTCCTCGCCGATCGCCACCGGGCGCCGCTTGGAGATGTAGACCGCCACCGCGATGATCAGCGCGGCCACGATCGCGATCGTGATGCGCAGGAAGTCGTTCTCGTCCTTGCCGGTGCTCATCTGCACGACCGCCGCGGCGATCAGCAGCGAGACCAGGTTCATCACCTTGAGCAGCGGGTTGATCGCCGGGCCGGCGGTGTCCTTGAACGGGTCGCCGACGGTGTCGCCGATGACCGTGGCGGCGTGCGCCTCGGAGCCCTTGCCGCCGTGGTGGCCGTCCTCGACGAGCTTCTTCGCGTTGTCCCAGGCGCCGCCGGAGTTGGCGAGGAAGATCGCCATCAGGGTGCCGGTGCCGATCGCGCCGGCGAGGTAGCCGGCGAGCGGCGCGACGCCGAGGCCGAAGCCGACAGCGATGGGCGCGAAGATCGCCAGCAGGCCGGGGGTGGCCAGCTCACGCAGCGAGTCCCGGGTGCAGATGTCGACGACCTTGCCGTACTCCGGACGGCCGGTGCCCTCCATGATCCCGGGGATCTCCCGGAACTGGCGGCGCACCTCGTAGACGACCGCGCCGGCGGCCCGGCCGACGGCGTTGATGGCCAGGCCGGAGAAGAGGAACACCACCGAGGCGCCGATCAGCAGGCCGACCAGCACGTCGGCGGAGAAGACGTCGGCGCGGAACACCTTGCCGAGCTCGTTCTCGATCGCCTGGGTGTAGGAGCCGAACAGCGCGGTCGCGGCCAGCACCGCGGTGGCGATCGCGATGCCCTTGGTGATCGCCTTGGTGGTGTTGCCGACCGCGTCGAGCTCGGTGAGGATCTGCGCGCCCTCGGCGTCCATGTCGCCGGACATCTCCGCGATGCCCTGGGCGTTGTCGGAGACCGGGCCGAAGGTGTCCATCGCCACGATCACGCCGACCGTGGTGAGCAGGCCGCAGCCGGCCAGCGCGACGGCGAACAGCGAGATCGCCACGACGCCGGAGCCGAGCAGGAAGGCGCCGTAGACGGCGGCACCGATCACCAGGGCCGTGAAGACCGCCGACTCGAAGCCGACCGAGAGGCCGGAGAGGATCACGGTGGCCGCGCCGGTGAGCGAAGTCTTGCCGACGTCGCGGACCGGACGGTGGTCGGTGCCGGTGTAGTAGCCGGTCAGCGACAGGATCACCGCGGCCAGCACGATGCCGATGAGCACGGCCACGGTGGCGATGATCCGCGGGTCGCCGGTGTTGTCCTGCAGGCCCGCGGGCAGGTCGGTGAGACCGGCGAAGGTGGACGGCAGGTAGGTGAACGCGGCGATCGTGCACAGCACCGCCGAGACGCCCGCGGAGATGTAGAACGACCGGTTGATGGTGGTCAGGCCGTTCTCGCCCGGGCGCGGCTTGGTGATGTAGACACCCAGGATCGCGGTCAGCGCGCCGATCGCCGGGACGATGAGCGGGTAGACCAGGCCCTCGGCCCCGAACGCGGCCTTGCCGAGGATCAGCGCGGCGACCAGCGTCACGGCGTAGGACTCGAAGAGGTCCGCGGCCATGCCGGCGCAGTCGCCGACGTTGTCGCCGACGTTGTCGGCGATCGTCGCGGCGTTGCGCGGGTCGTCCTCGGGGATGTTGTTCTCGACCTTGCCGACCAGGTCGGCGCCGACGTCGGCGGCCTTGGTGAAGATACCGCCGCCGACCCGCATGAACATCGCGAGCAGCGCCGCGCCGAAGCCGAAGCCCTCCAGCACGGTGGGGGCGTCGCTCTTGTAGATCACCACGACCGAGGCGGCGCCCAGCAGGCCCAGCCCCACGGTGGCCATGCCGACGAAGCCGCCGGTGCGGAACGCGACCCGCATCGCGGGGTCACGTCCCTCGGACCGGGCCGCCGCCGCGACGCGGACGTTGGCCCGCACCGCCAGCGACATGCCGAAGTAGCCGATGGCGGCGGAGAAGCCGGCGCCGATCAGGAAGAAGATCGAGCGGCCGATGCGGATGTCGGTGCCGCCGGCCGCGGGGAGCAGGAAGAGCAGCACGAACGCCACGACGGCGAAGACGGCGAGCGTGCGGAACTGCCGGCCGAGGAAGGCGTTCGCCCCCTCCTGCACGGCCTGGCCGATGGTCTGCATGTTGGTCGTGCCCTCGCCCGCAGCGAGCACCTGCCTCCGGAACATCAGGCCCAGCACCAGCGCGATGACCGCGATGGCGAGCACGATGTAGACAAAGGTCAGGTTGCCGCCGGACAGGTCCACAGCCCCAGCTTCGCCACCGGCTCCGGCGGCAAAGATGTGCCCGGACATATGTCCTCCTCCGTTTGGGCGCTCAGACGCCCCTCGTCTTTCGAGCGCGTGCACCCAAGTCAGAAGGAGCCGGAACGAGCGGTCTGTGACCGCCCTCACGCACGCGTTGGTGAGCGGGAGTCTACTGACGCGTCACTTCATTGGGGTGGCGCGAGGTGTGGCGTGGCACACATTTCTCGACAGCGCCTCACGGCGCCGGAGATCAGGCCGGGGTCAGGACAGGGACCAGGACATCGAGAGCATGGTGTGCGCGCCGTCCTCGGTGAGCTCGAGGTCGTCGATCAGCCCCCGCAGCAGCGCCCACGGCTCGACCCCGTCGACGTCCCCGGAGCCGGAGTCGTCGCGGGCCACGACGGCGTCGGACTCGACGTCCACGCGCAGCCGGTCGTCGAGGGAGAGCGTGATGGTCACCGGCGTGTCCAGACCGGTGGCGGCCTTCGGGTCGTTGCCGACCATCAGCGCACAGGCCTCGCCGACGGCGAGCCGGACCTCTTCGACGAACTCCTCGTCCTGGCTGGCGCGGCGGGCGACAGCGGCGGCGACGAGCCGGACGGTGCGCACCAGCGCGGGGTCGCGGGCGATCGAGACCGTGATGCCCGTCGACCGGGCCACGTCGGTGGCCACGCCGTCAGTGCTCGGCGAGGGCGTCGGCCTGCGAGGCGTGGATCACGAACACCTTGGCCAGCCCGGTGATCCGGAAGATCTTGAGCAGGCGCTCCTGGTTGCAGATCAGGCGCATCGACCCGTCGTGGGCGCGGACCTTCTTCAGCCCGCCGACCAGGACACCGAGACCGGTGGAGTCGAGGAAGTCGACCTTCTCCATGTCGATGACGAGGTTGTACTCGCCGTTCCCGACGAGCTCGGTGATCTTGTCGCGCAGCTTGGGTGCGGTGTAGACGTCGATCTCGCCGCCCACCTCGATGATGGTGTGCCCATCCTCGTGGCGCGTCTCAAGTGACAGGTCCACGCCGTACTCCCTCGTCGATTCGACTGGTCGGTTCAGAGGCCCCCGGAAGCCGCCTCGGTGCATTCAATCATGCACTGGCAGATCCTGCGCGTCAGCACCGCCCCGTGGAGGCCCGCGACGAGCCCGCGACAACGGCGCCGGGGCATCCGGGGGGAGGCGTTTGCGAGACTTCTGGAGTGAGCCCCACCCCCGTCCTCGACGCGCCCGGGCTGGTGCGTCGGCTGGCTGCCCGCGGCGGCCACGACGAGCGGTTGACCCACCTGGAGGTGCTGCCGGCGCGCCCGGGACGACGGACGGACTGGCCGCAGTGGCTGCCCCCCGAGCTGGTCACCGCCTGGCAGGCACGCGGCATCGAGCTGCCCTGGAGCCACCAGGTCCAGGCCGCCGAGCTGGCCCGGGCCGGGCGGCACGTGGTGCAGGCCACCGGCACCGCTTCGGGCAAGTCGTTGGGCTACCTGATGCCGGCGCTGACCGAGGTCCTCGAGGCCCGGGGTCCGGGCGGGCGGCGGGGCGCCACGGTGCTCTACCTCTCCCCCACCAAGGCCCTCGCCCAGGACCAGCTGAGCTCCCTGCACAGCCTGGGCGTCCCGGGGCTGGCGGCCACCACCCACGACGGGGACTCGCCACGCGAGCAGCGGGAGTTCGCCCGCGACCACGCGGAGTACGTCCTGACCAATCCCGACATGCTGCACCGGTCGCTGCTGCCGGGCCATGCGCGGTGGGCGCGGTTCTTCGGCTCGCTGCGCTACGTCGTCGTCGACGAGTGCCACCACTACCGCGGCGTGTTCGGCGCCCACGTCGCCCAGATCCTGCGCCGGCTGCGCCGGGTGTGCGCGGCGTACGGCGCCTCGCCGACCTTCCTGCTGGCCTCGGCCACCGTCGCCGAGCCGGAGGTGTCGGGAGCCCGGCTCACCGGGCTCGAGGTCAGCGCGGTCACCGACGACGGGTCCGCCCGGGGCCAGGTGGCGCTGGCCCTGTGGGAGCCGCCGTTCACCGCCTACGCCGGCGAGAACGGCGCGCCGGTGCGCCGCTCGGCCACCGCCGAGGTCGCCGACCTGCTCACCGACCTGGTCGTCGAGCAGGTGCGCACCCTCGCCTTCGTCCGGTCGCGCCGTGGTGCGGAGTCGGTCGCGATGACGACGCGGCGGCTGCTCGACGAGGTGGGGCCGGGCCTGGCTGACCGGGTGGCCGCCTACCGGGGCGGCTACCTCCCCGAGGACCGGCGCGAGCTGGAGCGCTCGCTGCGCGACGGGACGCTGCTGGGCGTGGCCGCCACCAACGCGCTGGAGCTCGGCATCGACGTGGCCGGTCTCGACGCGGTGCTGATGGCCGGGTTCCCGGGCACCCGGGCCGCCCTCTGGCAGCAGGTGGGCCGGGCCGGCCGTGGCGGCCAGGACGCGCTGGGGGTGCTGGTCGCCCGCGACGACCCGCTCGACACCTACCTGGTGACGCATCCGGAGATGCTGATCGGGCCGCCGGTCGAGGCCAACGTCTTCGACCCCGACAACCCCTACGTCCTGGGCCCGCACCTGTGCGCCGCCGCCGAGGAGATCCCGCTCACGACCGCCGACCTCGAGCTGTTCGGCCCGGGCGCGCAGGCCGGGGTGGAGGCGCTGACCGCGGCGGGGCTGCTGCGGCGGCGGCCCCGCGGCTGGTTCTGGACCGACCGCAGGCGCGCCAGCGACCTCGCCGACATCCGCTCGTCCGGAGGCAGCCCGGTGCGGCTCGTCGAGGAGGCGACCGGCCGGATGCTCGGCACCGTCGACCAGTCCTCGGCCCACGGGACGGTGCACGCCGGCGCGGTCTACCTGCACCAGGGCGAGACCTACCTGGTGGGCACGCTCGACCTCGACGAGAACGTCGCGGTGGTGGCCCGGTCCGACCCCGACTACTCGACCTCGGCGCGCGAGATCACCGACATCGAGATCAGCGCCGAGGAGCTGCACGTCGGCTGGGGACCGGCCCGGGTCAGCTACGGGAGCGTCCGGGTGACCCACCAGGTGGTCTCCTTCCTCCGGCGGCGGCTGCCCTCCGGGGAGGTGCTCGGCGAGGAGCCGCTGGACCTTCCCGAACGGGTGCTGGACACCCGTGCGGTGTGGTGGACGCTGCCCGCGGCGGCCCTCGAGGCGGCCGGCCTCGCCACCCGCGACCTCCCCGGGGCCGCGCACGCCGCCGAGCACGCGGCGATCGGCCTGCTGCCGCTGTTCGCGACCTGCGACCGGTGGGACATCGGCGGGGTGTCGACGGCGCTGCACGCCGACACCGGGCAGCTCACGGTGTTCGTCTACGACGGCCACCCCGGCGGCGCCGGCTTCGCCGAGCGGGGTTTCCACGCGGCCCGCCCCTGGCTCACCGCCACCCGGGACGCGATCGCCTCCTGCCGCTGCGACGCCGGCTGCCCCTCGTGTGTGCAGTCCCCGAAATGTGGGAACCAGAACAACCCGCTGGACAAGCACGTCGCCGTGGCGCTGCTCGACGTCCTGCTCTGCCGCTGACCTACGCTGGCGGTAGCGGCGGTCTCTGGCCGTCCCGACGGAAGGAACCACCCATGTTCGTGCTCGGACTGATCCTGGTGCTGCTCGCGGTCGGAGTGTTCGGGGTGGCGCTCGGCGGAGCAAACGACACCGCCCAGCTCGACGTGGGCGTCGTCAACGCCGAGCTCAGCACGCTCGCGGTGTTCCTGCTCGGCGCGGCCGCCACCCTGCTCCTGGTGCTCGGCTTCTCGGTGATGCGCACCGGTCTGCTGCGCGCGCGCCAGCGGCGTCGCGACCGCAAGGAGCTGAACCGGCTCTCGAAGACGGTGCAGCGGCAGGAGTCGGAGAAGCGCGCGGTCGAGAACGACCGGGTCGCCGAGCAACGTCAGCCCGGCGACAGCACCGAGCGCCTCTGATCACGGGACCGCGGTGAGGGCCGGGACGGCGTCCACCGGCCCGGCCCGGGCGTCGGCGTCGACCCGCAGGCGGCGCCCGGCCGGCGCTTCCACCGTCAGAGCGACCACGACCTGCACCTCCCTCCCGGCCACCGTGCAGGAGCGCAGCTCGGCGTCGTTGCGTCGCACGAGCGCGGCCACCGCCGCACAGGCGTCCTGACCGCGCTGCACCGACACGGCGCCGGCGAGCGCCGCCAGGTCGGCGGCTGACTGGGCCCGGCGCTGGGCGACGACGAGACCGCCGAGCACCGAGAGCAGCACGGCGACCAGCAGGAGTGCGCCCAGCATGGGGAGCGCGAGGACCGTCGCGGTGCCCCGCTCGTCGGCACGCCCGGCCCGCACGGGGAGACCCCGACGACAGCGCCGGGTCATCGGGGCTCCCGGGCCGCGACTGCCTCGGCGTCGACGTCGACCCGGGGCACGAAGCCGAACAGCCCACCGGGACCGCGCACCGACGAGGTGACCCGCACCTGCACGGTCGACCCGCTCTGCTCCACGAGGAACTGCGAGCCCTCCGGCGCGATCCGACGACCGAGCTCGAGGGCGGCGCCGCGGGGCTCGTCGCGCGCCAGCGCCCGGGCCACCTCCCGGGCCGCGTCCACGACCCGGGCCTGGGTCGCGGCCAGGGCGAGCAGCCACACCAGTCCGAGCGTCACGGCCACCAGCACCGGCAGCACCATCACGGCTTCGGCGCTCGCGGCTCCCCGCTCGCGGGACGCGGGGGCGCGCAGCACGGTGCTGCGCGCCCCCCGGGTCGACCCTCGCGGCACGCTCAGATCCCGATCATCTTCAGGACGAGGTCGAACAGGGTCTTGAGCAGGGCCTGGCCCCAGTCGCTGGTGAGCAGCTTGATGAGCACGGCGGCGAAGCCGCAGCCGGCAGCGGTCGCGACGGCGTACTCCGCCGAGGCGACTCCGCGCTGCGCGCGCAGGCGGGCAACGGGTGATGCGGTCATGGGGACCTCCTGAAGAAGGCGCCGGCCGGCTGGGCCGGGCTGTGGGTGCGTTGACCCGACGACTCTCGCCGTTCCGGGCCTGCCGGCGACCGACCGATCCGTCGACTGGGGACCGTGCGGCCGGGGCCCCGGATGTGGAGCAGATCCGGCTCCCCGGAAGGCCTGGGTCAGGGGTGCAGCAGCCCGCTCACCGACCCGGCGACCAGCGGCACCACCCCGGTGAGCACGAAGGCCGGCAGCAGGCACACGCCGAGCGGCAACGCCGCCTTGACCCCGACCGCCCTGGCCCTGCCCTCGACGCGGGCCCGCGCGTCGCGGCGCAGGTCGTCGGCCAGCCGGCCCATCGCCTCGGCCACCGACGCGCCGCTGTCCAGAGCCCGGGCCACCGAGCGGCCGAGCGGGCCGAGCTGCGGATGCCAGGCCACGTCGCGCCACACCGTGACCGGGTCGACCCCGAGCCGCAGCCGCGCCGCGACCACGGCGAGCTCGCCGGCCACCGGGCCGTCGAGCGCTGCGGCGACGTGCCCCACCGCCATCCCGGGCGACTGCCCACCGACCAGGCAGGCGGCCAGGAGGTCGACGGCGTGCGGAAGGTCGGCCTCGAGCCGCTCCCGGTGCCGGCGCCGCGCGGGCGGCTCCATCCGGCCGACCGCCACCCAGCACCCGACTCCCGCGACCAGGGCCGCGGGAAGCGCCAGCCCGCCGCCGACGAAGAGGCCGGCGACGAGAGCGCCCGAGAGGCCCACCGCCGCGCGCATCCAGGCGGTGCCGTCGGTGCCGCTCGGCAGGTCGGCCGGTGGCCCGCCCGGTCCCCCGCCGGCGGCCGGGACCGGCGCACCCCGACCCGGCAGCCGCCGGGGCGGTCGCAGCGCGCCGAGCACCGCGAGCGCCGTCAGCAGGCCGGCGCACCAGGCGGCAGCGCTCACGGCCGGGTCACCGACGCGGCGATGCGGTCGATCCACCAGAGCCCGGCGAAGACCAGGGCGGTCCCCGCTGCCAGGCAGGACAGCCCGACCGGGTGCCCGAGCAGGAAGCCCCAGGGGTCGCCGCCGATACCGGCCGACATCGCCAACGTGCCCAGCGGCAGCAGCGCCACCAGCCGGGCGGTCGCCTGGGCCGAGGCCAGCTCGGCGCGGACCAGCCGGGCCGCCGCCAGCTCGGCGCGCGCCGAGACGGCCACCTGGTCGACCACCCCGGCCAGCGGGCAGCCGGTGCGCTGGGAGACCTGCCAGGCGGAGGCCAGCCGACCCAGCCCCTCGGCCCCGGGCAGCTCTGCGGCGCGTCTCATGGCCGCCGGCACGTCGGCCCCCAACCGGGCCGCGGCCGCCACCGTCGCGAACGGCGGCCAGACACCGCAGCACCTGTCCAGCGCCCCGATCACAGGCTGCCCGGCGCGCAGCTCACCGACCAGGGCCTCGCTGACCTCGACGACCTTGGCGCGGCGCTGCCGGCAGCGGACCTGCTCGCGGCCGCGGCGCCAGGTCAGCGCGGCGGCGACGGAGCAGAGCAGGACGATCACGGCCAGCGCCAGGGTGGTGCCGTCCAGGAAGAGCACGAGCCCGGCGGCCACGGACGAGAGCACCGCGACCCCGGCGGCCCGGTGCGCTCCCGTGCTCGACCGACGCGCGCCTGCGGGCCGCGGCAGCCGGACCCGTCCCGGTCCGCTGCCGAGCAGGAGGGCGGTGCCGGCCAGGACGCCCACCAACGCCGCGGCACCGGCGCTCATCGGCGCAGCCGATCCGCCAGCAGCGCGCCCAGGGCGCCGGCGGCGGCCAGCTCCTCGGGAGGACCCTCCCGGGGGAAGCGGACCGCCGGCACCACCCGCACCAGGCCGTCGGGGCCCCGCTCCAGGCAGCCGAGCTCCGCGACCCGGCGGTGCCCGTCGGGGTCGCGGCCCAGGTGCACGACCACGTCGAGCGCGGAGGCGAGCTGGCTGTGCACCGCGGCCTGCGGCAGCCCGGCGGCCATCGCCAGCGCCTCGATGCGCGCCGGCACGTCGGCGGCGGAGTTGGCGTGCAACGTCCCGCAGCCGCCCTCGTGACCGGTGTTCAGCGCGGCGAGCAGGTCGGTCACCTCCTCGCCACGGACCTCACCGACGACCAGCCGGTCCGGCCGCATCCGCAGGGCCTGGCGCACCAGCACACGCATCGGGATCTCGCCGGCCCCCTCGACGTTGGCCGGCCGCGTCTCCAGGCCGACCACGTGCGGGTGGTCGGGGCGCAGCTCGCTGGCATCCTCGACCACCACCAGACGGTGCCCCGGGTCCACCAGACCGAGCAGAGCGCAGAGCAGCGTGGTCTTGCCGGACCCGGTGCCGCCGCTGACCAGGAAGGCGAGCCGGGCGGCGACGACCTGGCCGAGCAGCTCCGCGCCGGACCGGTGCAGCGTGCCCGCGGCCACCAGCTCCGCGAGCGTGAATGCCCGGCCCCGCGGGACCCGCAGCGAGATGCTCGTCCCGGGCCGGGCCAGCGGGGCGAGGACCGCGTGGAAGCGGGTGCCGTCGGGCAGCCGGAGGTCGACGTGCGGGGTCGCGTCGTCCAGGCGGCGACCGGCCGCGCCCGCGAGCCGCTGGGCCAGCCGGCGCACGGCGTCGTCGTCGGGGAAGCGCACTTCCGTCAGCTCCAGGCCGGCCCCGCGGTCGACGTACACCGCGCCGGGTCCGTTGACCAGCACGTCGGTCACCCCCGGCCGGCGCAGCAACGGCTCGAGCGGCCCGGCGCCGCGGACGTCCTCCTGGAGCAGGTCGTGGACGGCGAGGACGGTGGCGTCGCCGACCGGCCGGCCCTGGTCGCGCAGCGCCCGTGCCACCAGGTCGGGGGTGACCTCCGCACCGAGCCGGGCGAGCTGCTCCCGGACCGCCTCGACGACCTCGGGCTGGACCCGTGAGCGCAGCAGGGAGGTCATGGCCGTCGCCGTCCGCTGTCGTCGAGCAGGCCGGCGAGCACCTCGCGGGCGGCTCGGGCCAACGGTGAGCGGGGGCTGCGCACCGGCCCGAGCCCGAGGTCCACCTGCTCGGCCACCCGCCGCCGGGTCGGGTAGTGCGCCAGCAGCGGCAGGTCGAGCGCCTCGGCCACCTGGTCCGGACCCAGGCTGGTCGCCGTGGTGCGCACCACCAGGCCGATCTCGGAGTGCGCCCTCCGCAGGTGGGCCGCCACCTTGCCGGCGGCGGCGACCGAGGGCACCGAGGACTCGCAGACGAGCACCACCACGTCACACCGGGCAGCGGTCTCGGTGGCGACCTGGTCCAGCGCCCGGGGCAGGTCCACGACCACGACGTCGCTTCCGCGCTGGGCGGCCGAGAGCACCTCGACCGCGACACCGGCCGTCGGCAGGCTCGTGGTCCCGGCTCCGGCCGGCCCCCAGGCGAGCACCGCCAGCCCGTCGCGCTGCGGCAGCGCCGCCCGCAGCGACCGGGAGCCCAGCCGGCCCTCGGCGCCGACCAGTCCGTCCCAGCGCACCCCGGGCAGCTCCTCGAAGCCGACCAGCTGGTCGAGGCCCGGCCCCCACGGGTCGAGGTCGAGCAGCAGGGCGGGGGCGGCCCGGGCCGCCCCCAGGGCCAGGGCGGCTGCGAACGTGCTCGCCCCGGCGCCGCCGGAGCCGGCGACGACGCCGAGGGTCGGCGCCACCGTCCGGCCGCCGTCCGCGGCGTCGGCGAGCAGCTCGACCAGCCAGGCGTCGGCGTCCGGCAGCTCGAGCACCTCACGGGCGCCGAGGGCGAGGGCGCTGCGGAAGACCGGGTCGTCGACCGGGCCACGACCGACGACGTGGACGGCGTCCCTGCGGGCCGGGCGGCGCTCCCCCAGGGTGGCCGCCTGGTCCGCGCCGACCAGCACCACCGGCGCGCCGGCCCAGGCCCGGGCCGCCGACCCGGGGTCGTGCGCGACGTCGAGCTGGACCCCGGCGGCGGCCGCCAGGCGCAGCACGTCGCCGAGCAGCTCCTCGTCGCAGGTGGCCAGCAGGGGCCTGATCCCGACCGGCCCGGGCGGCCCGGACGGCCCGGTCCGGTTCGCCGCGGACGGGACCGGACGGTGCGACATGCTCGACGAGGTGGACATGGCCGCCAGCCTGCTGGCGCCGGCCCCGCCTGCGCCCGCACCCGGGCGCAGGCTGTGGACGAGTCCGGGTCCGGGCCCGGCTGTGGACGGAATCCGGTCGGCACCGGCGGCGGGCAGCGGCGACCGGCAGCGGCGGCGGGACGACCGGCACCGGCAAATCGAGAGAGAGGGGGTGCGGCCCCCGGCCGGGGGATGACCGGAGGCCGCCAGGTCCGGGCTCGGGGGGATGAGCCGGACCCATCCAGCGGCTGGGGGGAATGCCGCTGGGATCCGCACAGGATGTCGCTCCCGAGAAAGCGGGCCACAAGGGCCACTTCGATGGTAGCGCGTCCTTTACCCGATGTCGCCCTCCTATGCTGGTGCCCGAACCAGGAGAGGCGGCCCCTAATGTCCGACGGTGTCGAGCGCGCCACCGGCCGCCCCGCTGCCTTCTTCGACCTGGACAAGACGATCATCGCCAAGTCGAGCACGCTGGCGTTCTCCCGCCCCTTCCAGGCCGGCGGGCTGATCTCGCGGCGCGCGGTGCTGCGCAGCGCGTACGCCCAGTTCGTCTACCTGGTGGGCGGGGCGGACCACGACCAGATGGAGAAGATGCGCCAGTTCCTCTCCGACATGTGCGCCGGGTGGGACGTGCAGACGGTCCGCGACATCGTCGCCGACACCTTGCACAACATCGTCGACCCGCTGGTCTACGACGAGGCGGTCTCCCTGATCGAGGAGCACCAGCTCGCCGGGCACGACGTGATCATCGTGTCCGCTTCCGGCACCGAGGTCGTGGAGCCGATCGGGGAGATGCTGGGCGCCGACGGCGTGGTCGCGACCCGGATGCGGATCGCCGAGGGCCGCTACACCGGCGAGATCGACTACTACGCCTACGCCGAGAACAAGGCCGAGGCGGTCCGCGAGCTCTCGCGCGAGAAGGGCTACGACCTGTCCCGCAGCTACGCCTACAGCGACTCGATCACCGACCTGCACATGCTCGAGGTGGTCGGGCACCCGCACGCGGTGAACCCCGACCGGGAGCTGCGGCGCAAGGCCCTCGAGCGCGGTTGGCCGGTGCTGGTCTTCGCCCGGCCGGTCACCCTGCGGAGCCGGGTGCGACTGCCGCAGAGCGCACCGACGCTGGCCGCGCTGGCCCTGGGTACGTCGTTGGCCGTCGGCGGGGCGGTCTACTACGCCGCCCGTCGGCGTGTCGCCCGCGGCCTCTCCTAGACCACCGCGGCAGCCGGCCGCCTGGGCCCACTAGACCATTGCCCCTGGCCCTTGTGGCCATCCCTCGCCGGGCGTACAAAGAGGACAGAAGCACAACTGAACAACCCGCACGTGAGCCTGGTACCCACGCGGCGACCTACCCTTCCTATGGGCGTTGTCCTCGGGACTCCCGCGGCAACATCTTCGGTGCACGCCTGGTAGCCGGCGTCTCACGTGTCAGCGGCGGCACTCCGACCTCCTCGAGGCGGGAGTGCCGTTCGCATGTGTGCTCAGCGGGGCTCGACCAGCGGGCTCGCCTCGGCCCCCTTGGCGTAGGCCTCGGCGGCGTACAGCAGCCAGGCCTGCACCCCCGCCCGGCCACCGTCGCGGTAGGCACGCAGGTTGGACTCGTACTCCCGGCGCAGCGCGAGGTGGCCGGCCTCGGGCACCGTCAGCGAGGTCGCGTCGACCCCGCGGGAGACGATCAGCAGCCGCTCGGCCGCCCTGGCCACGATGCCGTTGTGCGACACGAACGGCGCCGCGGTGACGATCTCGGCGTGCGCGACGGCGGCGACCACCAGCGCGGGCGCGCTCGTGGTCGCCGACAGCGTCGCCGCCAGGTCCTGGAGCCGGGCGGCCGCCTCGGCGGCGCGGGGACGGCCAAGGTCGGCCTCGGGCACCTCCCCCTTGGCGGCCAGCGTGTGGATCCGGGCCAGCGCCTGCAGCGGCGCGGTGGCCAGCACCGGCGCCAGCCCGAGCAGCTCCGCGCTCACCCGTACGGCGGCCAGCGCGACCGGTCCTCCGCCCCCGGAGCGGACCTCGTCCACCGTGGCCTGTGCCCCCTCGAGCACGGCGCTGGCCACGGCCCCGCGGAGCAGGGACTCCCCGGTGGTCTCAGGCGGGGTGCGGCGCAGACCGCGGTCCCGCAGCAGCGCGTCGATGCCGTCACGGGTGGCAGCCATCGCGGAGCCGACCCCCTCGAGCGAGGCGAGCCGGGCCAGCGGGTCGATGTCAGGCACGCCCGCAGCGTAGTCGGGCCGCTGCGGGCGGGCGGGCGCCGGCCCGTCGAGCCTCAGGCCGCGGGGCCGTTGTGGCGCACCTCGGCGACGTGGGTCATCGCCTCGCGCAGCTCGGCCAGCCAGTCCTGCTCGTGCTGGCCGACCAGGCGCACGCACCAGGCGAGCGCCTCGGACCGGGACCTGGCCACGCCGGCGTCGACCAGGGTGTCGAGCACCTGCCGCTGCGGCTGCCGGAGCCGGGTCATCACCGGGGCGGCGAGGTGGGTGAAGAGCTCCCGGTGCTCGCCGACCCGGACGCCCCACGACACCTTGCGCTCGTAGCGGCGCTCGGCCTCCCGGGCGATCGCCATCCGCGCCTCCCGGGTGTTCTCCCGGAACCCCTTGGCCCGGCCGATCCGGGCCTCCTCGACCTCCGCGGCCGCCGTACCGTCCGCCAGGTCCACGTCACCGATGGTCAGCACCACGGTGATCTCGTCGCGGTCGACCGTGACCTCGGCCGGCGCGACCCGCCACTCCTCGGGCAGGCGGCCGGCGAACCAGCCCCGCACCCGTTCCAGCTGTTCGTTAGTAATCATGTAATCATCATTACTCGTCACTCCTGCGGCTTCAAGGGGCGGCGCCGGACGTTGGTAGCCTCGGGCCCGATGACCTCGATCTCCGGGACCCCCGACCACTCCGCGCACGCCCTGTCGTTCGCCGGGGTCGCGGACGCCTACGACCGGGCCCGGCCCAGCTATCCGCGCGAGGCGGCCGGCTGGCTCACCGGACCGCACCCGGTGCGGGTCCTCGAGCTCGGCGCCGGCACCGGCAAGCTCACCGGCGAGCTGCTCGCCCTCGGGCACGAGGTGATCGCCACCGACCCGCTCCCGGAGATGCTGCACCGGCTCCGCGACCACCACCCCGACTGCCCGACCGCGGTGGCCACCGCCGAGGCCATCCCGCTGCCGGCGCGCAGCGTCGACGTGGTGGTCAGCGCCCAGGCCTTCCACTGGTTCGACGTGGAGCGGGCGCTGCCCGAGATCGCCCGGGTGCTCCGTCCCGGCGGCCGGCTCGCGCTGGCCTGGAACCTGCGCGACGAGCGGATCCCCTGGGTACGCCGGCTCGGCGCCCTGCTCGACACCCAGGAGCAGGACACCGACCCGACCCAGCTGCTCGTCGCCTCGCAGTGGTTCGGCTTCGTGGAGACCTCGACGTTCCGGTTCTGGCAGCCGCTGGACCCCGGCCGGCTGCGCGACCTGGTGCTCTCCCGCTCCTCGGTGGCGGTCAAGCCGGCCGCCGAGCGCGAACGGGTGCTGGAGAAGGTCCAGGCCTTCTACGACGACTACGGGCGCGGCCACGACGGGATGCTGCTGCCCTACCTGACCAGGTGCTTCGCCTCGACGGTCCGGGCCCCGGCGTTGGAGGAGCCCCCCGCGCCGCGCCCCGGCGGGAGCCGGACCGACCGTGGCCCCCAGCCGGTCGAGCCGCCCCGCGAGGACGGCTCCGGCTCCCTGTTGATCGACTTCTCCTGAGATGGCGGGCTGGCCCGGCTGGCTGCGCCGCGGACACCTCGGCACCGAGGCGGACCGGGCGACCTTCCGCACCCTGCACACCGCCGCGCTGGCCACCCCGGCGCTGCGAGCCGGGCTGACCGAGGCCTCCGCCCAGCGCTCCGTGCGGCACCTGCGCAGCCTGCTCGCCTCACCGGCGGTGGCGCTGACCGACCGGGAGCGGCTGCTCGCCTGGGACGGCGGCCAGCACCACCACCAGGACCAGGCCGGCCCGCTCGCGCAGGGAGTGGTGGCCGAGGGCGGCACCGTGGTGCTGCAGCGCGACGCGATCCCCTGCGGACACCCGGGCTGTCCCCTGCGGCAGGTGATCGTCGCCCCGCTCACCGTGGAGGAGCGGGTGATCGGCACCTTCCAGGTGTTCGTCCCCTCCGCCTCGGCCGCCCTGGTCCGGGCCGCGGAGGAGGTGGCCGGCTGGGTCTCCGGCCAGCTCGAGCTCGCCGAGCTCGACGCCTCCCGGACCCGGTTGATGGAGGCCGAGGTCCGGGCGCTGCGGGCCCAGATCAGCCCGCACTTCGTCTACAACTCCCTCAACGCGATCGCCTCGTTCGTGCGCACCGACCCCGAGCGGGCCCGCGAGCTGCTGCTGGAGTTCGCCGACTTCACCCGCTACTCGTTCCGGCGGCACGGCGAGTTCACCACCCTGGCCGAGGAGCTGAACTCGATCGAGCGCTACCTGGTGCTGGAGAAGGCCCGGTTCGGCGACCGGCTGACCGTGGTCCTGCGGGTCGCGCCGGAGGTGCTGCCGGTGGTCGTCCCGTTCCTGTCGCTGCAGCCGCTGGTGGAGAACGCCGTACGCCACGGGCTGGAGCAGAAGGCCGGCTCCGGCCGGATCTCGATCATCGCCGAGGACAACGGCAGCGAGGCGATGATCTCGGTGGAGGACGACGGGGTCGGGGAGGACCCCGAGAAGGTGCGCCGGGTGCTCGCCGGGGACCCCGAGACCGACTCGGTCGGGCTCGGCAACGTGGACGCACGGCTGCGCTCGGCGTTCGGTGACGACTACGGACTTGTGGTGGAGACCGCCCCCTCGGCCGGGACGAAGGTTATCGTTCGAGTGCCGAAATACGCCCCTGGAGTCCACCCGTGACCGGAAATCCCGTCCTGCTCGACGTTCTCGTCGTCGACGACGAGCAGCCTGCCCTCGACGAGCTGTCCTGGCTGCTCCAGCGCGACCCCCGGATCGGCACGGTCACCACCACCGACAACGCCGCCGAGGCGCTGCGGGTGCTCCAGGTCGGCGGGGTCGGGGCGGTCTTCACCGACATCCGGATGCCCGGCCTGTCCGGGCTCGAGCTGGCCAAGGTGCTCTCGCGGTTCCGAACCCCGCCCCCGGTCGTCTTCATCACCGCCCACGACGAGCACGCGGTCGACGCCTTCGAGCTGAACGCGGTCGACTACGTCCTCAAGCCGGTGCGCGAGGACCGGCTCGCCGAGGCGGTCCGCCGGGTGGTGGAGTCGACCGGCACGCCCGAGTCCCGCGACGAGGACGACAGCATCCCGGTCGAGCTCGGCGGGGTCACCCGGTTCATCTCCCGCTCGGAGGTCCAGTACGTCGAGGCGCACGGCGACTACGCGCGGCTCCACACCGCCGGCGGCAGCCACCTGATCCGGAGCCCGCTGACCACCCTGGAGGAGCAGTGGCGACCCGCCGGGTTCGTGCGGATCCACCGCTCGCTGCTGGTCTCGCTGCCGCACATCGTCGAGGTCCGGATGGACGGCGGCCGGTGCAGCGTGCTGGTCGGGACCCGGGAGCTGGTCGTCAGCCGCCGGCACACCCGCGAGCTGCGCGACCTGCTGGTGCGCCGGGCCCGGCCGGGCGGGACCGGCCGGTGACGCCGGCCGACCCGCCGCGCCGGGTCCGGGTCACCAGCCCGCGCACCGACGCGGTGCGCCCGCGCCGGTCCAAGGCCACCTCGGAGATCGACGCCCAGACCCAGCTCGGCGAGGTCTACATGTCCTCGCTGCTGCGCGCCCAGGGCCGGCTGGCCGCCCTGGTCCTGGCCTCGCTCGCGCTCACCGTCGGCGCACTGCCGCTGCTGTTCCGGGCGGTGCCGGCGCTGACTGACGCCCGGCTGCTGGGGATGCCGGTCACCTGGGTGCTGCTGGCGTTCGCCGTCTACCCGTTCCTGTTCGCGCTGGCCTGGTTCTACGTCCGGGCCGCGGAGCGCAACGAGCGGGACTTCGCCGACGTCGTCGAGCGCGAGTAGGCAGCCATGGGCTCGGGCTGGGCGCTGAGCGCGGTGGTGCTGGTGGCGGTCGCCACGCTGGGGATCGGTGCCTACGGGTGGCGGTTCTCGCGCACCACCAGCGACTTCTTCGTCGCCTCCCGGTCGGTGCGCCCGGCCCTCAACGCCTCCGCGATCGGCGGGGAGTACCTCTCCGCCGCCTCCTTCCTCGGCGTGGCCGGGCTGGTGCTCGCCTTCGGCGCGGACATGCTGTGGTACCCGGTCGGCTGGACCGCCGGCTACCTCGTGCTGCTGGTCCTGGTGGCGGCCCCGCTGCGCCGCTCCGGCGCCTACACGCTGCCCGACTTCGCCGAGGCCCGGCTGGAGTCCCGCCCGGTGCGGACCATCTCCTCGGTGCTCGTGGTCGCCATCGGCTGGCTCTACCTGATGCCGCAGTTCCAGGGTGCCGGCCTCTCGCTGGGCACGGTCGCCGGGACCCGCCCCTGGGTCGGCGGGGTCGCCGTCGGGGTGGTCGTGCTGGTCAACGTGTTCTTCGGCGGCATGCGCAGCATCACGTTCGTGCAGGCGTTCCAGTTCTGGCTCAAGCTGACCGCGCTGCTGGTGCCGGCGATGTTCCTGCTCTCGGTGTGGGTCGGCGACGGGGCCACCTCGCCGGCGGACGCCACGACGGTCACCAACGGCGTGCACGGCGACCTGTGGGCCTCGCCGCTGGACTCCGCGAGCGCCTACCCGCTCTACACCACCTACTCGATCATCGTGGCCACCTTCCTCGGCACGATGGGCCTCCCGCACGTGGTGGTCCGCTTCTACACCAACCCGGACGGGCGGACCGCACGTCGTACGACGCTGGTGGTGCTCGCGCTGCTCGGGCTGTTCTACGTGCTGCCGCCCGTGTACGGCGCCCTCGGGAGGCTCTACGCCCCGGACCTGATCGCCGGCGGCGCGACCGACACCGTGGTGCTCGAGCTGCCGTCGCGGATGGTGCCGGGGCTCGGCGGGGACCTGCTCTCGGCGCTGACCACGGCCGGCGCGTTCGCGGCGTTCCTCTCCACCTCCTCCGGCCTGACGATCGCGGTGGCGGGCGTGCTGAGCCAGGACGTCATGGGGCGCACCTTCCGCGGCGTGCGCTCCTTCCAGGCCGCGGCCGTCGTGGCCGTGACGGTGCCGCTGCTGCTCGCGGTGCTCGCCGAGGGGGTCGGGGTGGCCCGCGCGGTCGGCCTGGCCTTCGCCGTCGCCGCCTCGACGTTCTGCCCGCTGCTGGTGCTCGGGATCTGGTGGCGACGGCTCACCGACGCCGGCGCCATCGCCGGGCTGCTGGTCGGCGGCTGCCTGTCCGGCGGGGCGGTCGTGGTCACGCTGGCCGAGGCGACCCCCGCGGGGCTGGCCGGCGCCCTGGTCTCCCAGCCGGCCGCCGCCACCGTGCCGATCGCCTTCGCGACGATGGCGCTGGTCTCGCTCGCCACCCCGCACCGGCTGCCCCGCAACGTGGCCCGGACGATGGTGCGGCTGCACACCCCGGAGACCGTCGACCTGGACCGAGGTCCCTCACCGCGCTGACCTCTGCGCCCTCGCAGGCGCCGACCGCTCGTCGCCGTCGGGGCGCCGCACGGCGCAACGGTCGTTCCGCTGGCCGCAGCGGCGCGCGCCGGTCGTGTCCGCGGGTCCCGCGGGCTCCTAGCGTGACTCGCGTCACAAGCTCACCACGGTCCGGCGCGCCTGCGCCCGGCCGGAGCCCGAGATTGGAGTGATCCTCCGTGGCCGAACCCACCCAGACACCGCACCAGACCTCGGGGCACGCGGTCTACCGCGACCTCGCCGCCACCGACGAGTTCCACCGGCTCCGCAAGGCCTACCGCGCGTTCGCGATCCCGTGGACCGTCGCCTTCCTCGCCTGGTACCTGCTCTACGTGATCCTCTCGATCTGGGCCAACGACTTCATGTCCCTCAAGGTCGTCGGCAACATCAACGTCGCCCTCGTGCTCGGGCTGCTGCAGTTCGCCTCGACGTTCCTCATCGCCTGGCTCTACTCCCGGCACGCCGCGAAGGCGCTCGACCCACTGGCGCGGACCCTGGAGCGGCGCTACGACGCGGAGGTCGGCCGATGAGCACCGAGCACCTCACCACCGTGCTGTTCCTCGTGGTCGTCGCGATCACGGTCGGCATCACCTTCTGGGCGAGCCGCCAGTCCAGCGGCGCGGCGGACTTCTACGCCGGCGGCCGCTCGTTCAGCGGCGTCCAGAACGGCATGGCGATCTCCGGCGACTACATGTCGGCCGCGTCGTTCCTGGGCATCTCCGGCGCGATCGCGCTCAACGGCTACGACGGCTTCCTGTACTCGATCGGGTTCCTGGTCGCCTGGCTGGTGGCACTGCTGCTCGTCGCCGAGCTGCTGCGCAACTCCGGCCGCTACACGATGGCCGACCAGCTCGCCTACCGGATGCGTCAGCGCCCGGTGCGCACCGCGGCGGCGACCTCGACCGTGGTGGTCTCGGTCTTCTACCTGCTCGCCCAGATGGTCGGCGCCGGCTCGCTGGTGGCGCTGCTGCTCGGGGTGGAGAGCGAGTCGCTGAAGAACTTCACGATCGTGGGCGTCGGCCTGCTGATGATCTTCTACGTCACCGTGGGCGGCATGAAGGGCACCACCTGGGTGCAGATCGTCAAGGCCGTGCTGCTGATGGCCGGCACCATCCTGATCACCGTCCTGGTGCTGGCGAAGTTCAACTTCAACATCTCCGACCTGCTCGGCGCCGCGGCGCAGAACACCGGCAAGGGAGACGCGTTCCTCAACCCGGGTCTCAAGTACGGCGTGAACCTGACCAGCAAGATCGACTTCATCAGCCTGGCCCTGGCCCTGGTGCTCGGCACCGCCGGCCTGCCGCACATCCTGATCCGGTTCTACACGGTGCCGACGGCCAAGGACGCCCGGACCTCGGTGCTGTGGGCGATCACCCTCATCGGCCTGTTCTACCTGATGACGCTGGTCCTCGGCTTCGGTGCCGCGGCCCTGCTCGACACCGGCCCGGAGAGCGCCGTGGCCAAGAGCGGCGGCAACCTGGCCTCACCGTTGCTGGCCGAGGCTGTCGGCGGCGGAGCCGGGACGACCGGCGGCGCGGTGCTGCTCGCGCTGATCTCGGCGGTCGCCTTCGCGACCATCCTCGCGGTGGTCGCCGGCCTGACGCTGACCTCGGCGTCGTCGGTGGCGCACGACCTCTACGCCAGCGTCTTCAAGCGCGGCACCGCGTCGGAGAAGGACGAGGTGAAGGTCGCCCGGATCGCCGCGTTCGTCATCGGCGGCATCTCCATCGCGCTGGCGATCCCGGCGCAGAAGCTCAACATCGCGTTCCTGGTGGCGCTGGCCTTCGCGGTCGCCGCCTCGGCGAACCTGCCGTCGTTGCTGTTCAACCTGTTCTGGCGCCGGTTCAACACCCGCGGCGCCACCTGGGCGATCTACGGCGGACTGCTCACCTCGCTGGTGCTGGTCGCCTCCTCGCCGGTGGTCTCCGGCAGCGAGACCGCGCTGTTCACCGGCCACGACTGGTCGTGGTTCCCGCTGAGCAACCCCGGGATCATCTCGATCCCGGCCGGCTTCCTGTTCGGCTGGCTCGGCACGGTCACCTCGAACGACCCCGCGGCGGTGGCGGCGTACGAGGAGCTGGAGGTCCGGTCCCTGACCGGGGCCGGCGCCGAGGGAGCCGTCACGCACTAGCAGTAACCCCGACCGGTGCCCGCACGCTCCCTGCCCCGCAGGGTCGTGCGGGCACCGTCGCAGGGGTAGGTTGCGACCCAGGACGGCCGCACCACCGCAGCACTGAGCCCGAGCACGCCAGCCCCACCGTGAGGAGACGTTTCGTGAGCGAGGAGACCCTGTCCAACCTGAGCCGGGAGGAGCGGCGGTTCGCACCGCCCGAGGCGCTGGCCGCGGAGGCCAACGTCACCGCCGACTGGTACGACAAGGCAGCCGAGGACCGGGTCGCGTTCTGGGCCGAGCAGGCCGGACGCCTCCACTGGGACCAGCCGTGGGACCGGGTGCTGGACTGGGACGACCCGCCGTTCGCCAAGTGGTTCGTGGGCGGCAAGCTCAACGCCTCGGTCAACTGCGTGGACCGGCACGTCGACGCGGGCCGCGGCGACAAGGTCGCGTTCCACTGGGTGGGTGAGCCCGAGGACGACGCCCGGTCGATCACGTACGCCGAGCTCAAGGACGAGGTCTGCAAGGCCGCCAACGCCCTGACCGAGCTGGGCGTGCGCACCGGGGACCGGGTGGCGATCTACATGCCGATGATCCCCGAGACCGTGGTCACGATGCTCGCCTGCGCCCGTCTCGGCGCCCCGCACACGGTCGTCTTCGGCGGCTTCTCCGCCGACGCGCTGGCCAGCCGGATCGTGGACTGCGAGGCGCACGTCGTGGTGACCGCCGACGGCGGCTACCGCCGCGGCGCCCCCTCCGCGCTCAAGCCCGCGGTCGACGAGGCCGTGGCGAAGTCGGGCGACGTGGTCCGCAAGGTGCTGGTGGTACGCCGCACCGGCCAGGACCTCGGCGACGCCGGCTGGGACGACACCCGCGACGTGTGGTGGCACGACGCCGTCGACTCCGCGTCCGCCGAGCACACCCCGGAGTCCTTCGACTCCGAGCACCCGCTCTACGTCATGTACACCTCCGGCACCACCGGCAAGCCCAAGGGCATCCTGCACACCACCGGCGGCTACCTGGTCGGCTCGGCCTACACCCACTGGGGGATCTTCGACCTCAAGCCGGAGACCGACGTCTACTGGTGCACCGCCGACATCGGCTGGGTCACCGGGCACAGCTACATGGTCTACGGCCCGCTGGCCAACGGCACCACCTCGGTGATGTACGAAGGCACCCCGGACAGCCCGCACAAGGGCCGCTGGTGGGAGATCATCGAGAAGTACGGCGTGACCCTCTTCTACACCGCGCCGACCGCGATCCGGACCTTCATGAAGTGGGGCTCGGACATCCCGGCGAAGTTCGACCTCTCCAGCCTGCGGCTGCTCGGCTCGGTCGGCGAGCCGATCAACCCCGAGGCCTACATCTGGTACCGCGAGACGATCGGCGCCGGACAGACCCCGGTGGTGGACACCTGGTGGCAGACCGAGACCGGCGCGATCATGATCAGCCCGCTGCCCGGCGTGACCCACGGCAAGCCGGGCTCGGCGATGAAGGCGATCCCCGGCGTCGCCGCCGACGTGGTCGACGACGAGGGGAAGCCGGTCCCGAACGGCTCCGGCGGCTTCCTGGTGCTGACCGAGCCCTGGCCCTCGATGCTGCGCACGCTGTGGGGCGACGACGAGCGGTTCAAGGACACCTACTGGTCCCGGTTCCGCAGCCAGGGCTACTACTTCGCCGGCGACGGGGCCAAAAAGGACGACGACGGCGACATCTGGCTGCTCGGCCGCGTCGACGACGTCATGAACGTCTCCGGCCACCGGCTCTCCACCACCGAGATCGAGTCGGCGCTGGTCTCGCACCCCAAGGTGGCCGAGGCCGCGGTGGTCGGGGCCGCCGACGAGATGACCGGCCAGGCGGTGTGCGCGTTCGTGATCCTGCGCGACGAGGTCGTCGGCGACGGTGGCGACAACGCCGACATCGTCGCCGAGCTGCGCACCCACGTCGCCAAGGAGATCGGCGCGATCGCCAAGCCGCGCCAGATCATGATCGTTCCCGAGCTGCCGAAGACCCGCTCCGGCAAGATCATGCGCCGGCTGCTCAAGGACGTCGCCGAGGACCGGCAGGTCGGTGACGTCACCACGCTGGCCGACTCCACGGTGATGGACCTGATCTCCTCGAACCTGCAGGGCGGCAAGCCCACGGAGGAGTAGCAGCCCGACCGCATCGGACCGCGTCCGTCCTCCGGGACGGGCGCGGTTCGTCGTCCCGGGGGACGGCGAGCACCGATAGGCTGGGGCCGCCCGCGCTCCGCGCGCCGGGCAGAGGTGTGCCGGGAAGTCTGGTCGGCGTGGACTGCAGCGACCCCGGATCCGGAAGGCCCCTCGATGAACACCTCCCGCCGCCTCATCTTCCCCACGCAGACCCCCGGCGAGACCACCTTCGTCGGCGAGATGCTCCGCAAGGAGACCGTCGGCGGCTCGGTGGTGCTGGTCGCGGCCGCGATCGCCGTCGTCTGGGCGAACTCGCCGTGGGCGGACTTCTACCAGGACGTCCGGCACTTCCGCATCGGGCCGCTCGACGTCGAGCACTGGGCCGCCGACGGCGCCCTGGCCGTGTTCTTCTACATCGCCGGCCTCGAGCTCAAGCGGGAGCTCGTCGTCGGCTCGTTGCGCCGGCCGGCCGACGCGCTGGTGCCGATCGTGGCCGCGCTCGCCGGCGTCGCCACCCCGGCGCTGATCTACACCGCGATCAACCTCGGCGGCGGTGGGGACCTGCGGGGCTGGGCCATCCCCGCCGCCACCGACATCGCCTTCGCCCTCGCCGTGCTCGCGGTGGTCGGCTCGTCGCTGCCCGGCCAGCTGCGTGCCTTCCTGCTCACCCTGGCGATCGTCGACGACCTGGTGGTCATCGTGATCATCGCCGCGTTCTACACCTCCGAGCTGCACCTGACCCCGCTGCTGGCCGCGGTCGCGCTGCTCGGGGTCTTCGCGTTCCTGCAGCACATCCGGGGCGAGTCCTGGCTCTGGTACGTCCCGCTGGCGATCGGGATCTGGTGGTGCGTGCACGAGAGCGGCATCCACGCGACCATCGCCGGCGTCGCGATGGGGCTGCTCACCCGGGTCCGCCTCGACAAGGGTGAGGAGGCCTCCCCCGCCGAGCGCCTCGAGCACCTGCTGACCCCGTTCTCCGCGGGCGTGGCGGTGCCGTTCTTCGCGCTGATGTCGGCCGGCGTCGTGATCTCCGGGGGCACGGCGCTGTTCACCGACCCCGTGGTGCTCGGTGTGCTCGCCGGGCTGATGATCGGCAAGCCGGTGGGGGTGCTCGGCGGCGCGTGGCTGGTGACCCGGCTGACCCGTGCCGAGCTCAACGCGGACATCTCCTGGCGCGACATGGTGGGGCTCGCGATCCTCGCCGGGGTCGGCTTCACGGTGGCGCTGCTCGTCGCCGAGCTCTCGTACGCCGGCGACGAGGGGGAGGCCGCGAAGACCGCGGTGCTGCTCGGCTCCGTGGTCTCCGCGATCTTCGCCGCCCTGCTGCTGCGCCGCCGCAACAGCGTGCACCGGGCCCCCTGACCACCCGGCCGATGTGTCGGCACGCCCCGGACCGGGCACGCATGGGACAGGCGCGGCCCGGTAGGGTCGTCCCCGAAGGGAGAGCCCATGTCGCACATCGCACCCGCAGACCCCGCCCACGGTGACGTGCCGTCCCCGGACGACCCCACGATCGGGCGTCTGGTCGCCGACGCGACGCGTGACCTGTCCAGCCTGATCCACAACGAGATCGCGCTGGCGAAGTCCGAGCTCAAGGTCAGCTTCAAGAACGGCGGCACCGGCGCCGGGCTCTTCGCGGGCGCCGCGTTCCTCGTCATCCTCGCCGTGGTCATGCTCTCGGTGGCGTTCGCCTACTTCCTCACGATGACCGGCCTGCACCCCGCGTGGTGCTTCCTCATCGTCTTCGCGGTCTACGTCCTGATCGCCGCCCTGCTCGCCTTCGTCGGCGTCAAGAAGGTCAAGAAGGTCCGGGCCCCCGAGCGGGCCATCCACCAGGCGCAGGAGGCCAAGGGCCTTCTCAAGCGCTCCTGACCCTGCTGCCCTGTCATGGCGCGACCGGGTGACCTGACCCGAGTCGTGGAGCTGCCGGGGCCGTGGACGCACCGCCACGTCGCCGCCAACGGCGCCCGCTTCCACGTGGCCGAGTCCGAACCGGGCCAGGTCGCCGCGGACGCCCCGCTGGTGCTGCTGCTGCACGGCTTCCCCCAGTTCTGGTGGAGCTGGCGGCACCAGCTGCCCGCCCTCGCCGGCGCCGGCTACCACGCCGTCGCGATGGACCTGCGGGGCTACGGCGGCTCGGACAAGACCCGCGACGGCTACGACCCCTTCACCCTGGCCGGCGACGTGGTCGGGGTGGTCAAGGCGCTCGGCCGGCGGCAGGCGGTGCTGGTCGGCCAGGGCTGGGGCGGGTACGTCGCCTGGGCGGCGGCGGTCCTGCACCCCCGGGAGGTCTCGGCGCTCGCCGTCGTCTCCGCCCCGCACCCCACCGTGGTGCAGCACGCGTTCCGCCGCGGGCTGCACGGCGAGGCGCTGCGACACGTGCTGACGATGCAGCTGCCGTTCCTCCCGGAGCGGCAGCTGGCCGACCCCCACGGCGGGCGGGTGGCGGCCCACCTGACCAGCTGGGCCGCGCCGGGGTCGGGCTTCCCCGACGCGGAGGCGGTGACGACGTACCAGTCCGCGATCAGCCTGTGGCCCGCCTCGCACTGCGCGCTGGAGTACCACCGCTGGCTGGTGCGCTCCCGGCTGCGCAACGACGGGCGGGCGTTCGCCCGGAGGCTGGCCGAGCCGGTCCGGCAGCCGGTGCTGGCCCTCAGCGGCGAGCTCGACCCGGCCGTGCCCCGGGAGGCGATGCGGCGCTCGCAGCGCTACGTCGCCGGGCCGATGACCGAGCGGACGCTGCCCGGGGTCGGCCACTTCGCGCCCGAGGAGGACCCCGAGGCGCTCACCGCGGCTCTGCTCGACTGGCTGGCCGGCCTGCCGGACCTGCGCGGCCGCTGACCTCAGGCGCAGCGGCCGGTGTCGACCTCCCGGTCGGAGGTGAGTCCCTGCGCCGCGGACTCCTTCACCTGGTCGGTGGTCAGCGCGTAGCCGGTGTCCCCGTCGCTGACCGAGGCCGCGAAGATCACCCCGAGCACCCGGCCGTCCCCGGAGACCAGCGGGCCCCCGGAGTTGCCCGGCCGCACCAGCGACCGGATGGAGAAGACCTCGCGGACCACCGAGCCGTCGCCGTAGATGTCGGGGCTGCGCAGCCGCTGCTCGCCGCGGATCCGGGCGGCCTGCACGTTATAGGGGCCGTCCTGGGGGTAGCCCAGCACCGCGGCCGGCTGGCTCTCCCGGCCGCCGCCGTCGAAGCGCAGGAACGGCCGGTCCAGGCCGTCGACGGCGAGCACCGCCACGTCGAGGTCCTCGTTGTAGTAGACGACGGTGGCGGGCACCTCACGGTCCTCGAGGATGATCGCGGGGTCGTCGACACCGGCCACGACGTGGGCGTTGGTCATCACCCTGTTCGGGGCGAAGAGGAAGCCGGTGCCCTCCACGCCGCGGTTGCAGGAGTTCTCCCCGCGGATCTTCAGCACGCTGGCCGCGGCGGCCACCACGTCCGGGTCGGTGCCGATCCGGCCCGGCGGGGGGCCGACCTCGATGATCCGCTCGCGGGCGAACGGCTCGAGGTAGCGCGGGAAGAAGCTCGACCCGACCACGTCGTTGAAGGAGTCCAGCGCGGTGACCGCCCGCGCGGGCATCAGCTCGTCGACGCGGCCGAGCACCTCGGACTCGCGGACCTGGTTGCTCACCCAGGGCAGGCTGGCGCCGCTGACGGCGACCCCGAGCGCCCAGGAGACCACCAGCACCGCGACCGCGCTCAGGGCCGCGCCGCCGACGGCGTCCAGGGCCCGGGCCGGCTGCCAGGTGATCCGGGCGCGGACCCGGACGCCGGCGTACTGCAGGACCGCCTGGCCGAACGACGCGCAGATCAGCACCACGAACAGCGCCGCCAGCGAGACCCACAGCGCGGGGTCGATGTCGCCGAGGAGCCGGGGCGCCACCCAGATGCCGACCAGCCCGCCGAGCAGCAGGCCCAGGGTGGCGAACACGCCGGCGATGAAGCCTTGCCAGTAGCCGGAGACGGCGTAGGCGAGCACCAGGACGACCAGGAACCAGTCGAGGAAGTTCACGACCCCGCCCTCACTGCCCGCGCGGGTCGGTGCTCGAGGAGGACGACGCGTCGCGGCGACCCGCCAGCATGTGCGCCGGCAGCTCCCGCTCGACCCGGTCGTCCCAGGGCCGGGCCCACCCGATGTAGTCGAAGATCCGGGAGATGATCCCCGCGGTGAAGCCCCACAGGATCAGGTCCTTGTCGTCGCCGATGAGGAAGCCGGGGCCGCGCCAGCCCGACGGGTGCACCACCGAGATCCGGTGCTGCGGGTCGAGCAGCTCGGCCACCGCCACCCGGTAGACCGCGTGCACCTCGCGCGGGTCCACCACCGAGACCTCGCTCTCCTCGCGCCACCAGCCGAGCACCGGAGTGACCGCGAAGTTGCTCGGCGGCAACCACAGCTGCGGCAGGCAGGCGAAGACCTCCACACCCGCGGGGTCCAGGCCGGTCTCCTCCTCGGCCTCGCGGAGCGCGGCGGCCTGGGGGCCGGTGTCGCCCGGGTCCACCGAGCCGCCCGGGAACGAGACCTGGCCCGGGTGCGAGCGCATGTCGTGGGCCCGCTCGGTGAGCAGCACGTCGGGGCCGGCCGGTCCCTCGCCGAAGAGCAGCAGCACCGCGCCCTCGCGGGTAACGGCGTCCTCGGGCGGGACGAAGCTGGACAGGTCCTCCGCGGCCATCGACAGCGCGCCGGAGCGGACCGGCTCGAGCCAGTCGGGCAGCGCGGGGTGTGGGGAAGGCACGGGGTCGAGGGTACCCAGGCGGTCAGAGCGTGACGTCGAGGTGCTCCTCGACCAGGCCGGCGAGCTCGTCGTAGCTGCGCACCACCGCGAAGGTCGTCTCGGTGACCCGGCCGTCCGCGTCGACGAAGACGATGCCCGGCAGGCCGCGGACCCGCAGCTCCGTGCGCAGCAGCCCCTCCGGGTCCGCGAGCAGCGGGTAGGTGACGCCGCTGTCCTTGGCCAGCTCGAGCGCGCCGCCGGGCTGGGTGTCGAGGTAGTCGATGCCGAGCACGTCCAGCCGGTCCCCGGCGCGCCGGTGCAGCTGCTCGTAGTAGGGCAGCTCCTGGCGGCACGGGCCGCACCACTGCGCGAACAGGTTGATCACCAGCGGGCCGCGCAGCCGGTCCAGGGCCACCGCGGGGCCACCGCCCAGGCAGGGCAGCGTGATCTGCGGCAGTGACTCGCCGGAGCCGGCGGCCCGCATGGCGCCGGTGGTGTGGGTGATCGCGGGACAGTCCTCGATGCCGGCCGCTGCCTTCTGCTTGCGCAGCGCCGCGGTGTCGACGTCGACGTTGCTGTGCGGCACCTCCACCTGCTCGCTGCCGGAGCCGGCACCTGTCCCGGTCCCGGTGCCGGCCGCCGCGCAGCCGGCTGCCAGCACCGCGGCGGCGACCGCGGCCGCGAGGCGCAGCGACGCGGTCATGCGCGGCCCTCGGTGCGGACCAGGGCGGCGGCCTTCACCGGATCGGTCGGCCCCTCGCCGTACGCCGGGCACAGCCGCGCCACCGGGCAGGCGCCGCAGGCGGGGTTGCGGGCATGGCAGATGCGGCGACCGTGCCAGATCAGGTGGTGCGACAGCTTCACCCAGTCCTTGCGCGGGAACAGCGCGCCCACCTCGTGCTCGGCCTTGACCGGGTCGGTCTCCTCGGTGAACCCGAAGCGGCGAGCCAGCCGGCCGAAGTGGGTGTCCACGGTGATCCCGGGCACCCCGAACGCGTCACCGAGCACCACGTTCGCGGTCTTGCGGCCGACACCGGGGAGGGTGACCAGCTCCTCCAGCCGCGCCGGCACCTGCCCGTCGTACCGCTCCACCAGCGCCTGGGACAGCTTGAGCACCGACTCGGTCTTGGCGCGGAAGAACCCGGTCGGCTGGACCAGCTTCTCCAGGTGCTCGCGGTCCGCGGCGGCCATCGCGGCCGGGTCCGGGTAGGCGGCGAACAACGCGGGGGTCACGGAGTTGACCCGCTTGTCGGTGGTCTGCGCGGAGAGCACCGTGGCGACCAGCAGCTGGAAGGGGCTCTCGAAGTCGAGCTCGCAGCGGGCGTCGGGGTAGGTCTCGGCGAGGATCCGGTTGATCTTCCGGGCCCGCCGTACCAGGCTCGTGTCGGGGCGCGTCTCGGGCACGGACCCACCCTAGAGGGGGCGTCGTAGGCGCTGCGCGGCGTGATGAGACAGAATGTGACATGTACGACTGTGACTGTGGCCGACTCCCGGTGCAGATCCCCGCTACGGAGAGGACTCCCTCGTGGACAATGACGTACTCCGTCAGGCACCACTGTTCAGCGCCCTGGACGACGAGGCGGCGACCGCGCTGCGTGCGTCCATGGCCGACGCCCGGCTTCGTCGCGGCGAGGTGCTCTTCCACGAGGGCGACGAGGGCGACAAGCTGTACGTCGTCACCGAGGGCAAGGTGAAGCTCGGCCGCACCTCCTCCGACGGCCGGGAGAACCTGCTGGCGATCCTCGGCCCCGGCCAGATGTTCGGCGAGCTGTCGCTGTTCGACCCGGGGCCGCGCTCGGCGACGGTCACCGCGGTCACCGACACCACCTTCTCCTCGCTCTCCCACGAGGACCTGCTGCGCTGGCTCGACGGCCGCCCCGGCGTCGCCCGCGGCCTGCTCGCCCAGCTCGCCGGCCGGCTCCGCAAGGCCAACGACGTGGTCGCCGACCTGGTCTTCTCCGACGTCCCCGGCCGGGTCGCCAAGGCGCTGCTCGACCTCGCCGACCGGTTCGGC
Organism: Nocardioides mesophilus; assembly: GCF_014395785.1. GTDB lineage: Bacteria > Actinomycetota > Actinomycetes > Propionibacteriales > Nocardioidaceae > Nocardioides_B > Nocardioides_B mesophilus. The sequence goes on along the minus strand of NZ_CP060713.1, from coordinate 2,153,150 downwards.
CGCACCGCCGACGACGGCGTGCACGTCCACCACGACCTCACCCAGGAGGAGCTCGCCCAGCTGGTCGGCGCCTCCCGCGAGACCGTCAACAAAGCGCTGGCCGACTTCGCCTCGCGCGGCTGGCTGCGGCTCGAGCCGCGCTCGGTCGTGATCATGGACATCGAGCGGCTGGGGCGCCGGGCCCGCTGAACCCGCTCAGCGGGCGCCGGAGAGGTAGTCCAGCTGCGCCCGCACGCTGAGCTCGGCGGCCCCCCACAGCACCGGATCCACGTCGGCGTAGACCCGCTCGACGATCAGCCGGGCCAGCCCCTCGCCGCGCAGGTCCGCACCCAGGTCGGCCAGCGCGGCGCGGATCTGCTCGAGCCGCTCCCGCCGGTGCGCGAGGTAGAAGTCCAGCGCCCCGAGCGCGTCGTCGATCACCGGTCCGTGACCCGGCCACACGTGCGAGAGCCCCTGCTGCTCGGCCAGGTCGCGGAGCCGGTGCAGCGAGTCCAGGTAGGCCCCGAGCCGGCCGTCCGGGTGCGCGACGACGGTGGTGCCGCGGCCGAGCACCGTGTCGCCGGTCAGCACCGCGCCCTCGGCGGGCAGCACGAACGACAACGAGTCCGAGGTGTGCCCGGGCGTCGCCACCACGTGCACCTCCAGGCCGTCGACCTCCACCACGTCGCCGTCCACCAGTCCCTCGGACCCGAGCCGGTGCCCCGGGTCGAGCGCCCGCACCCCGCAGCCGACCCGCTCGGCGAAGGTCCGGGCCGCCTCGGAGTGGTCGAGATGCCCATGGGTGAGGAGCACGGCGGCGACCTGACCGGCGCCGCCGGAGTACGCCGCCACCGCGTCGAGGTGCGCGGCGATCTCCGGCCCCGGGTCGACCACGACCGAGCGGCGACCCCCCGGCTCGCGCAGCACCCAGGTGTTGGTGCCGTCGAGGGTCATGACGTCGGCGTTCGGCGCCAGCACGCACTGCGCGCGCTCCCCGAAGGAGCCACCGGACCAGCCCATCAGGCCAGGCGCTCCCGGACGGCGTGCCCGAGGTCGACCAGGTGGGCCGGGATCGAGAGGTACATCGCCGCGTCGCCGTCGCTCCCCGGCACCACCGCGGGCTCGACCGGCGTCAGGTCACGGCCCTGCGCCGCGACCAGGGCGTCGGCCACGGCGCCGTACTCGAAGAGCTCGAGCAGCGTGCAGTAGGTCGGCGGCAGCATGAACATCTCGCCGGCGTCGACCGCGCGGATCGCCTCGTCGACCCGCGACCACAGCACCCGGTCGGACTCGGTGGACACGTCGCGCGCCACCTGCCCCTCCGGCAGCCGGGTCACGAAGAACTGGGTGTCGTAGCGGCGCGGCTCGACGACCGGGGTCACCCACGAGCCCCACAGCCGCAGCAGGTCCGTGCGCAGCACCAGGCCGCGCCGGGTCAGGAAGTCGGTGAGGGGGACCTCGCGCGCCTCGAGCGCACGGCGGTCCTCCTCCCAGTCCGCGCCGGTGGTGTCGGCGACCACGCTCGAGTCCGTCGGTCCGGCGAGCAGGACGCCGGACTCCTCGAAGGTCTCGCGTACGGCGGCGCAGACCAGCGCCCGCGCGAGCGCCTCCTCGACGCCCATCCGCTCCGCCCACTCGGCCGCGGACGGGCCGGCCCAGGCGACCGTGTGGTCGAAGTCGCGGGGGTCGACGCCGCCGCCGGGGAAGACGCACATGCCGGCGGCGAACGCCATGTCGACGTGGCGGCGCAGCAGGTAGGCCTCGAGGGATCCCGGGCCGCCGGCGTCCCCGCCGGCCTCGCCCGTGCCTGCTGACTCGCGCAGCAGCACCACGGTCGAGGCGAAGCGCGGCTCCGACGGGGTCCGGGTGCCCGCGGCGAAGGCCAGGGCGTGCTCGACCAGGGTGTCGGGCAGCCGGATGCGGGCCTCCATCAGGGAGCCGCCTCGACCTCGACGATCAGCTCGACCTCGACCGGGGCGTCGAGCGGCAGCACCGGGACGCCGACGGCGGAGCGGGTGTGCCGGCCGGCGTCGCCGAAGACCTCGCCGAAGATCTCGGAGGCTCCGTTGGCGACGCCCGGCTGGCCGGTGAAGTCGGTCGTGGAGGCGACGAAGGCGACCACCTTGACGATCCGCTTGACCGCGGACAGGTCACCGATCTCGCTGCGCACCGCGGCGATCGCGTTCAGCGCGCACTGGCGGGCGCACTCGTAGCCCTCCTCGGCGCTGACCTCGCCACCGACCTTGCCGGTGGTGATCAGCCGGCCCTCGCGCATCGGCAGCTGCCCCGAGGTGAAGACCAGGTTGCCGCTGCGCAGCACCGGGATGTAGGCCGCCACCGGCTTCGGCACCTCCGGGACGCTCAGGCCGAGCCCGGCCAGCCGCTCCTCGGGGGTGCTCATGACAGCGGCCGCTTGAAGTAGGCGACGAGGTTCTCCGGGTTCATCCCCGGCACCATCTGCACGAGCTCCCAGCCGTCCTGACCGAAGTTGTCGAGGATCTGCTTGGTGGCGTGCACGAGCACCGGCGCGGTCATGTACTCCCATTTCGTCATGCCCGCGAGCCTAACGGCTACCGTGACCGGCCATGAACGCCGTGGACCCCCGAGACGTGCTCACCCGGCAGGCCGCCCTGCCCGAGGTGGTGCTCCGGTACGCCGGGCACCGCGACGGCATCATCGACGTGCACGTGCCGGAGGCGGCACGGGACGGCGGGCCGGTGCCGCTGGTCGTGCTGGTGCACGGCGGCTTCTGGCGCGCCGGCTTCGACCGGCTGCACAACCGGCCGATGGCGCGCGCCCTGGTCGAGGAGGGGTACCTGGTCGCCGCCGTGGAGTACCGCCGGGTCGGGCCGCCGCCCGCCGAGGGTGGCTGGCCGACCACCGGCACCGACGTCGAGGCGGCCGTGCTCGCGCTGCCCGGCCTGCTGGACGGGCTCGGGCTGGCCGCCACGACCACCTCGCTGGTCGGCCACTCCGCCGGCGGCCACCTCGTGCTGTGGCTGGCCTCCCGGCCCGGGGTCACGGCCGACCGGGTGGTCGCGCTCGCGCCGGTCGCGGACCTGCGCGCGGCCGCGCGGGAGCGGCTCGGCGACGGCGCGACCCAGGACCTCCTCGGCGGCGGTCCCGACGAGGTGCCGGAGCGCTACGCCGACGCCGACCCGCTGACGCTGCTGGACCCCGGCACGGCTCCCCCCGGCCGGATCGTCCTCGTGCACGGCACCGACGACGACGTCGTACCGGTCTCGCAGAGCCGCTCGCTGGCCGCCGCGCTGCCGGATGTCGGGCTCCGCGAGCTGCCCGGTGCCGGGCACTTCGAAGTGATCGACCCGCTGTCCACCGCCTGGCCGACGGTGCTCGACGCGCTCGGCTCACCCCCACCCTCCGGGCCGGCCGCCGGCTGAGCCGCGCTCGGCCGGCTTCGGCGGTGGTGAGACGCTGGGGGCATGTCCCCCAGCGTCGCCGTGGTCGGAGCCGGCCCGGCCGGCACCACCCTCGCGCTCGGCCTGCTCGGCCACGGCTGCCAGGTGACCCTGGTGACCGACCGGACCGCGGAGGAGATCCGCGACGGCGCCGTGATGTCCAGCCAGGTCACCTTCGAGTCCGCGCTCGACCTCGAGACCACGCTCGGCGTGACCGCGCTGCTGCCGGCGGCGCCGTCGGTCGACCGGCTCTCCTTCGACCTGCGCACCGCCGACGGCGCCACCAGCGCCTTCGACGCGCCGCTGTCGGCGCCGGCCCGGTCGGTGGACCTGCGGCTGAAGCTGCCGGCGGTGCTGGAGGCGGTCCAGCGGCTCGGCGGCAAGGTCGTGGTCCGCAACGCCGGCATCGAGGACGTCGAGGAGCTCGCCGCCCGGCACGACCTGGTGGTCATCTCCACCGGCCGCGGCGGGCTGGCCGACCTCTTCGAGGTCGATGCGGAGCGGACGCCATACTCCTCGCCGCGGCGGGTCGCCGCCCTCACCTACCTGCGCGGGGTGGCGGCGGACCCGGCCGGCCCGGCGCTGCGCTACCACGTCGTGGAGGGCGTCGGCGAGTGCTTCACCTGCCCCGCGCTCACCGTCGACGGGCCCTGCGACGTGATGGTGGTCGAGGGCGTCCCGGGCGGTCCGGCCGACGTCTGGGAGGACGTGCGGACCCCCGGCGAGCACCTCGACCGGCTCCGCACCGTGCTCGCCGAGCACTTCCCCGCCGAGGCGGTCCGGATCGCCGGCGCCGAGCTCGTCGACGACCGGGCGGTGCTGCGCGGCACCTTCACCCCGGTCGTCCGGCGCCCCGTCGGCACCCTGCCCAGCGGGGCGACGGTGCTGGGGATGGCCGACGCGGTGGTGCTCAACGACCCGGTGACCAGCCAGGGCGCGAACACCGCGGTGAAGTCGGCCTCGTTCTACCTCGACGCGATCGTCAACCACACCGGGGCCTTCGACGAGGACTGGATGGGCCAGACCTTCGACCACTTCTGGCGCGGCTGGGCGCGGTTCGCGACGCGGTGGACCAACGACTGGCTGCAGCCGCGGGCCCCGCACCAGCTCGCGGTGCTCGCCGAGGCCGGCCGGCTGCCCGGGGTGGCGGAGCGGATCGCCGCCGGCTTCGACGACGCCCGGCTGTTCGAGCCCTGGTGGTTCGACGAGGCCGCCTCCGCGGCGTTCCTCGCCGAGCAGCGGGCCGCCGCCGGGAACCGTTTCGACGCCCGGGACCTGCGCCGCGCACTGGGGCAGTACGCCACCGGCGTCACCGTCGTCACCGCCACCCACCGCGGGGAGCGGTTCGCGATGACCGCCAACTCGTTCACGTCGGTGTCGTTGAACCCGCCGCTGGTGCTCTGGGCGGCCGCGGTGTCCTCGCCGTCGCTGCCGGCCTTCGAGGCCGCGGACCGGTTCGCGGTCAACGTGCTCGCGGCCGACCAGCACCACCTGTCCCGGCAGTTCTCGACCTCAGGGTCGGACAAGTTCGACGGGGTGGCCCTCGCCGGCGACGACCCGCCGCTGCTCGAGGGCACGGTCGCGACGTTCGTGTGCCGCCGTACCGAACGCGTCGACGCCGGCGACCACGTGGTCTTCCTCGGCGAGATCGAGTCCTACGACGCCCCCGGCGGCGAGCCGCTGGTGTTCCACTCCGGCGCCTACCGGCTGGCCGCGAAGCACCCCGACCTCTAACCCCCCGGACGAGCGAGCGGGCCGTTCTCCCCTCCTGGCCGCGGATTACCACGGGATGTCGGATGTTTGACGCTTCCCATGGGCGACAACCCACGGGAAGCGTCAAAGAACCATGGGCAGTACGGCGTCCGGGGCGACCGTCTCGGTGCTGCCGCCGGGACATGTCCACAACGGCGCGCGGCCCCCGCTCTGCACAGCTCGTCCGAACCGGCTGCCGACCGCGCGGCGGCGAGCAGAACATGGCTGCATGGACCAGCTCCGAGCACTGGCAGAGGCACGCGGCTTCTTCACACGGGCCGAGGCGCTGCGCGCCGGCCACGATGACCAGTCGATCAGACGCGCGGTCCGGGCGAAGCTGTGGCACCGGATCCGGCCCGGCGCCTACACGTTCTCGGACCTCTGGGCCCGCGCCGACACCTCCGAGCGACACCGCACCACCTCCCGCTCGGTCGTCAGCAGGCTCGCGGGAAGAGTGGTCGCCAGCCACGTCAGCGCCGCCCTGCACCACGGTCTCGAGGTGCACGATGTGGATCTCTCCCTCGTCCACGTCACCCGGACCGACGGCGGAGCCGGTAGGACTGAGGCCGGTGTGCAGCACCACGAAGGGCTCTGTCTCGACGACGACACCGTCGCGGTGGACGGTGTCACCGCCGTCCGACCAGCGCGGGCGGCGCTCGAAACGGCTTCGATGGGCAGCACCGAGTCCGGTGTAGTGGTCCTCGATGCGGTGCGTCGGCGTGGGTGCTCGTGGGAGCAGCTCGAGCAGACGCACGAGGCGATGCGGTGGTGGCCGCGACACCGCCGACTCGACATCGCGCTGCGCCTGTCCGACCCCCGTTCGGAGTCGGTGGGCGAGTCGCGGTCGAAGTTCCTCTTCTGGGCGCAACGGCTGCCCGCCCCCGATCTCCAGTTCGAGGTTCACGACGGACGTGGCCAGCTGGTCGGGGTGACCGACTTCGCCTGGCCGGAGCTCGGACTGCTCGGGGAGTTCGACGGCAAGATGAAGTACGGCCGTCTGCTACGTCCCGGCGAGAAACCGGGCGACGCGGTGTTCCGCGAGAAGATCCGCGAGGACCGGCTGCGCGAGATCACCAACTGGGGGATGGTGCGACTCGTGTGGGACGACCTTTCCCAGCCGGTGGAGACAGCAGAGCGGATCCGCCACCTCTTCAGAGTGGCCGCCTGAGACGATTGGGCCCAGACGGCCCCGCCGTACTTCCCATGGTCTTCTGATCCTTCCCATGGGCTGCGGCCCATGGGAAGCATCAAACAGCCGACATACCGTGGTAATCGGCGGGCACACGGGGCAGAAGGGGCCGTCGGCGGTCAGGTGATGAGGGCCGGCTCGGTCTTGGAGCGCACCTCGTCCTCGGTGACACCGGGCGCGAGCTCGACCAGCTTCAGCGCGCGTTCGCCGTGGGTGCCCGAGGTGGCGAGCCGACCGGTCGAGGGGTCCACCACGTCGATGACGGCGAGGTCGGTGATGATCCGCTGCACCACGCGGCGACCGGTGAACGGCAGCGAGCACTCCTCGACGATCTTGTAGGTGCCGTCCTTGGCGACGTGCTCCATCAGCACGATCACCCGCTTGGCGCCGTGGACCAGGTCCATCGCGCCGCCCATGCCCTTGACCATCTTCCCGGGGATCATCCAGTTCGCGATGTCACCGGAGGCCGAGACCTGCATCGCCCCGAGGATCGCGGCGTCGATCTTGCCGCCGCGGATCATCCCGAACGACATCGCGGAGTCGAAGAACGACGCCCCCTTGCGCAGCGTCACGGTCTCCTTGCCGGCGTTGATGAGGTCCGGGTCGACGGCGTCCTCGGTCGGGTAGGCCCCGACGCCGAGGATGCCGTTCTCCGACTGGAGCACCAGCTCCACGTCCTCGGCGACGTAGTTGGGCACCAGGGTCGGCAGCCCGATCCCGAGGTTGACGTAAGACCCGTCGGTCAGCTCCGAGGCCGCTCGCGCCGCCATCTCCTCGCGGCTCCACCCGTGACCGGCCATCAGGAACGCACCGTCCTCTTCTCGATCCGCTTGTCCGCCGCCTGCTCAGGCGTCAGGGGCACCACTCGCTGCACGAACACCCCGGGGGTGTGTACGTCGTCCGCGTCGATCTCGCCGGGCTCCACGAGGTGCTCGACCTCGGCGATCGTGACCCGACCGCACATCGCCGCCAACGGGTTGAAGTTGCGCGCCGACTGCCGGTAGACGAGGTTGCCGTGCCGGTCGCCCTTCCAGGCGCGCACCAGCGCGAAGTCGGCCACGATCGCCTCCTCGAGCACGAAGTCCTTCTCCCCCTCGGCCGTGGCGAACGAGCGCACCTCCTTCGGCGGGGAGGCGACGAGCACGTTGCCGTCGGAGTCGTAGCGCCACGGCAGGCCGCCCTCGGCCACCTGGGTGCCGACCCCGGTCGCGGTGAAGAACGCGGGGATCCCGGAGCCGCCGGCCCGCATCCGCTCCGCGAGCGTGCCCTGCGGCGTCAGCTCGACCTCCAGCTCGCCGTGCAGGAACTGCCGCGCGAACTCCTTGTTCTCCCCGACGTAGGAGGAGATCATCCGGCGGATCCGCCTCTCCGCGAGCAGCCGGCCCAGGCCCCACTCGTCGACGCCACAGTTGTTCGACACCGCCTGCAGGTCCGAGACGCCGGCGGCGAGCAGCGCATCGATCAGCACCGCCGGAACACCGCACAGCCCGAAGCCGCCCACGGCGACCGTCGCACCACTCGTGATGTCGGCCACCGCCTCCGCGGCCGTTGCCACGACCTTGTCCACGACGACTCCTCCCTACGACCACGCTGAAGACCACGCTGACGTTCACGCTGACGCAGCACACCCTAGCCATCCGCTGTGACCCTCGACACCGACCCGTGAATCCGGCACCGCCGCCCGGCTAGGCTCCGACGAATGAGCGACGAGCAGGGCCCCGGGGCCGAGGACTGGCCAGGAGTGCGTCTGCACGTGGTGACCGGCAAGGGCGGCACCGGCAAGAGCACGGTGGCCGCGGCCCTGGCGCTGGCGCTGGCCAGCCGGGGCAAGCAGGTGCTGCTCTGCGAGGTCGAGGGACGTCAGGGGATCGCCCAGCTCTTCGACGTCCCGCCGCTGCCCTACGAGGAGCGCCGGATCGCGAGTGGCGCCGACAGCGAGGGTGGTGGCGGCGGGCACGTCTACGCCCTGGCGATCGACCCGGAGTCCGCGCTCATGGAGTACCTCGCGATGTACTACCGCCTCGGGCGGGCCGGCAAGGCGCTCGACCGCTTCGGCGTCATCGACTTCGCCACCACGATCGCCCCGGGCGTGCGCGACGTGCTGCTCACCGGCAAGGTGTACGAGGCGGTCTACCGCAACAAGCGCGGCAAGAACCACCGCGAGTACGACGCCGTGGTGCTCGACGCGCCGCCGACCGGCCGGATCGCCCAGTTCCTCGGCGTCAACAAGGAGCTGGCCGGGCTGGCGAAGGTCGGCCCGATCCGCAGCCAGGCCGACAACGTGATGGGCCTGCTCCGATCGAAGCGCACCCGGGTGCACCTGGTCACGGTGCTCGAGGACATGCCGGTCCAGGAGACCGCCGACGGGATCGCCCAGCTCCGCGACGCCGGCCTGCCGGTCGGCGGGGTGGTGGTGAACCTGGTCCGCGGACGCACCCTGGCCGAGGACGTACGCCGGGCCGCGGCCGACGGCACGCTGCCGCGCGCACAGGTGGAGGCCGACCTGGAGAAGGCCGGCCTGGACGTGACCCCCGAGGTCGTCGACGAGCTCCTCCTGGAGGCTCGGGACCACGCCGAACGACGCGAGCTGGAGGACCGGATGCGCGAGCGCGTGGCCGAGCTGGACGTGCCCACCTACGAGCTGCCGCGGTTGCCCGACGGCGTCGACCTCGGGGGGCTCTACGAGCTCGCCGAGGACCTGGTCGAGGAAGGCATGGCATGAGCGCCCCCCGCGACATCCACGACGGCGAGCACGCTCGCGGCCGGGTCGGCCCGCTGGCGGGGCACCCGCACACCAACCCGCCGCTCGACGTGGACGCCCTGCTCGACGACCCGGCGACCCGGATCATCGTCTGCTGCGGCTCGGGCGGGGTGGGCAAGACCACGACCTCGGCCGCGCTGGCGCTGCGCGCCGCCGAGCGGGGCCGCAAGGTCGTGGTGCTCACCATCGACCCGGCCCGCCGGCTGGCCCAGTCGATGGGGATCGAGGCACTCGACAACATCCCCCGGCCGGTGCCGCACCTGGCGCCGACCGGCGGTGGGTCGCTCGACGCGATGATGCTGGACATGAAGCGCACCTTCGACGAGGTGGTCGAGAGCCAGGCCAGCCCGGAGAAGGCCGCCCAGATCCTGGCCAACCCGTTCTACGTGGCGCTCTCGAGCTCGTTCGCGGGCACGCAGGAGTACATGGCGATGGAGAAGCTCGGCCAGCTCCACAAGGACGCCCGACGCACCGGGCGCTGGGACCTCATCATCGTGGACACGCCGCCGTCGCGGTCGGCGCTGGACTTCCTCGACGCACCGGAGCGGCTCTCGAGCTTCCTGGACGGCCGGTTCATCCGGATCCTGCTGGCGCCCGCCCGGGGCCCGGCGCGGCTGATGACGGCCGGCCTCTCGGCGATCACCGGCGCGCTCACCAAGATCCTCGGCGCCCAGGTGCTCAAGGACCTGTCCACCTTCGTCACCGCCTTCGACACGCTGTTCGGCGGGTTCCGTCAGCGGGCCACCAAGACGTTCGAGCTGCTGCAGGCGCCGGGGACGGCGTTCCTGGTGGTGGCGGCCCCGGAGCCGGACGCGTTGCGGGAGGCGTCGTACTTCGTGGAGCGGCTCGAGGAGGAGCAGATGCCGCTGGCCGGCCTGGTGGTGAACCGGGCCAGCCGCTCACCGCTGGGCGGGATCTCGGGGGAGCAGGCGCTCGCGGCGGCGGAGCGGCTCTCGGGGGCCGACGAGGCGCACCTCACCAGCGGCCTGCTGCGACTCGCCGCGGAGCGGGCCCGGCTGGTGGCGCGCGAGAGCCGGCTGCGGCAGCGGTTCTCCGCAGTGCACCCGCACGTGCCCACCGTGGTGGTGCCGGCGCTGTCCACCGACGTGCACGACCTGGAGGGCCTGCGGCGCGTCGGCGAGCTGCTCAGCGCCTAGCGAACCCGTTCCAGGACCTTCGGCTCGCAGGCTCAGGCGGAGACGGCCACGACCGTGGTCTCGGCCGACACGGCGGCCTGGTGGTCGGCCATCGCGGTCTCGAGCAGCCGCCGCCACGAGGTCACGTTGGGACGACGACGCAGCAGAGCCCGACGCTCACGCTCGGTCATGCCACCCCACACGCCCCACTCGATCTCGTTGTCGAGGGCCTCGGCGAGGCACTCGGTGCGGACCGGACAGCCCGCGCACAGCTGCTTCGCCCGGTTCTGGGCGGCGCCACGCACGAACAGCTCGTCCGGCCGGGTCTCGTTGCACAGGGCCACAGTTGCCCAGTCTTCGTTCCACGTCATTGCTCGGCTCCCATCCGAGAGGACCTGCTTGAACCCACAGGTCGTTGAGTCATCCCACGTAGAAAGGTAAAGAATGGTATTGGCGCGAAACAGACACAGAGGGAGCAACTTGGCGTAGTCCAAAGGAACTACTCAAGTCGACCGATTGGCAGGTGTTCGTCCCGGAGGGGGGTGGGTTGTCCTCCCAAGTGGCTCCTGTGGCGGGTGGGATGCCGGACGCCGCCCGCGTGTGGCCTGTTCGGGCTATCCCGCCCACATGTCCTCTAACCTGGGACCCATGTCCGCGCGTCGCACCGACACCTTGAAGCCTGCCTCCATCCTCTCCCACCTGGGCGTGATGGTGGCGGTCGCCGCCGTCATGGGCGTCCTCGTCGCCGGCCTGGCCGTTCCGTTCGCGGGCGTGGTGGGGCTGTCGGCTCGCGACGTCGCGCAGACCATGGACAAGATCCCGGCCGAGCTGAAGGCCGAGCCGCTGCCCCAGCGCACCCGGGTGCTGGCGAAGAACGGCACCTTGCTGGCCACGTTGTACGAGGAGAACCGCGTCAACGTCCCGCTCGTCAAGGTCGCGCCGATCATGCGCAAGGCGATCATCTCGATCGAGGACTTCCGGTTCTACCAGCACGGCGCGCTGGACCTGCGCGGCACGCTCCGCGCGTTCGTCACCAACGAGATGGCCGACTCGACGGTCCAGGGTGGCTCGTCGATCACCCAGCAGATGGTCAAGATGACGCTGCTCGCCCAGGCCGACAGCGACAAGGAGCAGGCGGAGGCGACCGCGGACTCCTACTCCCGCAAGATCCGCGAGCTGCGCTACGCCATCGCCTTCGAGGAGAACTACTCCAAGGACTGGATCCTCGAGCGCTACCTGAACATCGCCTACTTCGGCGACGGCGCGCACGGTATCGAGGCGGCCGCCCAGCACTACTTCTCCAAGCCGGCGTCCCAGCTGAAGCTCCACGAGGCAGCGCTGCTCGCGGGTCTGGTGAAGAACCCGACCGGCTACGACCCGACCAACAACCCGGGCGAGGCGCTGAACCGTCGCAACACGGTGCTGGAGACGATGCTCAAGCTCAACGTGATCTCGAAGTCGGAGGCGGACCGGGCGATGAAGCGCCGGCTCGGCCTCAAGGTCAGCCCGACCAGCAACGGCTGCGTCAACTCGCCGGCGCCGTTCTTCTGCGACTACGCGCTCCAGTACCTCCTCGCCGATCCCGCGCTGGGCAAGACCAAGGACGACCGCAGGGAGCTGCTCAAGAACGGCGGTCTGACGATCCGGACCACGGTGGACCTGCGCTACCAGCGGGCGGCCGACGCCTCCGTGCGTGCGCACGTGAACCCCACCGACCAGGCCATCGGCGGGCTGGCGATGGTGCAACCCGGCACCGGCGAGGTCCGTGCCCTGTCCCAGTCCCGCCCGATGGGCGACGACAGGAAGGCCGGGCAGACCTACCTCAACTACGTCGTGCCGGCGAAGTACGGCGACGCCAACGGCTTCCAGGCCGGATCGACGTTCAAGGCGTTCGTCCTCGCCTCGGCGATCCAGCAGGGCATCCCGCTGTCGACGCAGATCCCGGCGCCACCGACCATCACCCTGGCCGAGAACTCGTTCCGCGACTGCGACGGGATGTACCGCTCCACCGCCTCCTGGCCGGTGGAGAACTCCACCAAGAGTGGAACCTTCGACCTCTACGCCGGCACCCAGCTGTCGGTGAACACCTTCTACGCCCAGCTCGAGCAGCGCACGGGGCTGTGCAAGCCGGCGACGCTGGCCAAGGAGATGGGCATCGACGTCGACCCCAAGACGGTGGTCCCCTCGTTCACGCTCGGTGTCACCAACACCGACCCGCTGACGATGGCCCAGGCCTACGCCACCTTCGCGGCCCGCGGGCTGCACTGTGACGCACGGCCGGTCACCGAGGTCCTCAACAGCGCCGGCAAGAAGATCGCCGACTACCCGGCGCAGTGCCAGCAGCTGCTGAAGACCGCCGAGGCGGACGCCGTCAACGACGTGCTGCGCGGCGTGCAGGAGCCGGGCGGCTTCGGGTACGACGCCGGCATCAATCTCGACCAGCCCTCCGCGGGCAAGACCGGCACGATCAGCGGGAACCGGGCGGTCTGGTTCGTCGGCTACACGCCCAACCTGGCCACCGCCTCGATGATCGCCGGCGCCAACTCGGTCGGCGAGTGGATCTCGTTGAACGGCCAGACCGTCGGCGGCACCTACATCGACACCGCGCACGGCAGCACGACGGCCGGCCCGATGTGGGGCGACGCCATGAAGGCGGTCGAGGGGCTCCTGCCCGACACCGACTTCACGGTTCCTGACCCCACCGCCATCATGGGCCGGATGACCACGGTCCCCTCGCTCTACGGCTACAGCCCGACCTCGGCCGCGGAGGCGCTGCGTCGGGCCGGCTTCAGCCCGGTGATCGGGCCGATGGTGAACAGCAGCAACTCCTACGGCACCGTCGCCTACCTGTCTCCCGGCTCCGGCACCCAGATCGGCACCGGCAGCACCATCACCATCTACGTCTCCAACGGCACCCCGGAGCCGGCGCCGCAGCCGGCCCCGCAGCCGGCGCCGCAGCCCGCGCCGACCACCGGCGGCAACACCGGCGGCGGTGGCGGGAACACCGGCGGTGGCGGTGGCGGTGGCGGCAACGACAAGCCGGGCAACGGCCGCGGCAACGGGCGCGGCCCGAACGGCTGATCCCTCGGCTAGCCGAGCTGGCGGCGTACCTCCGCGGCGACGACACCGCCGTCGGCGCGGCCCTTGACCTGCGGCTGCAGCGCGCCCATGACGCGGCCCATCGCCCGCATGCCGTCGTCGGCCACGCCGAGCGCGGCGATCGTGGAGGTGACGAGGTCCGCCACCTCCTGCTCGGTCAGCTGGGCGGGCAGGTAGCCGGCGATCACCTCCGCCTCGGCCCGCTCCTTGGCGGCCTGCTCGACGCGACCGGCGTCGGCGAACGCCTCGGCGGCCTCGCGGCGTTTCTTGCCCTCGCTGCTGAGCACCCCGATGACGTCGTCGTCGGTGAGCTCGCGTGACTCCTTGCCCGCGACCTCGGCGTTGGTGATCGCCGTCAGCACCATGCGGAGCGTGGACGACGTCACCTCGTCGCGTCCCTTGATCGCCGCGGTGAGGTCGGTGCGCAACCGGTCCTTGAGCTCGCTCATCGGGCCATTGTGGCAGCCTTGGGCAATGCCCCCTCACGCCGCCAGCCAGCCCGCCAGGCCTGTCGCCCGCCCGATCGCCCGGGTCGCGAAGCTCGGTGCCGCGACCGCGGTGGCCGGCCTCGCCTACGCGTCGTGGGAGGCGAGGTGGTTCGCGCTGCGCACCGCGACCGTCGCGGTGCTGCCGCCCGGGCACCGTGACCTCACCGTGCTGCACCTCAGCGATCTGCACCTGACCCCGTCCCAGCACCGCAAGCAGGAGTGGTTGCGGAGCCTCGCGTCCCTGCAGCCGGACCTGGTGGTCAACACCGGCGACAACCTGGCGCACCGCGACTCCGTGCCGGTCCTGCTCGACGCCCTCGGGGACCTCCTCGACGTCCCGGGGGTGTTCGTGCGCGGCTCCAACGACTACTTCGCGCCGACGACGCGCAACCCGGTCCGCTACCTGCTGCCCGACGACGGGCGCCGCAACACCAGCTCTCCCCAGCTGCCGTGGCGCGAGATGGTCGCCGGCTTCGAGAAGCGCGGCTGGGTCGACCTTGACAACGCCCGTGCCAACCTCGCCGTGGCCGGAACCTCGTTCGCCTTCGTCGGCGTCGACGACCCGCACCTGGGGTACGACGACCTCGCGGCCGTCGGCGGGGCCGCCGACTCCTCGGCCGACGTCCGCGTGGCGGTCGCCCACGCGCCGTACCTGCGGGTCCTCGACCGGTTCGCCGCCGACGGCTACGAGCTGGTGATGGCGGGTCACACGCATGGCGGCCAGCTGTGCCTGCCGGGCAAGGGCGCCCTGGTGACCAACTGCGACCTCGAGCCGGCGCGCGCGAAGGGGCTGCACCGGCATCCGGCCACCTCGCTGCCGGGCACACCCGGCAGCTCGTGGCTGCACGTGTCCGCCGGTCTCGGCACGTCGCCCTACGTGCCGCTGCGGTTCTGCTGCCGGCCCGAAGCGACCTTGCTGACGTTGACCGCCGGGCCGGATTCGTAGCCGGGGCGTCGCTCGGGTAGACTCACCGCGCCGATCAAGGGCTCTCGGGCTGTGGCGCAGTTTGGTAGCGCGCTTCGTTCGGGACGAAGAGGCCGCAGGTTCAAATCCTGTCAGCCCGACCGAGTAAACGCAGGGAAGCGACCCCCATCCATCCGGGTGGGGGTCTGCTGCGTTCCGACCCCTCGGGAGTTCACAATCTCCCCCAACGCCGACACAAGGTGCGGACAATGAGCGGGTGAGCTGTCAGGGGGACGTGTCCGGCGAGCAGGGCTTCTACCGGACCGTGGTGGAGTGGAGCCCCACCGCGATCGTCGTGCTGGACATGGAGGGGCTGATCCGATTCGCCAACGAGAAGGCGCACGTCCTCCTTGCGAGGGACGTCGTCGGATCTCGGTTCGAGGCCTTGTTCACCCCGCCCGACCGACAGCGTGCCTGCGGATACGTCGCCGGGCTGGCGCAGTCGACGACGTCGACCAGCATGTTCTTCACCGCCGACGTCGCCCCGGTGCCCGGCGAGGCCGCTCGCTTCGTTCACGTGCACGGCAGCCACGCCCGTCTGCCTCAGCAGCCGTCCGGCTTGTTGGTCCTCACCGTGATCGACAGCACTGAGGCCCGGCAGCGGGAGAACGACCTCGAGCACCAGGCGCTGTACGACTCCCTGACCGGCCTGCCCAACAGGGCCCTGCTGCTGGAACGACTCCGGCAGGTGTGCACCGAGGACTCGCCGTCCGGCGCGCTGATGATGGTCGACATGGATGGCTTCAAGCAGGTCAACGACCGGCTCGGGCACCAGATCGGCGACACACTGCTGTTCGAGGTCGCGCAACGGCTTCGGCAGGCGTTGCCCTCGTCGGCCACGATCGCGCGACTTGGTGGTGACGAGTTCGCAGTGCTCGTCCCGGAGTCGGCCGTCGACGTCGCGACCAAGCTGGCAGCCGCCGTCTGCCAGGACATCTCCCGACCGTTCCTGGGCGTCGAGTATCCGGTGACCGCCTCGGTCGGCGTGACCGAGGTGACCGACCTCGAGGAGTCCCTGCGGCAGGCCGACCTGGCGATGTACGCCGTGAAGGCCGCCGGGGGTGACGGAGTCGTTCGCTACGACCTGGCGCTGGAGCGATCACTGCGCGAGGACGTGCACGGTGCCGTATCCGTGTCGGCCCTTCGTGCTGAGCGGGACAGGCTTCACGCCGAGGCGCGCACCGACCCCCTCACGTGCTTGCCGAACAGACGCGCCCTCGACGAGTTCGTCGCCTCCCACGCGGGGAAGCCGGCATCCGTCCTCTTCGTCGACGTGGACCGGTTCAGTGCCTACAACCATCGACACGGAGACCAGCGGGGCGACGGCGCTCTCCAGCAGCTCGCTCAGACCTTGACCGGCAACTGTCGTGACTCGGACCGCGTGTTCCGCAAGGGCGGCGAGGAGTTCGTGGCGGTGCTGCCCGAAGCCGACGGCATCGTCGCCCGCGACGCCGCCGAGCGGATCCGTGGAGCTGTCGAGGCTCTGGCGCTCGAGCACGGCGGCGTACCCGACGTGCCGATCGTGACCGTCACCATCGGCGTGGCCGTGCAACCGAACGGAGACGTCAACGAGGCGATGCGTGTCGCCGGCGAGCGGGCCTATGCCTCGAAGGTGGCCGGGCGCCGCAACCACGTCGCGGCAGAGGCCCTCTGAAACCGCTCGCACGGGCACGGCCGTCGTCCGCAGGTCTGGCAGACTGCGGCCATGGCGGACAAGGAAACCGGCGAGGGGCCCCGGGAGCCGGATCTCGAGCTGCCTTCGCTGTTCCGCCGTCGGCGCCGTCGCCACCCCCAGCCGACCTCCGAGCCGACCTTCGAGCCGGAGCCCGAGGTGGAGTCCGGACCGGTCGCCGCCGCCGCTCAGCCCCGGGGCACGAGCCTGGCCACCGAGCAGGCGTCCCGGCCGCCTGCACCGGCCCCGGAGCGCACGCGGGAGCGCCGGCGGCTCCCGGTGCCCGCGGTGGTGGCCGCAGCGCTGACCGGCCTGCTGGTCGGCCTGCTGGGCACGTTCCTGACCTGGGGTGGCCTCGCCGGGTGCGACGCGGTCCGCGGCACGAGCTCCTGCGGCGGCGGGGCGGGACTGGCGCTGCTGCTGGCGATCCTTGCCGTGATGGTGCTGGCCGGCGCGGTGCTGCTCGCGATGCTCCGGGTGCCGGAGCCGCGCAGCACGAGCGTCCTGGGCGTCGGCGTGCTGTGCGTGATGGCGCTGCTGGTGCTGTCGGACGCGTGGACGAGCGGGTGGATGTTCGTGGTGGTCCCGCTGATCGGGCTGGCGTCGTACGCGCTCGCGCACTGGGTGACCAGCCGGTTCGACACGGCACCCGAGACCTCCCGCGGCACCGACCCCGTCTGAGGCAAGCAGTCGTGCGCGGCCGGTCAGCGAGCCGCGAGCAGCTCCGCGATCTGGATCGTGTTGAGCGCGGCGCCCTTGCGCAGGTTGTCGTTGCTGACGAACAGCACCAGCCCGCGCTCGTCGTCCAGGCTGGCGTCCTGGCGGATCCGGCCGACGTAGCTCGGGTCCTTGCCGGCGGCCTCCAGCGGCGTGGGGATGTCACTGAGCGCCACCCCGGGCGCATCGGCGAGCAGCTCCACCGCCCGCTTGGCCGACAGCGGCCGCGCGAACTCGACGTTCAGCGACAGCGAGTGGCCGGTGAACACGGGCACCCGGACGCAGGTGCCGGCGACCTTGAGGTAGGGGATGTCGAGGATCTTGCGGCTCTCGTTGCGGAGCTTCTGCTCCTCGTCGGTCTCGTCGCTGCCGTCGTCGACCAGCGAGCCGGCCATCGGCAGCACGTTGAACGCGATCGGTCGGGTGTACTTCTGCGGCTCGGGCAGCGGCACCGCGGACCCGTCGTGGGCCAGCTCAGGGCCGCGATCGCCGACCGCGGCCACCTGGCCGGCGAGCTCCTGCACGCCGGCGACGCCGCTGCCGGAGACCGCCTGGTAGGTGCTGGCGACGATGCGGACCAGCCCCGCCTCGTCGTGGAGGGGCTTGAGCACCGGCATCGCCGCCATCGTGGTGCAGTTCGGGTTGGCGATGATCCCCTTGCGGGCCTGGTGGATCGCCTGCGGGTTCACCTCGCTGACGACCAGCGGCACGTCGGGGTCCATCCGCCAGGCGGAGGAGTTGTCCACGACAACGGCGCCGGCCTCGGCGAACAGGGGCGCGAGCGCCCGTGAGGTGGTGGCGCCGGCGGAGAACAGCGCGACGTCCAGCCCGGAGGGATCGGCGGTGGCGGCGTCCTCCACGACGATCCGGCGGCCGTCGTACTCCAGGGTGCTGCCGGCGGAACGGGCCGAGGCGAACAGGCGTACGTCGTCGGCAGGGAAGCCTCGCTCGAGCAGCAGCCGGCGCATCACCTCGCCGACCTGGCCGGTGGCACCGACGATGCCGAGTCGCACGCTCATCGGCCGCTACCGCCGTAGACGACCGCCTCGACGTCCTCGGAGTCGAGGTCGAAGGCGGTGTGGGTGGCGGCGACCGCGTCGTCGACCTGGGCCTGGTCGACGATGACCGAGATCCGGATCTCGGAGGTGGAGATCATCTCGATGTTGACGCCGGCCGACGCCAGGGAGGCGAAGAACTTGGCGGTGACGCCCGGGTGCGAGCGCATCCCGGCCCCGATCAGCGAGACCTTGCCGATCTGGTCGTCGTAGAGCAGCGAGTCGTAGCCGACCTCGCCCTGGATCCGGGCCAGGGCCGCCATCGCGACCTGACCGTCGTCGCGCGGCAGGGTGAAGGAGATGTCGGTCAGGTTCGTCGAGGCGGCCGAGACGTTCTGCACGATCATGTCGAGGTTGATCTGCGCCTCGGAGAGCGCCTCGAAGATCCGGGCGGCCTCACCGACCTTGTCCGGGACCCCGACGACGGTGATCTTGGCCTCGCTCCGGTCGTGCGCGACGCCGGCGATGATGGCCTGTTCCATGTCGTTCTCCTCGTCGGTGATCCAGGTTCCGGTCTTCTGGCTGAACGACGACCGGACGTGGATGGGCATCTCGTAGCGGCGGGCGTACTCCACGCAGCGCAGGTGCAGGATCTTGGCGCCGCAGGCGGCCATCTCCAGCATCTCCTCGTAGGAGATCCGGTCCCGCTTGCGGGCGGTGGGCACGATCCGCGGGTCGGCGGTGAAGACGCCGTCGACGTCGCTGTAGATCTCGCAGACGTCGGCGTTCAGCGCCGCGGCGAGCGCCACGGCGGTGGTGTCGCTGCCGCCGCGGCCGAGCGTGGTGATGTCCTTGGTGTCCTGGCTGACGCCCTGGAAGCCGGCCACGATCGCGACCGCGCCCTGCTCGAGCGCCCTCTCGATCCGGCCCGGCGTGACGTCGATGATCTTGGCCTTGCCGTGCGAGCTGTCGGTGATGACGCCTGCCTGGCTGCCGGTGAACGAGCGTGCCTCCTGGCCGAGGTTGCCGATCGCCATCGCCAGCAGCGCCATCGAGATCCGCTCGCCGGCGGTGAGCAGCATGTCGAGCTCGCGCCCGGCGGGCAGCGGCGAGACCTGCTGGGCCAGGTCGATCAGCTCGTCGGTGGTGTCCCCCATCGCCGAGACCACGACCACGACGTCGTGCCCGGCGCGCTTGGCGTCGAGGACCCGCTGGGCCACCCGCTTGATGCCCTCGGCGTCGGCGACGGAGGAGCCGCCGTACTTCTGGACGACAATGCCCACAGGTGCACTCCTCGACTCTGGTCCGCTGGTCGGCAACGCCGATGATCCTACCGAGCCGGCCGCGACCGTCGTCGGGCCCGACGCATGCCGGACACCGCAGGCCACAGGAAGATCTCCTGCCGCCAGGGCGGGGTCACCCCGCGAGGATCAAGGATTTACGGCCTCGAGCATCTCGTCAGCTGCCTCGACCCGGTCCTGCTCGCCCTCGAAGTCCGCGTCGAAGCGGTCGTGCGAGACCACCGACTGCAGCGCGCGGAGCACCCCGCTGGCCTCGCTCCCCCAGGCGGACATGTAGGAGAACTGCCACCACCACAGCGCCTCGCTGACCCGGCCGGCACGGAAGTGCCGCAGGCCGTGCGCCAGGGCGGCGGCGATGCTGGTCAGGTCGTCGGAGAGCAGCGAGGTCAGCACCTCGGGCGGGTCGACGTAGGGGTCGAACACCTCGGTGTAGACGTCGATGCCCTCGAGCAGCACGGCGAGCCGCAGCCGCATCGCGTCGAGGTCGGGGTCGGGCCCGGCGTCGGGTTCGTACTCGTCGGCGGGCAGGAAGTCGGTGTGCACCCCGAGACGGCCGCCGGCGAGCAGCACCTGGCTCACCTCGAGCAGCAGCAGCGAGACGGCCTGACCTCCGGTGGCGTCGCCGCGCGCGATCGCCCGCAGCGCGAGCAGGAAGCTCTCCACCTGGTCGGCGATCTGCTGGGCGAAGTCCTCGAGCTCGCTGTCGAGTCCCACGGCCCCAGCAGGTGTCTGCTCACTCATCGACAGCACGTCTCCCTTCGAATGCACGGCCGAGCGTGACCTCATCGGCGTACTCGAGGTCACCTCCTACGGGCAGTCCACTCGCAAGTCGCGTCACACGCAAGCCCATCGGGCGCAACATGCGGGTGAGGTACGTCGCGGTGGCCTCTCCCTCGAGGTTCGGGTCGGTCGCCAGGATGACCTCGGTGACCGCTCCGTCGGCGAGCCGGACCATCAGCTCGCGGATCCTCAGCTCGTCCGGCCCGATGCCCTCGATCGGCGAGATCGCACCGCCCAGCACGTGGTAGCGCCCCCGGAACTCCCGGGTGCGCTCGATCGCCACCACGTCCTTGGGCTCCTCCACGACGCAGATGCAGCTGAGGTCCCGGCGCGGGTCCCGGCAGATCCGGCAGGTCTCCTCCTCGGCCACGTTGCCGCAGATCGAGCAGAACTTGACCCGTTGCTTGACCTCCACGAGCACGTCCGCGAGCCGGCGTACGTCGACCGGGTCGGCCGCCAGCAGGTGGAACGCGATGCGCTGCGCGCTCTTCGGTCCCACGCCCGGGAGCCGGCCGAGCTCGTCGATGAGGTCCTGGACGACGCCTTCGTACATGAAGGGGTGTGGCTCCGCTCAGAATCCGACGGGAGAGCCGCCGGAGGGTCCACCGGCCGGGCCGCCGAGCTCGCCGAGGCCGCTGGTGAGCGGCCCGAGCTTCTCGCCGGCCAGCGCGTCGGCCCGGGCGCGGGCGTCGCGGTAGGCGGCCACGATCAGGTCCTCGAGGTCCTCGGTGTCGTCGGGGTCGAACGACCCGGAACGGATCTTGACGCCGATCAGCTCGCCGGTGCCGTTCACCTTCACGGTCACCAGGCCGTCGCCGACGGTGCCGTCGACCTCGGCGGAGGCGAGCTCCGCCTGGGCGCTCATCATCTGCTCCTGCATGGCCTGCGCCTGCTGGAGCAGGGCGTTCATGTCGAAGCCGCCCTCGCCGAACGGGTTGTCGGGGGTGCCCTGGGTCATCTGGTGTCGCTCTCTTCCGGGGTGGGGGTCAGCTGAACCGGGTGGGGGTCAGCTGTGCGGGATCTCTTCGATGATGCTCGCCCCGAGCTCGCGCTGCAGGAGCTGGGTCCCGCCGAGGTCGTCGTCGGCGTCGGGGTCGTCGCGGTGGGCGTCGTCGTCGGAGACCGAGGGGGTGGCGGCAGCGCGCTGCTCCCCGGGGTGACGGGTGTCCTGGATCGCCTCGCGGGCCGACGCGACGGCGGACGGGTCGACGGGCCTGCGCTGCGGCGGCTCCGGCTCGGCGGCAGGGACCTGGTCACCCGGCGGCGGGGGGCCGGCCGACGCGGGGGCTCCCGGCTGCGGGGCGGCACTCTCCACCGGCCGGGTGTCATGGGTGCGGATCGTCATCGGCCCGCCGGCGCCCGGCTCCGCGGTCGGGTCGACGATCGCCTCGATCCGCCAGTCGTGGCCGACCACGTCGATGCAGGCCTGGCGCAGGATCTCCTCGCTGCCGCCGCTGCTGAAGGAGTTGCGGGCGCCGGCGTTCACGAGCGCGACGGTCAGCGTCTTCTCGTCGACGGCGGTCACCTGGCCGTTCTGGCTGAGCAGGATCCAGGTGTAGCGCCGCTTGAGCTTGACCGCGTCGAGGATGTCCGGCCACAGCCGGCGCACCTCGACCAGGCCGAGACCGTGCGCAGCGGCCTGCCCCTGCGGAGCGGGCTGCGCGGGGTGTCCCGCCGGCTGGACCGCCTCGGCGGCGGGCCGGTCGGACGTCGGAGCAGGCTCCGCGGCCGGCGGGACCGCGGCCGGCGCCTGGTCCTGGGCCTGCGGACGGTCCTCCTCGGTCTGCGGACGGTCCTCCTCGGTCTGCGGACGGTCCTCCTCGGTCTGCTGGCGGCCCTCCGCGGCCTGGCGGTCGGCCCCGGGAGTCGTGGCGGTCGGCCAGGCCTCCTGCGGGGCCGCAGAGACCGCAGGCGAGGCCGCCGGCGCCTGCGGCGCCGGCTGGTGCGCGGCGGCCGGCGACTGCGTGGCCTCCCGGGTCGGGGCCTCCGGCCGACGGGTGGCGGCGGCGGCGGAGCGACCCTCGCTGCCGGCGCCGGCATCCTCGCGCCGGGCCGGTGCCGGAGCGGCCGCACCCGACGCGGGCAGCGCCGCCGAGGGGGTGCCCTCGATCGCCATCCGCTTCTCGATCCGGTCCAGGCGGGCCATCACCCCGGCGGTGCCGTGGTCGGCGCCCGGCAGCAGCACGCGGGCGCAGATGAGCTCGAGCAGCAGCCGCGGCGCGGTCGCGCCCTTGAGCTCGGTGAGCCCGGCCGCGACCAGGTCGGCGGCGCGGCTGAGGTCGGCGCGGCCGAAGCGGGCGGCCTGGGCGACGAGCCGCTCGGCCTGGTCCTGCGGCAGGTCGATCAGGCCGGTGGCCGGGGCGTCCGGCACCGCGGCGATGATCAGGAGGTCGCGCAGCCGGCGCAGCAGGTCCTCGGTGAACCGGCGGGGATCCTGGCCGGTCTCGATCACCTTGTCGACCACGCCGAAGACGGTGCCTGCGTCGTCGGCCGCGAACGCGTCGACGACCTCGTCGAGCAGGGTCTCGGGGGTGAAGCCCAGCAGCCCGGTGGTGAGCTCGTAGGTGACGCCCTCGGGACCGGCGCCGCCGATCAGCTGGTCGAGCACCGAGAGCGTGTCCCGGGCGGACCCGCCGCCCGCGCGCACGACCAGCGGCAGTGCGGCCGGCTCCACCTGCACCTGCTCCTGGTCGCACAGCTCCTGGAGGTAGTCCGACAGGGTGCGCGGCGGGATCAGCCGGAACGGGTAGTGGTGGGTCCGCGAACGGATCGTGCCGATGACCTTCTCCGGCTCGGTCGTGGCGAAGACGAACTTGATGTGCTCGGGGGGCTCCTCGACCAGCTTCAGCAGCGCGTTGAAGCCGGCCGGCGAGACCATGTGGGCCTCGTCGATGATGTAGATCTTGTAGCGGCTGCTGACCGGGGCGAAGAAGGCGCGCTCGCGCAGGTCCCGGGCGTCGTCGACACCGCCGTGGCTGGCCGCGTCGATCTCGATGACGTCGATGGAGCCCGGGCCGCCGCGCGCCAGGTCCACGCAGGACTGGCAGACCCCGCAGGGGGTGTCGGTCGGTCCCTGCTCGCAGTTGAGGCAGCGCGCGAGGATGCGGGCGCTCGTGGTCTTGCCGCAGCCACGGGGTCCGGAGAACAGGTAGGCGTGGTGGACCCGGTTGTTCTTCAGCGCCGCCCGCAGCGGCGTGGTCACGTGATCCTGGCCGATGACCTCGGCGAAGGTCTCGGGCCGGTAGCGGCGGTAGAGGGCGAGCGGTGCTTCCACGTCCATGACCCTAACCACCCCGGCCGACACTCACCATCGTGAGACGAAAAGGCCCCCGCGCACCCGACAGAGCTCACTTGCCCTTGCTGCCTTCCGGCCCTGGGGGAGTTGGGCGAGGTGCCGCCGCACGGGGGGTTGGCCCGAGTCTAGGCGACGGCGCTCCGCTGCCCCAAGCCGGGCGCGATTTCCGCGCACGCGCGGCGGCCGGTAGCCTCTCCGGCGGAGGATTCGCCTAGTGGCCTATGGCGCTCGCTTGGAAAGCGGGTTGGGTTAATAGCCCTCAGGGGTTCGAATCCCCTATCCTCCGCCACGACGAGAGCCCCGCCGGTGCCCACCGGCGGGGCTCTCGCCATCCGGGCGTGGCGAAGAGTTCAACCGGCCGACACATGGCGTAACGATCCCGACAAATGAATCCGCCACCCTTGGGGTACGTGAGCGCCACCCGCTCTTCCGCCCGACCCCAAGGGGGCCGACCATGACCGCACTCCTCCCGGAGCGAGTCAGCGCACGCCCGGTTCCCGCGGCGCGCGCCGCCGGCTCGACGGAGCGTTCCGCCGGCCCCTCGCCGGACCGGCTGGTGCTGGCCTCCCAGCGGCGCGCTGCGGCCCACCTCTGCAGCCTGGCCGCGCTGCTCGAGGGCAGGCCCGACCTGCGGGGGACCTACGCCCCCGCGGACCTGGCCGTCGAGGCGCTCACCTGGTGCGTGTGAGCAACCTCTGATCGTCCGGCGGGCCGGCCGGTTCAGGCCTGCGGCACGCCGGAGTCGAGCGCGACGTCGAGGCTCGGCCGGATGTCGAAGACCTTCTCCAGGCCGGCGATGCTGAACAGCTCCATCACGGCGTGGGTCGGGCAGACCAGCGTCATCGAGCCCTGCAGGGCGTGCGCCCGGCGGCGGATCCCGATCAGCGCGCCGAGCCCGGTGGAGTCCAGGAAGTCCAGCTCCGAGAGGTCGATCACGAGACGGTTGGAGCCGGAGACCAGCAGGTCGATGACCTGCGTGCGGAAGGTGCCCTGGGTGGCGAGGTCGAGCTCGCCGCGGAGGGTCACGAGGGTCTGGTCGCCGTGATCGGTCACGGCGATGTCGAGCAGGTCGTTCTCGGCGTACACGCAGAGCTCCTCGGTGCTGAGCGTCGTCCGGCCGGGTCTTGACCGCCTCGCGACTCTACCCCTGAGCCCGGCTCAGGTGGAACGGCCCTCGCGTGGGATCGCCAGCCACTCCTCGAACGACAGGTCGTGACCGACGTAACGCGGCTGCTCGAAGGGCCAGTCCGAGGCGATCCACAGCGGGACCAGGTCGTCGAGCGCCTGCTCCACCTCGGAGCCGACCAGCGGGTCGACGACCCACCACATGACGTCCGCGTCGGCCCCCGGCTTGTCGGTCGGCTCGATGTAGACGCAGCCGAGCAGCTCGCTCTCCTGCTCGTCGAACAGGGCGTAGTTGAACGACTCGTTGCGCTCCATCTCGTCGGCGTGGTGCTGCAGGTCCTCGCGATCCTGCTCGGCGGTCATCGTCGCGGGCGGCCAGCCCCAGGCCTCGCCGTACATCGACCACAGCCGCTCCCGCGAGCCCATCACCGCGACCAGGTCCAGTTCGGTGTCGTCGGCGCGGATCGGCCGCAGGTGCTGTCCGCTGGGCAGCTCCACCCGCTTGGGGTGGACGAAGTCGCCGGGCAGCCAGGTCTCGCTCATGAACGTCCCCTCGCGTCGTACGTCGTCGTGGCGGGCGGCTCGTGGACGAGGCCTGGCCCGACCCCGATGATGACGCCGCCGGGCCGGGGACGGAGCCCGAATGCACGATCTGGTGAGGCCCGGGTCAGCGTCGGCCGGTGCGGAACACCCCGCGCAGGATCTCGCGCGCCGCCGTGCGCATCAGGTCCTTGGCGATCGGTGAGCTGATGACGTCGGCGAGCACGTCGCCCGGCCCCTCCTGCCGACGAGCCGGGGCGGGGTAGTCGACCTTGGCCCGCTTGCGCGGCCTCCTCACGCGCGCGTCCGGCGCGTTCGGCGAGGCGGCGGCCTCCGCCTCGGCCTTCGCGGCGCCGGCCTCCACCTTGGCGGCGAGACGCTCGTGCGCGGAGTCACGGTCGATCGTCTCGGCGTACTTCGCCTGCAGCGGCGAGGCGAGCACCGCGGCCTGCATCGCGGCCGGGTCGGCCGGGGCCATCAAGGACTCGGGTGCCCGGAGCCGGGTCCACGCCACCGGGGTCGGCGCCCCGCGCTCGTTCATCACCGTGACCACCGCCTCGCCGATGCCCAATGAGGTGAGCACCGCCCCGAGGTCGTGGTAGGCCGAGACCGGGTAGGTGCTCACCGTCTGCTTCAACGCCTTGGCGTCGTTGGGGGTGTGCGCCCGGAGCTGGTGCTGCACGCGGGAGCCGAGCTGCCCGAGGACGTCGTCCGGGACGTCGGTGGGCGACTGGGTCACGAAGAAGACACCGACCCCCTTGGACCGGATCAGCCGGACCGTCTGCGCGATGGCGGAGAGGAAGTCCTTGGAGGCGTCGTGGAAGAGCAGGTGCGCCTCGTCGAAGAAGAACACCAGCTTCGGCTTGTCCACGTCGCCGACCTCGGGCAGGTCGTGGAAGAGGTCCGCGAGCAGCCACATCAAGAAGGTGGAGAAGACTGCCGGCCGGTCCTGCAGGTTCGGCAGCTCGACCAGCGAGATCACGCCGAGTCCGTCGGCGGTGGTCCGCAGCAGGTCGGCGGACTCGAACTCCGGCTCGCCGAAGAACGCGTCGGCGCCCTGGTCGCTGAACGCGATCAGCTCGCGCAGGATCACGCCCGCGGTCGAGGAGGAGAGTCCGCCGAGCCCCTTGAGGTCGGCCTTGCCCTCGTCGGAGACGAGGTACTGCACCACCGCGCGCAGGTCGGCGAGGTCCAGCAGCGGCAGACCCGCCTTGTCGGCGTAGTGGAAGACCAGCCCCAGCGACGACTCCTGGGTGTCGTTGAGCCCGAGCACCTTGGCCAGCAGGGTCGGGCCGAAGGCGGTCATCGTGGCCCGTAGCGGGACCCCGGTGCCCTGGCCGCCGAGGGCGTAGTACTCCACCGGGAAGCCGCGGGCGGTCCAGGTCTGCCCGACCGAGGCGGCCCGCTCGCTGATCCGGGGGCTCTCCTGGCCCGGCGCCGCGAGCCCGGAGAGGTCGCCCTTGATGTCCGCGGCGAAGACCGGCACGCCCTGGGTGGCGAGCTGCTCGGCGAGCAGCTGCAGCGTCTTGGTCTTGCCGGTGCCGGTGGCTCCGGCCACCAGACCGTGCCGGTTCAGCATGCCGAGCGGGATCCGCACCGCGACGTCGGTGAGCGTGCTCGCGTCGATCATCAGGCCGCCCAGCTCGAGGGCCGGGCCCTCGAAGGCATAGCCGGCTGCCACCGCTGCTTCGATCGGGTGCTCGGTCATGACGTGACCCTAGACCTATGCTGGCGTGCGTGATCTTCAAGCGCGTGGGCTCCGGCAAGCCGTACCCCGAGCACGGGTTGACGGCCAAGGACTGGGCCTCGCTACCGCCACGACAGGTGCGGCTCGACGAGCTGGTCACCACCAAGGACACGCTCCACCTGGTCGCGCTGCTCGACGAGGACTCGACCTTCTTCGGCGACCTGTTCGCGCACGTGGTCGAGTGGCGCGACGAGCTCTACCTCGAGGACGGTCTGCACCGCGCCCTGCGAGCAGCGCTGCAGCAGCGGCAGGTGCTTCACGCTCGCGTCTACGTCATGGCAGGCTGACCGGTCATGACCTCCCGTCACGTCACCACCGGGGTGACCCTCCTGGTGCTGCTCGGCATCCTGGTGCTCGGCCTCGTCGTCGGGGTGAACCGTCTGTTCGCGCCGATCAGCACGGAGAACCCGAGCGCCGAGCCGTCGACGAGCTGCCGCACGCTGGACAAGGGCCAGCGGCTGCGCTCCGAGGACGTCGTGGTCAACGTGTTCAACGCCGGCGACAAGGAGGGCCTGGCCGGCAAGACGCTCAACGCGCTGACCAACCGTGGCTTCCTCGCGGGCGAGGTCGACAACACCCCCGCGCCAAGGTGGCGCGGGTGCAGGTGTGGATCATCAAGGGCGAAGAGGCCGCCGGCCGGCTGGTCGCCAGCAACTTCGGCCCCCGGACCGTGGTGCGCACGCTCAAGAGGGACTTCGCCCCCGACGGCGTCGACGTGGTCGTCGGCGACGACCTCGGCAAGCTGGCCCGCGCGAACCGCACGGTCAGGGTCGCCGAGCCGCTCGAGGTGTGCCCGCCCAGCGCCGCCGCCGGCTAGGGCTCCTGGAGCCAGTGCGCGAGCCTGCCCCGGCGCGACACCGCCCGGAGCCGCTCCTCGGTCTGCTCCCGCAGCTTGCGCGGGGTCACCACCAGCAACTCGTCCCCCTGTCGCAGCACCGTCCGGGTGTCCGGGACCAGCGTGTGTCCCTCGCGGACCACCAGGGAGACCGACGAGCCGAGGGGCAGCCGGAGCTCCCCGACCTCGACGCCGTGCAGCCGTGAGCGTCGCGTGATGCTCACCTGGAGCAGGTCGGCGGCGATCCGCTCGAGCGGCGCCGCCTCCACCTCGAGGTCCCGCGGCTCGTCGCGCTGCGCGACGCCGAGCAGCCGCGCCACCAGCGGCAGCGTCGGGCCGGTCAGCAGCGTGTAGATCACGACCATCACGAAGACGATGTCGAACAGCTCCTGCGAGCCCTCCACGTCGGCGGCCAGCGGGATCGTGGTGAGCACGATGGGTACGGCGCCGCGCAGCCCCGCCCAGGAGACGAAGAGCCGTTCGCGCAGCGACAGCGGCAGCGCGAACCAGCAGGCGAAGACCGAGAGCGGTCGGGCGACGTAGGTCAGCAGCAGCCCGGCCAGCACCGCCAGGAGCACGTGGCTCCACGAGATCCGGCCGGGCGAGAGCAGCAGCCCGAGCATCACGAACAGGCCGATCTGGGCCAGCCAGGCGACCCCCTCGGCGAAGGACCGGGTGGCGGCGCGGTGCGGCAGCTCGCTGTTGCCCAGCACGAGTGCCGCGACGTAGACGGCGGCGAACCCCGAGGCGTGCAGCGCCGCGGTGCCGGCGTACGCCAGCACCGTCAGTGCCAGCACCGCCAGCGGGTAGAGGCCCGAGGACGGGAGCGCCACGCGGCGCATCACCCAGGCGCCGCCGAAGCCGACCGCCAGCCCGGCGACCACGCCGAGCACGAGCTCGTAGACGACGATGCCGGCGAAGCCGAGCACCCCGTGGTCCAGGGCGGTCCCGGAGCTGACGAGGGTGACCAGCAGGACGGTCGGCGCGTCGTTGAGGCCGGACTCCGCCTCGAGGGCGCCGGTCAGGCGGCGCGGCAGGGGCACCCGACGCAGCACCGAGAACACCGCCGCGGCGTCTGTCGGCGAGGTGACCGCCCCGAGCAGGATCGCGAGCTGCCACTCCAGGCCGAACAGGTAGTGCCCTCCCAGCGCCATGATGCCGACGCTGACCGTGACGCCGAGCGTGGCCAGGGACACCCCGAGCTTCATGGCCGGCCGGATCTCCGACCAGCTCGTGGTCAGGCCGCCCTCGGCCAGGATCAGCACCAGCGCGGCGAAGCCCAACGCGTGCGCGACGTTGGCGTCCTCGAAGCGGATCCCCGCTCCGGCCTCACCGAGCAGCACGCCCATGAAGAGGTAGACCAGCAGGCTCGGCAGGCCGACACCGACCGAGAGCCGCACCGCGAGGATCGCCACGAGCATGACGACGGCGCCGATCAGGAGGACCATGTCCAGCTGATGCACGTCGAAGCTCACTGGCACCTCGCCATCAGTCGGGGCAGGCGGCCTCAGTGTAGGGGTGGGGGAAGGCGGAGCGACCGCCCTCGTCGGGGGATGGACGAGGGCGGCCGCGACCGAGAGGAAGCGCAGTGCACCCAGGGCATACGCACCGACCGCCCCTGCGGAGAAGCGTCGCCCGGGGTCGCGCACGCACGCCATAGCCCGAACGGGTGACCGGTCGCGCTCACAGCGGCGGCAGCCCGAGGACCTCGCGCAGCGTGTTCTCCAGGCGGTCGACGCGGTCGTGTCCGGCCACGTCACCGGTGACGAAGGAGAGGGCGTACTGACCGACGTCGCTCCACCAGCCGACGCTCCCACCGGTGCCGCCCATCCCGAACCCGTCGGCGTCGACGGCGACGCCGAGGCCCCAGTCGCGGACCTCGCCGACGACCCGGTCCTCGCCGTGCGCCGAGACCGCGGTCATCTCCGCGAGCAAGGTCGACGAGAGCAGCCGGCCGGTGGCCAGCGCGGCGTAGAGCCCGGCCACCGCCCGCGCGGTCCCGTGCCCGTTGACCGCGGCCACCTCCGCACGTCGCCACGCCGCACCGTTCACCACCGCCGGGTCGTACGCCCCCGGTGGGTTGGCCCGCGCCCGCATCATGAACCCGTCGCCGGACTCGCCGCGCCGCCGGAACTCCTCGCCGTAGCCGGTCAGGTCCGCCACCCGGCCCAGGTCCTGCTCGGGGACCCCGACGTGGAAGTCCAGCCCGAGCGGCCCGCAGACCTCCTCGCGCAGGAACCCGCCGAGGGTGCGGCCGTCGACGCGGTGCACCACCTCGCCGAGAAGGTGGCCGTAGAACAGCGCCGACTCGCCGACGCCGTCCCCGGGCGGCCAGGCCGGCTGCTGCCGCTCGAGCAGCCGGCACATCAGGTGCCAGTCGTAGAAGGCCTCCGTCGGTGCGGGCGCCTCGAGCAGCACGTGTCCCGCGGTGTGGTCGAGCACCTGCCGGACGGTGGCGCCGCCGGGCAGGGCCGGCCAGTACGTCGTCATCGGCGCGTCCAGGTCGACCTTCCCGCGATCGACGAGGAGCAGCACGCAGAGGGCGGCGAACGGCTTGGTCACCGAGTACGGCATCACCAGCGTGTCCCGCTGCCAGGGGCGGGTGCGGGCCGCGTCGGCGAAGCCGCCCCAGACGTCGACGACCCAGTGGCCGTCGTGCCACGCGGCGAAGGCCGAGCCGGTGCCGGACGAGGCGGCGACGATCTCGGCGAAGACCTGGCGCACCGGCGCGAAGCGGTCGGGCATGGCGCTCATGCTTGCACGGATACCGTGACCGAGTGCAGACCTTGCAGGTGGCCGCCCGCGCCGCCGTACCCCCCTTCCACGTCATGGACCTGCTCGCCGCCGCCGCCGAGCGGCAGCGCAGCCACGGCGACCTGCTGAACCTGGTCGCGGGCCAGCCCTCCACCCCGGCTCCGGGGCCGGTGCGCGAGGCAGCCCGGCGTGCGCTGGACCAGCACGTGCTCGGCTACACCGTGGCCTCCGGGATCCCCGAGCTGCGCGAGGCGATCGCGGGCCACCACGCACGCCGGCACGGCATCGACGTCGACCCCGCTGACGTCGTGGTCACCACCGGCTCCTCCGGAGGGTTCCTGCTGGCGTTCCTCGCCGCCTTCGAGGCCGGGGACCGGGTGGCGATCGCGCGGCCGGGCTACCCCTGCTACCGCAACGTCCTGACCGCCCTCGGCTGCGAGGTCGTGGAGCTGCCGACCGGCCCCGGGTCCCGCTACCAGCCGACCGTGGCGATGCTGGAGGAGCTGCAGGCCGACCGTCCCGTGCAGGGGCTGGTGGTGGCCAGCCCGGCCAACCCCACCGGCACCATGCTGCGCCCCGAGGAGCTGGCCGGGCTGGCCCGCTGGTGCGAGGGCAACGGCGTCCAGCTGATCAGCGACGAGATCTACCACGGGATCGAGTACGCCACCCCGCGGCTCGGCTCCTCGGCCTGGGAGACCTCCCGGGAGGCGGTGGTCTTCGACTCGTTCTCCAAGTACTTCTCGATGACCGGGTGGCGGATCGGCTGGATGCTGGTGCCGGAGCGGCTGCGCCGACCGGTCGACGTGCTGACCGGCAACTTCACGATCTGCCCGCCGGTGCTCTCCCAGCACGCGGCGGTCGCGGCGTTCACCGAGGAGTCCTACGCCGAGTGCGACGGCCACGTGACCCGGTACGCCGAGAACCGGGCGCTGCTGCTCGAGGGTCTGCCCCGGCTGGGGATCGACCGGCTGGCCCCGGCCGATGGGGCGTTCTACGCCTACGCCGACGTCGGCCACCTCACCGAGGACTCGATGGCGCTCTGCCACCGGCTGCTCGCCGAGACCGGCGTGGCGACGGCTCCGGGCATCGACTTCGACACCGAGGCGGGGAACCGCTTCCTGCGCTTCTCCTTCGCCGGCAGCACCGCCGAGGTGGCCGAGGCCCTGGAGCGGCTAGAGAAGTGGCTGCCCGGCGCGCTGTGAGGGGGCCGACGGCTAGGTTGGAACCATGAGCGCTGACACAGGTCCCCTCGTCGTCGTCGGCGGCGGGCTCGCCGGCGCCAAGGCCGTCGAGGCCGCCCGGGCCGCCGGGTTCGGCGGCGAGGTGGTGCTGGTGGGCGCGGAGCCGCACCTGCCCTACGAGCGGCCGCCGCTGTCCAAGGACTACCTGATGGGCAAGGCGCCCTTCGAGGACGCGGTCGTGCACGACGAGGGCTGGTACGCCGCGCACCAGGTCGACCTGCGCCGGGGGGTCACGGTGACCGCCCTCGACCTCGAGCGCCACGAGGTGCGGATCGGTGCGGAGTCGCTGCGCTACGAGCGGCTGCTGCTGGCCACCGGCGCGGTCCCCCGGCGGCTCGCGATGGCCGACTCCTCGGGCGCCCCGGTGGCCTACCTCCGCTCGGTCGACGACAGCGACCGGCTCCGCGCCGCGCTGCGCCCCGAGGCCCGGATCGTCGTCGTCGGCGGCGGCTGGATCGGCCTGGAGGTCGCCGCCGCCGCCCGCAACGCCGGTGCCCAGGTCACGGTGGTGGAGCCGCTGGAGCTGCCGCTGCTGCGGGTGCTCGGTCCCGAGGTCGCCCGGATCTTCGCGGCCCTGCACCGCAGCCAGGGCGTCGACCTGCGGTTGGCCACCTCGATGGAGGGCGTCGCAGCGGCCGGTGCGGGCGCCGCCGTACGCCTCGGGGACGGGTCCACGCTGGAGGCCGACCTGGTGGTCGTCGGGATCGGCGTCGTCCCGGACACCGCGCTGGCCTCCGAGGCCGGGCTCGAGGTCGACAACGGGATCGTCGTCGACGAGCACCTGCGGACCTCGCACCCCGACGTCTTCGCCGCCGGCGACGTGGCCTCCGCCTGGCACCCGCTGCTGCGTCAGCGGGTCCGCGTCGAGCACTGGGACAACGCCGTCGAGCAGGGCACCGCGGCCGGACGCAACCTGGCCGGCGAGAGTGTCGCCTACGACCGGATGCCGTACTTCTTCACCGACCAGTACGACCTCGGCATGGAGTACGTCGGGCACGTCGGCGCCCAGGGGTACGACGCCGTGGTGGTGCGCGGCGAGCCGAGCGCGGGCAGCGACCCGTTCACCGCGTTCTGGCTGCGCGAGGGCCGGGTGCTGGCCGGGATGCAGGCCAACGACTGGGACGCCACCGACGCGATCCGAGCCCTGGTCGGCCGGTCGGTCGACGTGCCCTCGCTGCAGGACACCTCGGTGCCGCTCTCAGAGCTGGCCGACGGGGCATGAGCGAGGATCCTCGCGGCGTCCTGGAGCGCTGGCTCGCCTTCGGCGGCTCCTGGGAGGTCGCGCACCGGGACGCCGCCGGGGTCACGCTGGCGCTGCTGCGCTGCGACGGCGGCGAGGAGATGTCACGGGTGACGCTGCCGGCCGCGGAGTTCGCCGCGTGGCAGCGCGCCAATCCGGACGAAGCGGACGAACGTCACAAGACCTGACGACACGCACGAAGGTGAAATACTCCAGAACCCCTGGTCAGGGCGGCCGAACACGAGCAGGATCGTGAGGCGGAGAGCGTCTCGGGCAATCGGGGCGACGGGGAGTGATGCAGGCACGGGGGTGCGGCATGTGCGACAAGACACCGGGACTTCACCTGGTGATGACCACGGAGACGCCAGGAACCTGGCAGATCCGCCAGCTGGTGCGTCAGAACCTGTGCCGCAGCCACGCAGGCCATCTCGAGCTCGATGCGTGCGTGGTCGCCACCGAGCTTGTCACCGATGCCCGCAGCTCCGGCCCGGCGTCGCTGGCGGTGAGCCTCGAGTGCTGGCAGGACAGCCTGCTGATCGCCCTCGAGGACCGCAGCACCTCGGAGGTCGACGTCGACCCTCAGCGGCAGTACCTCTCCAAGCTGCTCATCGACCGGCTCACCACCGGGTGGGGCGTCGACGAGCTGCCGGACGGCCGCCGGCTCTGGGCCGTGATCTCGACCGCCCAGCAGTCGTTCGCCCGGACCGCGTCGGGCGGCTCGCAGGACCGCGGCTCGCTGCGCCTGCTCACCGACGACCGACCGAGGTCTGAGCGCGGCCACAGGTCCGCCAGCCGCTCCCGGTGACGCAGCCGGACGTAGGTCGCTACCGCATGCGGTACCCCATGCCGTAGCCCATGTCGTCGTCGTGGTGCCGCTCGCGGTGGAACCTGCCGTAGGCGACCACCGTGCCGGACCGGGTCACCTTCACGCGCGTCCCGGCGAAGCAGCGGGGCACCCCGGAGTGCCGTTCGAGGTGGGCACGGCCGTACTGCGAGACCCGCATCCGGCCGACGAAGTCGCCGTGGACCGAGACGCGCACGGTCTTGCCGGCCAGCGCGCGCACACCCCTGAGATGGACCGACAGCTCGCGGTGGCCGCCGCCGGACTCGTACTCCGCGTGCCCGGCCGCCCGGGGGTAGGCCCGGGTGCTGTGCAGCGCGGTGTCGAGCTCGCGCTCTCCCGAGGCCTGGGCCGCCTGACCCGGCAGCGCGAGCAGCCCCGTCGTTGCCGTCGCCAGCGCGAGCGCGGCCCCGGCGATCCTGCTGCGGGTGGTGTGGCTCATCTCGGATCCCTCCCGGACTGGTGTCGTTGCTGACTCCACCCTGGGACGAAGCCGCCGCCCGGCCACAGGGCCCTTGAGCCGTGACCGGGCGGCGGACGTCCCGAGCCGGGCCAACCGCCCGGAACCGCTGGAGGGTGCGGGTCAGGGTCGGAAGACCACCTTGACCATGCCCTCCTCCTTCTTCTGGAAGTGCTCGTAGGCGTTCGGCGCCTCGTCCAGCGGGAGGTGGTGGGTGGCGAAGGACTCGACGCCGAAGACGTCCTCCTCGGTCAGCATGCCCAGCAGCTGGTCGGTCCAGGCCCGTACGTTCGCCTGCCCCATCCGCAGTTGCACTTGCTTGTCGAACATCTGGAACATCGGCATCGGGTCCAGGGCGCCGCCGTAGACACCGGCGACCGAGATGGTGCCGCCGCGGCGCACCGAGTCGATCGCGGTGTACAGCGCGGCCATCCGGTCCACGCCGGCCTGCTTCAGCATCGGCTCGGCGAGCGCGTCGGGAAGCATCCCGACGAACTTCTGCAGCGTCGCCGCGGCCGGCGAGCCGTGTGCCTCCATCCCCACCGCGTCGATGACCGCGTCGGCGCCGCGGCCACCGGTGCACTCCCGGACCACCTCGGCCACTCCCGAGACCTTCTCCGCCTCGTCGAGGTCGAGGATCTCGGCGCCGTACTGCTCCACGCGCGCCAGCCGCTCGGGGACACGGTCGACCGAGATGACGCGGTGGCCCGCGCGGACGCCCATCCGGGCCGCCATGTCGCCGATCGGGCCGGCGCCGAGCACGAGCAGGGTGCCGCCGTCGGGGACGTCGGCGTACTGCAGCGCCTGCCAGGCGGTCGGCAGCACGTCGGAGAGGAAGAGGAAGCGATCGTCCGAGGGCCCCTGCGGCACCTTGACCGGGAGGAAGTCGGCGAACGGCACGCGGAGGTACTCCGCCTGACCGCCGGGCACCTGCCCGTAGAGCTTGCTGTAGCCGAAGAAGCTGGCTCCCGTGCCGTGCTCGTGGTTCTGCGTGGTCTCGCACTGGCTGTAGAGCTTGCGCTCACACATCCAGCACGACCCGCAGCAGACGTTGAACGGGACGACCACCCGGTCCCCGACCTTCAGCGAGGTGACGGCGCTACCCACCCCCTCGACGATGCCCATCGGCTCGTGACCGACGATGTCGCCGGCCTCCATGAACGGCGCCAGGGTCTCGTAGAGGTGCAGGTCGGAGCCGCACAGCCCCGAGGAGGTCACCTTGATAACCGCGTCGGTGGGCTCCTCGATGCGCGGGTCCGGGACCTCGATCACCCGCATGTCGTGGACGCCCTGCCAGGTCACTGCCTTCATCGTCGGTCTCCTCGTGTCGCGTCGTGGGCAAGGCTCACGCCATACCCGTCAACGCGATCCGCATGCGGACCGGTCAGCGCAGGGAGTACGCGGCGATGGAGACACCGGCGTAGTGCGCGGCGAACGCGACGACGGTGAGGAAGTGGAAGACCTCGTGGAAACCGAACCACTGCGGCACCGGGTTGGGCCGGCGGAACCCGTAGACCACCGCACCGAGGGTGTAGAGGAAGCCGCCCAGGGCCAGCAGCACGACGACCGCCGTGCCGGGGTAGCGGGCGAAGTCGCCGGCGAAGAAGACCGACGCCCAGCCGAGCGCGATGTAGACGGGGGTGTAGACCCAGCGCGGCGCGTCCGGGACGAACAGCCGGAACGCGATCCCGATGGCGGCGCCGCCCCAGGCGATGCAGAGCAGCACCACGCGGTCGGTCCCCTCCAGCAGCATCAGGCTGAACGGTGTGTAGCTGCCCGCGATCAGCAGGAAGATGCTGGCGTGGTCGATCCGGGTGAGCACCAGGTTCGTGCGCGGCGACCAGCCACCGCGGTGCATCGTCGCCGAGACGCTGAACAGCAGCAGCGCGCAGCCGGTGAAGATGGCCGACCCGATCCGGACGCTGCCCGGCGGGGAGAGCGCGACCAGCAGGATCCCGCCGATCAGCGCGAGCGGGGCGGCGGCCGCGTGCAGCCAGCCGCGCATCCGCGGACGCACCTCCGCGACCACCTCGGCCACCTGCTCGGTGACGCGGTGCGCCGCGGCGCTGCCTGAGTAATCCACCCCTCAGTTTTACCCCGAACCCGGGGCCGTGAAGCAAAGCGCCTGTATTGGTCCAGACCCCCGAACCTGCCCCCGGCCCCCTCCGCCCCCTCCGCCCCACGGGCCCCTGCCGCCTCCCGATTACCACGGTATGCAGGAGATCTGATGCTTCCCATGGGTTGAGGCCCCAGGGAAGCGTCAGAACTCCATGGGAAGTGCCTGTCCGGCGGTACGGCGCCCTCCGCGCCGCGTCCCCGCAGGCGCCCCCGCCCTCATCGCCGGCGGGTGGTGACCGCTTCGCGGGGTGGGGGACCAGTAGGGTCGCGCCGTGCACCGAGACGGCGTCGAGCTGACCTTCCGGCAGGTCTCGGGACTGCGACCGTTCGTGGCCGCCGAGGTCGACGGCCATGCCGTCAGCCTCATGGTGCACTCCAACGCGGGTTTCCGGGCGATGGTGACCCACGACGTCGCGGCCCGCACCGGCCTGTGGCTCGCGCCGGTCGAGCGCGCGGACTACGGCATCGAGGAGGTCGGCAAGCTCGGCAGCCGGGGCCGGACCACCGCGACGGCGAGCCTCCGGGTCGGCAACGACGTTGCCGACGGCGTCGAGATCGCGGTGTTCGACGTACCGCAGGACGAGCCGGTCGACGGCATGCTCGGCGTCGGCTGGCTGCGCGAGCGCGGTGCCGTCGTCGACCTGGGCCGTGGCCGCCTGCACTTCGACGGTCCGCCCGCAGCCGGCACGAGCCTGGTGTGGGACGAGGACTGGCAGGCGTACGTCGTCGTGAGCACCGCCGCCGGTCAGCCCGTGCGCTTCGTGGTGTCGACAGTCGCCGGCGTCGTCGTCGACACCGTCGCCGCCGACCGCCTCGGGCTCGGGCTCGGCCCGGTGGTCGACAGCGATGGCGGACCGACGGGCAGCGTCGTGGACGTCCGGCCGGTCGAGGGCTCGTGGACCGTGGATCTGGACGGCCGGCCGCGACCCGTCCCGGGTGCCGTCAGCTGGGACCTCTACGCGTATGCCAACCGTCCGCGGCCGTCCGGCGCGATCGACGGCTTCCTCGGCTGCGAACTGCTGGTCCAGGAGGGGGCGGTCGTCGACTTCAGCAGCGGCACGCTCCGCCTGCGGCCCTGAGATGGCCGTCATGACTCTCCGCTCAGGAGCAGGGTTGCCGGAGGACTGCGGGTTCAGCCTGCGTCCTCTGCACCCTGACGATGCGGCACGGTTCGCGGAGGCGCTCAACGACGACCATGTCCGCTACTGGATGCACGGGGTTCCCGACCCTTACACCGAGGCTGACGCGCTTCGGGATCTGTCCGGTCCGGATGACACCGCGGTCGGAGACCTCGACCCCTACTGGGCGTGGGCCATGGCTGACGCGCAGGACCGGCTGGTGGGCAAAGTGGCCCTGTCGGACCGGGAAGACGCCACGATGAGCCTCTCCTACTGGCTGCACCCGGAGGGTCGTGGGCGGGGCTGGATGACCACCGCAGTCACGGCGGTAACCACCTGGGCCTTCACGTCCTCCGGCCCTGGGCTCTCGACCGTTCGAGCGAATGTCGCCAGGGACAACCGGGCCTCCCGATCCGTGCTCGAGCGCGCCGGGTTCGTCGTCGCCGAGACGCACGCTGAGTATCGAATGGGAGACGGTTCCTACGCTCCCGGCATGCGGTACCTGCTCCACCTTGCCGAATCCGCCTCGTGACAAGCAGGGCGACTCTGTCGATCGCTCGGACCCCAACCACGCCCAGAAACGGAGAACGCCGCCCCGGCGACCCCGTGTGCGGGACTCCGGAGCGGCGCTCCTCGGACTTTCGTCTGCTCGGGTACAGATTTCTCGTCTGTAGCCCATGGCGGTGGCGGTGGGATTTGAACCCACGGTGGGCTTGCACCCACACACGCTTTCGAGGCGTGCTCCTTAGGCCGCTCGGACACGCCACCGCCGACGAGGGTACCGGAACCGGGCGTTCGGTCGAAATCAGGCCCGGTCACCACGGTGACCGGCGAAGAAGTCCAGCAGCAGGTCGGTCGACTCGTGGGCCAGCACGCCGCTGATCACCTCGGGCCGGTGGTTGAGCCGCCGGTCGCGGACCACGTCCCAGAGCGACCCAACCGCGCCGGCCTTGTCGTCGAACGCGCCGAACACGAGCCGCTGCACCCGGGCGAGCACCAGCGCACCGGCGCACATCGTGCACGGCTCGAGCGTGACCACCAGCGTGCAACCGTCGAGCCGCCACTCGCCCCGCGACCGCGCGGCCTCGCGCAGCGCCACGACCTCCGCGTGCGCGGTCGGGTCGGCGTACGCCTCGCGCTCGTTGCGGCCGCGCCCGATCACCGCGCCGACGGGGTCGAGCACGACGGCGCCGATGGGTACGTCGGAGGTGGCCAGCGCCGCACGCGCCTCGGCGAGGGCCTCCTGCATCGGGGCGGCCCAGAGGTCGGAGGTTCCCATCGTCAGCCGGCGCTGACCCCGATGGTCTCGTCGAAGAGCGACCCGAAGCCGAGCCGGGCGGCGATGTCGCCGAGCATCTCGTCGGGGTAGAGGCCCACGTCGTCGAGCAGCGCGCCCATGTCCATGGGCCCCATGCCGAGGTCGGCGACGATCGAGACGTCACCACCCGGCAGCTGCTCGTCGTCGTCGTCGGGCACCGGCAGCTCGAGCGCGTCCACGGCGGCGCGGGCGATCGGCCAGTCGGTGGCGGCGGTGACGTCGCTGAGCAGGATCTTGACCTGCGGGCCGAGCACGCGCACCAGGAGGAAGAAGTCCTCGTCGATCGAGACCAGCCCGAGCGCACCGCCGTCCCCCGGGAACCGACGCAGCTCCTGGGCGAAGCGGTCCAGGTCGGCGGCGTCCTCCGCGGCGAGCTCCTGGACCTGCCAGACACCCTCCTCGCGATAGGCGACCAGGGCGAAGTCGACACCCTCTGCGTTGGCGTCGAACTCGGCGCTCATGCGGCCTCCTCGGCTGGTGGACACGCTGCCTACCAACCCTGATGGTGGCACGCTGCCCGTCGTCGCACCAGGGAGAGTCCGGGCAGTAGGTTGAGCCCCATGCGCATCCACGTGGCTGACCACCCCCTGATCGCCCACAAGCTCACCACGCTGCGCGACGAGCGCACGGATTCGCCGACCTTCCGCAGGCTCGCCGACGAGCTGGTGGCGCTGCTGGCCTACGAGGCGACGCGTGACGTGCGGGTCGAGCCGGTCACCGTGCGCACCCCCGTGGCCGAGGCCGAGGGGGTCCGGCTGGCCTCGCCGAAGCCGCTGGTGGTGCCGATCCTGCGGGCCGGGCTCGGCATGCTGGAGGGCTTCATGCGCCTCATGCCCACGGCCGAGGTCGGCTTCCTCGGCATGGTGCGCAACGAGGAGACGCTCGAGGCGGCGACGTACGCCGAGCGGCTGCCCGAGGACCTGTCCGGGCGCCAGTGCTACGTGCTCGACCCGATGCTGGCCACCGGCGGCACGCTCGCCGCCGCGATCAGGTTCCTCACCGACCGCGGCGCCGACCACATCACCGCGATCTGCCTGTTGTCCGCCCCCGAGGGTTGCGAGCGCCTGGAGCGCGATCTCGACGGGATCGGCGTACCGGTCAGCGTGGTGACCGCGGGCATGGACGAGCGGCTGAACGAGAAGGGCTACATCGTTCCCGGGCTCGGCGACGCCGGCGACCGGTTGTACGGCGTCGCCCAGTAGCCGCCCAAGAACCAACCCAGCAGCCGACCCGGGAGCCGGCGAGCCGCAACCCGCGCCGGCCGCTCAGAAGTTGAAGACCGGCACCTTGCCGGTGGCGACCAGCAGCATGATCACCACCACCAGGAGGCCCAGGACGAGGTAGTCCCAGCTCTTGGAGCGGGTCTCGTCCTGCGACTCGGGTGCGTCGTAGCGGTGGCCGTCGGGGCGCGCCAGCCGGTCGTCGTCGTCAGCCATCTGCAGGACCTCCAGCAAACATCAGTCGCGGATCGGGGTCCCTCCCGGCCGGGAGTCTAGCCAGGCGCGAGCGCTCAGAGCGACTTCACCGCGGACAGCAGCTTGCCCAGGGTGTCCTTGGCGTCGCCGAACAGCAGCGTGGTCTTGGGGTCGAAGAGCAGCTCGTTCTCGATGCCGGCGAAGCCCGGTCGCATGGAGCGCTTGAGGAAGACGATCTGCTTGGCCTCGTCGGCGTTCAGGATCGGCATGCCGTAGATCGGCGCCCCGGGGGAGGTCTTCGCGGCCGGGTTGACCACGTCGTTGGCGCCGACGACGAGGACGACGTCGGTCTGCCGGAACTCCCCGTTGATGTCGTCCATCTCCTTGAGCTGCTCGTAGGGCACCTGGGCCTCGGCGAGCAGCACGTTCATGTGGCCGGGCATCCGGCCGGCGACCGGGTGGATGGCGTAGTCGACGGTGGTGCCGCGCTCACCGAGCACGTCGACGAGCTCGCGCAGGGTGTGCTGCGCCTGGGCCACCGCGAGGCCGTAGCCCGGCACGACGATCACCTTGGAGGCGTAGCCGAGCAGGATCGCGACGTCCTCGGCGCTGGCCGAGCGCACCGGCCGGTCCGAGGCCTCGCCGGCGCCGAGCGTCGAGCCGCCCTTGAGCGCCCCGAACAGGATGTTGACGACCGAGCGGCCCATCGCCGCGGCCATCAGCTTGGTGAGGAAGGAACCCGACGCCCCGACCAGGGTGCCGGCCACGAGCAGCAGGGTGTTGCCCAGCACGTAGCCGCCGGCCGCGACGGTCAGGCCGGTGAACGCGTTGAGCAGCGAGATCACGATGGGTACGTCGGCGCCGCCGACCGGCAGCACGAGCAGCACCCCGACCAGCAGGCCGAGCAGGCCGAGCACCACACCGGTGGCCGTGGACGGGTCGGCGACGGTGAGCACCGCGAGCACGACCGCGCCGAGCAGGCCGGCGGCGAAGAGCACCGGCAGCCCGGGGAAGACCACCGGCCGGGAGGTCATCAGCTCCTGCAGCTTGAGGAAGGTGATCACCGAGCCGGAGAACGAGATGGCGCCGACCACGATGGTGAACGCAGTCGCGGCGAGCTCGAACCAGCCTGCCTCGCGGCCGGTCATGTGCTCGAGCTCGAGCAGCGCCACCAGCGAGGCGGCCCCGCCACCGACGCCGTTGAACAGCGCCACCATCTGCGGCATCTGCGTCATCTGCACCCGTTGCGCGCCGACGAAGCCGATCGCCGTGCCGACCGCGATCGCGCCGAGGATCCAGCCGACGTGGTCCAGGTCGAGGTAGAAGAAGACCACCGCGCAGCCGACGACCGCGGCCGCGGCGCCGATCAGGTTGCCGCCGCGGGCGGTGCGCGGGCCGGAGAGGCCCTTGAGCGCCAGGATGAAGCAGACCGCGCAGGCCAGGTAGACCAGCTGGACCCAGGTCGGCGTCGTCATCGGCCCTCCCCCCGCGGCTGCGCCGGCTTCTTGCGGGTGAACATCTGCAGCATCCGGTCGGTGACCACGAAGCCGCCGACCATGTTGACCGCGGCGAGCACCACCGCGACCAGGCCGACCACGAGCGCGAGCGTCGAGTCGGCGGTGCCGGCGACGATGATCGCGCCGAGCAGGATGATCCCGTGGATCGCGTTCGCCCCGGACATCAGCGGGGTGTGCAGCGTCGAGGAGACCTTGGAGATGACCTCGATGCCGACGAAGACGCTGAGCACGAAGATGGTGAGCCAGACGACTTCCTCGCTCATGCCGGTCCTCCTTCCAGGGCGAGCCGGGTGGGTTCGTGTCGCACCACGCCGCCGTGCGTGACGCACGAGCCGAGGACGATCTCGTCCTCGAAGTCGGGGGCGAACCCGCCGTCGCGGGTCATCAGGGTCACCAGGTTCACGACGTTCTGGGCGTAGAGCCGCGAGGCGGGGCCGGGCATCTGGGCCGGGACGTTGGCGCCGCCCCACACCTGCGCGTGACCGATCCGGACCACCTGGCCGGGCAGCGACCCCTCGACGTTCCCGCCGCTCTCGGCGGCGAGGTCGACGACCACCGAGCCGGGGGACATCTGCTCGACCATCTCGGCGGTGACCAGCATCGGGGCCTGCCGGCCGGGGACGGCGGCGGTGGTGATCAGCGCGTCGGCGGCCGCGATGTACGGCGTCAGCAGGTCGCGCTGGCGTGCCGCGCGGTCCTCGGTCATCTCGCGGGCGTAGCCGCCCGTCCCCTCGAGGGTCTCCAGCTCCAGGTCGATGGACTGGGCGCCCATCGACCGGATCTCCTCGGCGGCGGCGGCGCGGACGTCGTAGGCCTTCACCACCGCGCCCAGTCGCTTCGCGGTCGCGATCGCCTGCAGCCCGGCGACGCCGGCGCCGAGCACGACGACCTGCGCGGGCGGGATGGTGCCGGCGGCGGTCATGTTGAGCGGGAAGAACCGGTGCAGCAGCCCGGCGGCGACGATCGCGCAGCGGTAGCCGGAGACCAGCGACTGCGAGGAGAGCGCGTCCATCGACTGGGCGCGGGAGATCCGCGGCACCAGCTCCATCGCGAAGGCGGTGACGCCGCAGTCGCGCAGGTCGGCCACCAGGTCCAGGCTCTGGTTGACCGGCAGGAAGGAGACCGTGGCGGTGCCCGGTGGGAGCATCCGCACGCGGCCCGGGTCGAGCGGGTTCACCGAGACGACGAGCGCGGCGCCCTCGAGCGCCTGCTCGGAGACCTCCGCCCCGGCCGCGACGTACTGCTCGTCGGCGTGCAGCGCACCCGCCCCGGCACCCGGCTCGACGACGACGCTGTAGCCCAGGGCGGTCAGCTTGCCGACCAGCTCGGGCACGAGCGCGACGCGGGTCTCCCCCGCGCGGGTCTCCTTGGCGACTGCGATCCTCACGCTTGGCAACGTAGGGCACCGGGCCGGGGACGCGCGTCATTTGCGACGCGCGTCACAGGCCGAAGGTCAGCGGTCGCGCCGGTGCACCCGGACGACATAGCCGCCACGCTCGGCGTACGGCGCCGCCTGCCACGTCGAGAACCGGTCCACCGGGCGCAGGCCGGAGGCCTCCGCGGCCTCGTCGTACTCCTCCAGAGGGGTCACCGGGCAGCCCTGGGGCAGGTGCAGGCGGTCCAGACCGAAGCCCGCCACCAGCAGGCCGTCGGGGCGCAGCGTGGCGACCAGGCCGGCGACCGCCGCCGGCAGGGTGCCGGGCGCGAGCAGCGGGACGACGTTGCCGGCCATCAGCACCAGGTCGTACGGCGCCCGCTCGACCACCCCGGCGGGCAGGTCGGCGAGATCACCGCGCAGCCAGGTGGTGGCCGGCCGCTCACGGCGGGCCACCGCGAGCATCGACTCCTCCACGTCGACGCCGACCACGTCGTAGCCGAGCTCGGCCAGCCGGATGGCGACCCGGCCGGTGCCGCAGCCGGCGTCCAGCAGCCGGGCGCCCGGCCCGACCAGGGTGGACACGAAGGACGCCTCGCCGTGCACGTCCTCGCCGCGGGCCGCGAGCTCGGCGAAGCGGGCCTGGTAGTCGTCGCCGGTGAGGCCCTGGGAGAGCTGCTGCCAGCGGGTGAGCGGCTCGTCGGTCATGAGGTCGACTCTGCCAGGTGCCCGGCAGCGGGGCCCGGACGGACTCGTCGACGGAGGGACGGGCAGGCTACTGTCGGGTAAGTTGGTAGTCGAGCGAGTCCGGCGACACCACGTGGGCCGAGGTGTCCGAGGTTGTCCGAGGCTGGTCGAGGAGAGGTCATGGAGCCGTTCACCGTCCGTCACGTGACGCTGCACGGCCACGAGCTCTCCTACCTCGACAGCGGCAAGGGCGAGGTGCTGCTGTTCATCCACGGGATCCTCGGCTCGCACCGCAACTGGTCGCACCTCATCGACCGGCTCGACGACAACC
Source organism: Nocardioides mesophilus (assembly GCF_014395785.1). GTDB lineage: Bacteria > Actinomycetota > Actinomycetes > Propionibacteriales > Nocardioidaceae > Nocardioides_B > Nocardioides_B mesophilus. The sequence continues at coordinate 2,108,941 of NZ_CP060713.1, read as the reverse complement.
ACCGGGTGCTGGTGCCGGACCTGTTCGGTCACGGACACTCGGCCAAGCCGATGGGCGACTACTCGCTCGGCGGCCACGCCGCCACGCTCCGCGACCTGCTGGACCGGCTGGGCATCGACCGGGTCACCCTGGTCGGGCACTCCTTGGGCGGCGGCATCGCGATGGAGTTCTACTACCTCTTCCCCGAGCGGGTGGAGCGCCTCGTCCTCGTGGCCAGCGGGGGCCTGGGCCGCGAGGTGAACCCGATCCTGCGCTCCGCGACCCTCCCGGGCGCGGAGTACGTCCTTCCGGTGATCGCGTCGCGCTGGGTGCGGGGCCGCGCGGAGAGCGCCGGACGGTTGCTGTCCAAGGTCGGCTGGAAGCCCGGCTCCGACATCACCGCGATCTGGCAGGGCTTCACCTCGCTGGGTGACGGGGAGAGCCGGCGTGCCTTCCTGGCCACCACCCGCTCGGTCATCGACCCGGGCGGCCAGAGCGTCAGCGCCCACGACTACCTGCCCGACGCGTGCCCGGTCCCGACCTTGATCGTCTGGGGCTCCCGGGACCGGATGATCCCGGCCTGGCACGCGATCAGCGCCCAGCAGGCGATGTCGCAGTGTCGCGTCGAGCTCTTCCAGGGCGCCGGTCACTTCCCGCACCTCGACGAGCCGGACCGGTTCGCCGACGTGGTCAGGGACTTCGTCGCCAGCACCCGGGGCGACCAGTGCTCCGACGCCGCCGGCGCCTGATCCCGACCACGACACTCAGCCCACGAGGCGCGCCTGGTCGCCGACTGCGACCGGGCCGGGCACGACGACGTCGGCGACCACCCCGATCTGCGCGTCGTTGAGCTCGCCGAGCGTCTTGAGCAGGTGCGGCTCGGCCGCGAGCTCGGCCTGCGGGAGCGTGATCATCACGCAGCGCGGCATCGGCGCCCGGATCGCCAGGACCAGCCGCTCGCCGATCTCCACCTGGCGTCCCACCCAGTCGTCCTCCAGGAAGGCCGGACCGGCGTCGGTCTCGAGCACCAGGTTGGGGCGCAGCCGGCGCGGCTCCACGACCGCACCCTGTCCCTGCTCCAGGGCCCGCAGGCTGGCGGTCGTCACCAGGTGCACTGGCCCCTCGTCGAAGTGCGAGAGATCCTGCTCGCGGGCGAGGGCGACCGGGCGCCCGAGGTGCGCGGAGAGCGCCGCGTGGACCGCCGGGTCGTCGCCGCGCAGCACCCGTCCGTCGGGGAACGAGAGGGCGGGTACGTCGCCGTCCGCCCGCGCCGCGAGCTGGAGGAGGCCGTCCATCTTGCTGAACCGGCGCGTGGACTTGCCGCTGCCGAGCCTGCCGTCCGGGTCGCGCACCGCCCACAGCCGGTCGCCCTGCAGGCCCCGCTCGTCGACGTGCACGGACAAGATTTCCTCACCGACGAGCGATTTGACCGGGTAGCGCCATATGCTCGAGATCCGGCCGAGAGCGGGCCGGAGGCCGGACGGGGTCACGGTCTTCATCCTGACAGAAGAGCCGGCCCCGCACGTTTCGATACGCGGCACCGGGAAAGAGTGCTGGTTGTATCGGGCTTCCAGTCACGGGACCGCCACGATTCCTGCGCACCTTGGCTGGTGAAACGACATGGATCTCGATCCGTTCGACTTCGACCTCGCTGAGCTGCCGTTCGACGCCGAGCGGCTCGACGAGGCCGACCTCACCATCGAGCTGGTCCTGCGGGCGTCCGCGGCAGCCGGACCGCTCACTCAGGCTGAGATCGACGAGATACTGGGGATTGCGCCGCGCTCGGAGGAGCCGGACTCGAGTTGAGGCGCGCCTCCGCGGACCTCACCCCCACGAGCACAGCGCAGCAGCCCGAGAAGACAGCCGCGACGACACCGACGGCGAGCCAGACGAGCTGCACCGACTGCACCCGATCGTGGTCCGCGGCGTGCCGGCCGAGAACTCCGCAGGAGACGACGGCGGCCAGACCGAGAACCCACGCCAGGCGAAACAGCTGGGTGGTGGTCAGGCCGGCGTCCTCCGATGATCCGCTCATCGGCGCAAGGTACCTGAGCGACGCCACCCGGAGGCTCCGATTGCAGGTCGAGACCGGCTCCCCTGCTTCATTCCTCCAGGTTGAGGAGGTCGCCGGGTTGGCACTGGAGCTCGCGGCAGATCGCGGTCAGCGTGGAGAAGCGAACCGCCTTTGCTCGGTTGTTCTTGAGCTTGGAGAGGTTCGCGAGAGTCACGTCCACCCGGCGGGCGAGCTCTGTCAGGGTCATCCCGCGCGTCTCCAGGAGGCTGTCCAGCCGGCACACGATGCGGTGCGGCTCCTCGACCGGCACGCCTACACCACGTCCTCTAGCTCGTCCCTCATCGCCACCCCGTGGCCCCACACCTGGGCGAGGACAGCGATCAGCAGGCCGGCCAGCACCGGCACCCAGGAGATCGACCAGTCCCGCGCCACGATGTTGCTCGCGCCGGAGCTGTCCAGCAGCCAGCGGCGCAGCACGGCTCCCAGGACGGAGATGAGCGTGCCGCCGACCGCCACCACCCCCGCGAGCAAGCGAAACCGGCGTGCGTTGGCCTCCGTGAACGGATCACCCTCTCGCACAGAGCGAACGATGAGCAGGACCAACCACAGCGCTCCGGCGGCAAGCAACGGGGCCGAGGCACGCCACGACACCCACAGCAGCCGTTGCGCCAGCGAGGGAGCCGGGAAGCCGACCTGGCCGAAGAACGGCCCGGTCACCTCCACCGGCCTGCCGCCGGTGCGGGCGTCCACGGTTCCCGTCTCCGTGTCGCGCCACGTCGGCGCACCCCGCACCAGGACCCCAGCACCTTCTGCGAACTGCGTCTCCACCGACATCTCGTACTGGCTCGCCCCGACCACCGGCCACTGCGGCTCGAAGTTGAGCAGTCGGAGGCCGTTCGGCCCCAGGAGCATCGACAACCCCGCGCCAAGACTGATCAGCACGACGACGAGGATCACCCCCTCGACCACACGCATGCGGGCTCTTCTATCGACGCTGGAAGTGGTCATGTCGCCCTCGGTTTATCGATAATCGATGTTATCGAAGAACGATACACACACCACGGCTCCCTGTCTCGCCGATGTCTCCACCAGCTGGCGAGCACAACGGTTCCTTGCTCCGTGGCGGCGACCTGCGCAACGCGTCAGGTCAGTAGTACCAGGGGAACGGCGACAACCAGGCAGATCCGCACTCACGGGACGGTGTAGGGCGGCCCTGTGTCACCCAGGTGTCACAACAACTCACTAAAGGCTCCGGGGAGGGGGCTCGTGATTCTGTCGGGCATCGCTGCTACATTCAGGATTGCAGGCCGCAGCGCAAGCGCCGCCCGCACCGCCTTCAGCCCCGTCCATGACGGGGCTGTCGTGCGCTACGGCCAAGAACCCACGTCACAGAGCTTCCCGCAGTCGATGATGCGCCCCCATAACTTCGCCATGGCTTGCTCGGACCGGATGTCCTGCTCGAAGACCGTCATACGCCTTCGGTAGATGAACGCGAGCATGTCAGCGGCCTGAAGCATGCGGGATTGATGGCTGGGAGCGAAGTGCACGGTATCGAGTAGGCGCTCGAGAGTCGTATGCATGTAGACGCCAGGTGTGCCAGACGTTTGGTAAGTGGCAAAGCGCTCTCTGTGCCGCTCGCGATCGCTACGGTTGTCCGCGATCATGAGGGCGTAGGTGTCTTGCCGCTTTGCCACTCGATTCGCCCGCTGGAGGATGTGCTGAAAGCAGACCTGCTCAGCCGGAAAATGAACGCGGTAGTTCTCGCGCGCCTGCCGCGCCTTAAGCAGGCGGTTGTCAACCGACCGAAGAATCATCGTGACATCCGCTGAGGTGATGGCGTTGACCACCTTGAAGAAGAGGCCAACTCGCGCCCGTGCACCGACGTTGCTCCACTCGTCCTTGCCGTGGAACATCGGATGCGCGTGGAATTCGGTCGTCCTTGGTATGCCGAAGTCGACTGACGCCTGGCTCATAATCCGGTTCAAGTCGTCGGTGAGAGCCTTAGTCGCGTGCTCGTCCGCGAGCAGGGCAGCAAAACCATGGAAGTCACCGTGGTTGGATTCGTCGACATAGCAGAGCAACACGAGCGTCATCTTGCCAGGCATTTCCCGCGCCCGGCGAAGCATGGGTGGGTCGATTTACTGGGTGACGAGACTCCTGCTTGCTTTGGTCCACGCGTAATCGACCGCGCGCCGGGTGCGATCCTCCGTGTTCGGCATCATGTGACCGTATACGGCCAACACCATCGCGGGTGTGTCGCCAATTCGCTCGGCAACGGTCACGACGGACTCGCCAGCGTCCAGCAGCACGGAGACGTAATGGTGGCGCAAGTCGTGCGATGAGGTTCCGACGGGCAGCCCCGCCTTGACGACAGCCGCGGCGATGGCGCGGTAATACACCTCATGCGCGTACGGCCGCCTGCGAGTCGTCTGCCCTGTGAAGACGGTGCCGTCGGCCGACTGTGCGCCAGGCCGAGTCGCTGCCCGGTGGTCAGTCGAGCATCAACTCTTGGACCTGCTCCGAATCCAGCACTGACTGGCCGATTGAAAGCAACTCGAAGTAGATCGCATTCAAGTCAGCCACCTTCATCTCAACTGCCGAATCCAAGGCGGCGAACTGCTCTGCCACGTGCGCCTTCGCGTGACCGCGCGTCTCGTCGAAGTGGACCCCACCAAGGCGATTGCCCACGAACTGAATGATGTTACGGCGGCTTACTGCTACGCCGGCGACTCGAATACCCGTCGAATCGAGGAACGTTGACAGGGTTGAGGTCCTCGTCGGTGGACCATCGGTCGCCCGCTCGTAGCGATTTCTAATCTCCTCCTCGGTCAGCACCTTCGAGCTCACCAAGGTTGCTGAGACTTGCGCCCCGCCATTCCTCGCGCCACCTGCCCCTGCGAACTGCAACGCCTTCAAGTCAACGCCTTCGAGGTAGGCCCTCATGTCTACCGTGGTGACCTTGATCTGGCCCTTGTGCCCGAGCGACTTCCAGTAATTCGTAAGCAAACCATTTCCGTTGTCGATCAATAGTCGCCGCAGCGTCGCCGAATCTCGCCGCAGGTTGTCCTCCTCCAACCGGTCGACGCTGGACCACTGCCTCTGCAAATACCGCAGATCACTGACAACCAGCCGTCCAAGTTCGCTCGTCACGTTCGCCAGATTACGGATGTGCCTGACCGAGGGAGACGTTTTGAGCCGCCGAGATTCGCAGACGCGGTACCCCGAATCGCCGTCGGCGGAAGATGCGGCGCACCCTGTCAGTAGCAGCCTGCATCGCGGAGCTTGACATCGATGTAGCTCATCAGGTCCACACTGCCGTTCGCGTCGGCGTTGTCGAACTGTGTTTGAAGCCCCGCACAGTCAGCAGAGTTGGCTAGTCCGTCGATCCGGTCCTGCACGTCTGACGCGTATTCGCCCCAGTCGACCTCAGGGAGATCAGCGGTGTCCGCGGACGAGCACCCCGCGAAAAACGAAAACGGAATGGCTAACGCAACGGCGAGGACATTTCCCTTCATACGACGCGACCCTATTGGCCATCTGCCCGATTCAGAGGAAATTTCCGTCGCCATCGACACCTGCAACCCTCTCGCAAGAGAGGTCAGGACCGCCCCCCGCCCGTGTCACAGAGGTGTCACAGTGCGCCGGTGTGCGGAGACTTGCCTGCGCGTGCACCTAGGGCGGTGTGGACGCGTCCGAGCGTCCGTCAGTAGTACCAGGGGAACTCGGACCAGTCGGGCTCGCGCTTCTCCAGGAACGCGTCGCGCCCCTCGACTGCCTCGTCGGTCATGTAGGCGAGCCGGGTCGTCTCGCCGGCGAAGAGCTGCTGGCCGACGAGCCCGTCGTCGATCAGGTTGAAGGAGTACTTCAGCATCCGCTGCGCGGTCGGTGACTTGCCGTTGATCTTGCGGCCCCACTCCAGCGCCGTGCGCTCGAGGTCGGCGTGGTCCACGACCGCGTTCACCATGCCCATCCGGTGCGCCTCCTCCGCGGTGTACTCGTCACCGAGGAAGAAGATCTCCCGGGCGAACTTCTGGCCGACCTGGCGGGCGAGGTACGCAGAGCCGAACCCGCCGTCGAAGGAGCCGACGTCGGCGTCGGTCTGCTTGAACCGGGCGTGCTCGCGGGAGGCGATCGTCAGGTCCGAGACCACGTGCAGCGAGTGGCCGCCGCCCGCCGCCCAGCCGGGCACCACGCACAGCACCACCTTGGGCATGAACCGGATCAGCCGCTGGCACTCCAGGATGTGCAGCCGGCCGAGCTTCGCCTTGTCCACCGTGTCCGCGGTCTCACCGTCGGCGTACTGGTAGCCGGCGCGGCCGCGGATCCGCTGGTCCCCGCCCGAGCAGAACGCCCAGCCGCCGTCCTTGGCCGAGGGCCCGTTGCCGGTGAGGATCACGCAGCCGACGTCGCTCGTCGTCCGCGCGTGCTCGAGGACCCGGAGCAGCTCGTCGACCGTGTGCGGCCGGAACGCGTTGCGGACCTCGGGCCGGTCGAAGGCGATCCGCACGGTGCCGTGCTCGACCGCCCGGTGGTAGGTCAGGTCGGTCAGGTCCTCGAAGCCCGGGACCTGCCGCCAGGCGGCGGGGTCGAAGGTCTCGGACACGGGCCGGGCGGTGGCGGAGTCGTCGGACATGGCGCTCAATCTAGGCGAGAGGCGGAACAAGCCGGGCCCGGAGGTCGTTGTCCTGCTATGCCTCTCACCGGTGAGTACGTCCCCAGCTCCGAGCAGTGGGTCCGCGACCAGGTCGAGCTCTACGAGAGCTCCGGTGGCACCGCGGGCACGACGCTGCGCGACACCGGGTTGCCCGTGGTGGTGGTGACCTCGCTCGGTGCCCGCAGCGGGAAGATCCGCAAGACCCCGTTGATGCGGGTCGAGCACGACGGTGCCTACGCCCTGGTGGCCTCCCAGGGCGGTGCGCCGAAGCACCCGACCTGGTACCACAACCTGGTGGCGCACCCGCTGATCGAGCTCCAGGACGGTCCGGTCCGCCAGGACATGACCGTCCGTCTCGTGACCGGCGAGGAGAAGGCGCAGTGGTGGGAGCGCGCGGTCGCGGCCTTCCCCAACTACGCCGACTACCAGCGCCGGACCGACCGGGAGATCCCGGTCTTCGTCGCCGAGCCGCGCTGACCCATCCCGTCGCGCCGGCCCGGTGCCCGGCGGTCCGGCTCAGCCGGCGCGGGCGATCGAGACGGCCAGGGCGGCGAGGTGCTGCAGCCGGGCCAGCTCGGAGTCCAGCACGTCGGGACCGCCGCGGCGGCCGAACAGAACCAGCGCGTCGTCGCCGAGCGGTGCCCCGGCCAGCAGCGTGCCGTCGAGGTGGGTCCACTCATGCGGCAGGTCCAGGCGCGCGGCCTGCGCCAGCTCGAACCACTGCGGAAGCCCGACCACGACCTCGGGGGCCGCGGAGGTGCGGTGCAGCACGGTCGCCCCGGTGCCGTCGGCCCGCAGCCGCATGGCCCAGTCCGCGCGGAACGTGATCGGCAGCAGGTCGACGAGCTCGTCGAGCGCCGTGGCCGGCGACTCGGTCAGCTGCTCGACGGCCTCGAGGTCCAGGAACAGGTTGCCGCCGGCGGCGTACCGCGAGATCCAGACCACCTGCACCCCGTCGAGCTGGTTGCAGGCCGAGACGATCGAGTCGGGCATGATCCCGGGCGCGGTCTCGAGGAGCACGTCGTCGACCGCGGTGCCGTCGCGACGGTGCTCGACGATCTCGATGGCCTCGATGTCACCGCCGGCCTCACCGATCGCGGTCGCCACCCGACCCAGCGAACCGGGCACGTCCGGCAGCTCCACACGGAGCAAGAACGGCATGCCACCCATTCCCTTCACAGCACGAGGGTCGTCCTGGTCCGGACCCTATCGGTCAGACCGTCTCACGGCGGGGTTACGCCCGCGTTTCGGCGCCGGCCCCCAGCGGGAAGTCCGCCCGGATCTCGTAGCGGGGACGCCGCCGCGGCCCCTCCCCCAGGTGGGACTCGACCAGCACCAGGCGCTCGGTGCACCAGGTGGGTCCGCGGTAGCCCTCCAGCACCCGGATCCAGCGGGTCATCTCGGTCGGACGCCTGGCCCGGGCCAGCGTGACGTGCGGGTGGAACCGGGCGCCCTCGACCTCGATGCCGGACTTCACGGCGGCGGCCCGCGCCCCGGTCGCCATCCGGCGCAGCTCCTCGGCCCGGCTCCCGGTCCGCTCCCCCGCGTCGACGGCGGCGAAGAGCACCCGCCCGCGCGACGGGCCGGGGAAGGCACCGCCTCCGGCGAGCGCCACCTCGACCGCGGTACGGCGGCGCGCCGCCCGGGTCAGCCGCTCCTCGAGCTCGTCGAGGTGCCGATCGGCGACGTCGGGCAGGAACGCCAGCGTCAGGTGCCACTGCTCGGTCACGGTCCAACGCAGGTCGGCGCCGGCCTCCTGGCGCGGGGCCAGGAACTCCTGGAGGTGCTCGACCGCCGCCTCGGAGAGCGGCAGCGCCACGAACATCCGCACCCCCTCGACGCTACCCGCGGGGAGCGCCGTCGGGAAGGAGACCGACCCAGCGGGTCGGCGGAGTGAAGGGCTCAGTCCGCCCGGGAGACGGCGAGGTCCACGGCGCGGGGGTTGAGGATCTCCTCGAGCGCCATCGCGGCACAGCCCACCAGCCCGGCCTGCTCGCCGTGCCGCGCCGGCTCGATCCGCAGGTCCTTGGTGGCCAGCGCGGTGCCCTGGGCGTAGACCGTCTCGCGCATCCCCGCCACGAACGTCTCGTAGGCCGGCAGCACGTCGCCGCCGATGACCAGCACGTCGGGGTTCAGGATCGTCACCACTGCACCGAGCACCTCGCCGTAGCGGCGGCCGCTCTCCCGGATCAGCCGGCGGGCCTCCGCGTCCCCCTCGACGGCCAGCGCCACCAGGTCCCGGATGTGGCCGACCTCGCGGCCCTGCTCGCGCATCGCCTCGACCAGCGCCCAGCCCCCGGCGACGGCCTCCAGGCAGCCGACCTCGCCGCAGCGGCAGGTCCGTCCCTCGGCGGCGACGGTCTTCACGTGACCGATCTCGCCGGCGGCCCCGCGACCGCCGCGCACCAGCCGTCCGTCCGCGACGATCCCGGCCCCCAGACCGGTGGAGACCTTGAGGGCCAGCAGGTTCTCCCGCCCCTCCTGGCCGTCGACCTGCTCGGAGAGGGCCAGCACGGCGGCGTCGTTGTCGACCAGCACCGGTGCCGCGGCCAGGTCGGTGAGCCAGCGCGAGAGCGGTACGCCGTCCCAGCCCGTCATCAGCTGGGAGTCGTGGCTCACGCCGCGGTCGCGGTCCACCGTGCCGGGGATGCTGACCCCGAAGGCCCGGACGTCGCCGGCCCCGCGGCCGGCCTCGTCGAGCAGGTCGCGGAGCACCGCCACCACCCGGGGCATCACCTGGTCCGGGCCGGCTCCCACCTCCTGGTCGACGTCGGCGGCGGCGAGCACCGCGCCGCTGAGGTCGCAGACGGCGAGCTGGACCCGGCTCCGGCCGATCGCCACGGCGAGCACCACCCCGGCCTGCCGGTGGAACGAGAGCCGGGCGGGGGGCCGGCCGCCGGTGGACTCCGCGGTCCCGCCCTCCTGGACGAGCCCAAGGCCGGCCAGGGCGTCGAGCCGGGCGGACACCGCGGTGCGGGACAGCCCGGTGAGCCGGCGCAGGTCGGCGCGGGTGCCGGCCCGGCCGGACCGGATCAGGTCCAGCAGGTCGCCGGGGCCGGCCACGACCGGCGGCGTACCGGCGTACGGAGGGGAGCTCATCGGGTCATTCAACCAATCCGCCGCGTGAAGGGCAGGTGAAGGAGATCTTATGCTTTCCAACATACCTAAGTGGTGCTTGCCAGAGCACAGAAGGTCCCCTAGCGTGGACCACTCAGTGCCCGACGCGGTCGCGATCCGACCCTCGGCACACCTTCCGCACCTGGCCGCACCTGGAGAAGCTCGTGACCCCCCGACCCACCACCGCTCCCCAGCCCGTGAGCCCGTGCGACTTCGTCGTCCTCGGCGGCACCGGTGACCTGGCGATGCGCAAGCTCCTACCCTCCCTCTACCTCCGCGACCGGGCCGGCCAGCTCACCGACGACACCCGGGTCGTCGCGCTGTCCCGGGCCGGCCTCGACGACCAGGGCTTCCGCGCCAAGGTGCGCGGCGAGCTCGCCCGGTTCGTCGACTCCTCCGCCCACGAGGAGCGCTCCGTCGACCGCTTCCTCGAGCGGCTGCACCACATCAGCCTCGACTTCGACGAGCCCGCCGACTGGCCCCCGGTCGTCGAGCTGCTCGGCTGCGACCCCGAGCGCATCCGGGTCTTCTACCTGGCCTGCGCGCCCTCGCTGTTCGGTCCCGTCTCCCACCGGCTGCACGAGCAGGGCCTGGTCAGCGAGCACTCGCGCGTGGTGCTCGAGAAGCCGCTCGGCACCGACCTCGCCTCCGCGGAGGCGATCCACGACGCCGTGGGCGCGGTCTTCGAGGAGCGGCAGATCTTCCGGATCGACCACTACCTCGGCAAGGAGAGCGTCCAGAACCTGCTGGTGACGCGCTTCGCCAACGTCTTCCTCGAGCCGATCTGGAACGCGCACTGGATCGACCACGTCCAGATCACCGTCGCGGAGTCCCTGGGCGTCGCCGGCCGCGGGGAGTACTACGACGGCTCCGGCGCCCTGCGCGACATGGTGCAGAACCACCTGCTGCAGCTGCTCTGCCTGGTGGCCATGGAGCCGCCGACGTACGTCAACCGTGAGGACGTGCGCGACGAGAAGCTCAAGGTGCTGCGCGCGCTCCGGCCGATCACCGGCGCGGACGTCACCGCGTTGACCGTCGCCGGGCAGTACGCCGCCGGCCTGGTCGACGGCGCGGCCGGCGCGTCGTACGTCGAGGAGGTCGGCCTCCCGGAGAGCCGCACCGAGACCTTCGCCGCGATCAAGGCCCACGTCGACAACTGGCGCTGGGCCGGCGTCCCGTTCTACCTGCGCACCGGCAAGCGCATGGACCGGCGCTGCTCGGAGATCGTGGTGACGTTCAAGAACGTGCCGCACCCGATGTTCCCCGGCAGCGAGGGCACCGAGGAGCCGAACCGGCTGGTGATCCGGCTCCAGCCCGACGAGGGCATGCGGCTGCACCTGACCGCGAAGGAGCCGGGCCCCGGCGGCATCCGGTTGCGACCGGTCTCGCTCGACCTCAACTACGCGCAGGCCTTCCAGACCTCCTCGCCCGACGCCTACGAGCGGCTGCTGATGGACGTGGTCCGGGGCAACCCGACGCTGTTCATGCGCCGCGACGAGGTCGAGGCCGCCTGGGAGTGGACCGAGCCGATCCTGCAGGCCTGGACCGACCCGCGCCACCACCCCCGTCCCTACCCCGCCGGCACCAGTGGTCCCAGCGCCGCGACCACCCTCATCGAGCGCGACGGTCGCTCCTGGCACGAGAGCAGTCTGTGATGTCCCCTTCCCTGCACCCGGTGGTCGACGCGGTCACCCGCCGTGTCACCGAACGCAGCCGGCCCGAGCGCGAGGGCTATCTCGCCCGGATCCGCGCCGCGGCTGACAAGGGGCCGGCCCGCGGCCGGCTCGCCTGCGCCAACCTCGCCCACGGCTTCGCCGCCTCGAACCCGGCCGACAAAGCCGCGCTGCGCCGGCACACCAAGCCCAACGTGGCGATCGTGTCGGCCTACAACGACATGCTCTCCGCGCACCAGCCGTTCGAGAGCTTCCCCGCGCGGCTCAAGCAGTCCGTGCTCCGCGCCGGCGGCCTCGCGCAGTTCGCCGGCGGTGTGCCCGCGATGTGCGACGGGATCACCCAGGGCCGGGACGGCATGCAGCTCTCGCTGTTCAGCCGCGACGTGATCGCCATGTCGACCGCGATCGCGCTCTCCCACGACATGTTCGACGCCGCGTTGATGCTCGGCGTCTGCGACAAGATCGTGCCGGGCATGCTGATCGGCGCGCTCTCCTTCGGCCACCTGCCGACCATCTTCGTGCCCGCCGGCCCGATGACCAGCGGCCTGCCCAACGACGAGAAGGCCCGGATCCGGCAGGCGTACGCCGCCGGCGAGGTCGGCCGCGAGGAGCTCCTCGAGGCGGAGGCCGCGTCGTACCACTCGGCCGGCACCTGCACGTTCTACGGCACCGCGAACTCCAACCAGATGCTGATGGAGGTCATGGGGCTGCACCTGCCCGGCGCCAGCTTCGTCAACCCCGGCACGCCGCTGCGCGACGCCCTGACCGCCGCCGCCGGCTCCCGGGTCGTCGACCTGACGTCGTTCGGCGAGGAGTACACGCCGGTCGGCGAGGTCGTCGACGAGAAGGCGATCGTCAACGGCTGCGTGGCGCTGCTGTCCACCGGCGGCTCCACCAACCACACGCTGCACCTGGTCGCGATCGCCCGGGCCGCGGGGATCACCCTCACCTGGGACGACCTCTCCGACCTCTCCGCGGTGGTTCCGCTGCTGGCCCGGGTCTACCCGAACGGCAAGGCCGACGTGAACCACTTCCACGCCGCCGGCGGGCTGGCGTTCACCGTGCACTCGCTGCTCAAGGCGGGGCTGCTGCACGACGACGTGAAGACCGCGGCGGGCCACGGCTTGTGGCGCTACACCAGCGAGGCGCGGCTCGACGGTGCCGGCGTCACCTGGGAGGAGGGGCCCAAGGCCAGCCATGACACCGAGGTGCTGCGCGGCGCGGACGCGCCGTTCTCCCCCGACGGTGGCCTGCGGATGCTCGAGGGCAACCTCGGCCGCTCGGTGATCAAGACCTCCGCGGTCAAGCCCGAGCACCGGCAGGTCAAGGCGCCCGTGCGGGTCTTCGACGACCAGAACGACTTCCTCACCGCGTTCGCGGACGGCGTGCTCGAGGGCGACTTCGTCGCGGTGCTGCGTTTCCAGGGGCCGGCCGCCAACGGCATGCCCGAGCTGCACAAGCTGACCCCGGCGCTCGGGGTGCTCCAGGACCGCGGTCAGCGGGTCGCCCTGGTCACCGACGGCCGGATGTCCGGGGCCTCCGGCAAGGTCCCGGCCGCGATCCACCTCACCCCCGAGGCCGCGGTGGGCGGCCCGCTCGCCCGGGTCCGGGACGGCGACCTCGTCACGCTGGACGCCGACGCCGGGATCCTCGAGCTGCACGTCGCCGACTACGAGCTCGAGGCGCGCGAGGCCGCCTGTCCCGACGACAGCCCGGTGGCCGGCACCGGCCGCGAGCTGTTCGCGTCGTTCCGCGCCGCGGTCGGCCCGGCCGACCAGGGCGCCAGCGTCTTCGGCCCCACCGCGCCCGCCGCGCCCGCCACCCAGGAGGACATCGATGAGTGACTCGCTGCTCGACCGCGTCCCGGTGATCCCGGTGGTCGTCCTGCACGACGCCGCGGACGCCGTGCCGCTGGCCCGGGCCCTGGTCGAGGGCGGGCTGCCGGTGATCGAGCTGACCCTGCGCACCCCGGCCGCCCTGGACGCGGTCCGGGCGATCGCCGCGGAGGTGCCGGAGATCCTGGTCGGCGCCGGGACGATCGTCGCCCCCGCACAGGCCCAGGAGGCCGCGGACGCCGGCGCGCAGTTCCTGGTCTCCCCCGGCACCACCACAACCCTGGCCGCGGCGATGCAGGACACCGGGCTGCCGTTCCTGCCCGGCGCGGCCACCGTCTCGGAGGTGCTGCGGCTGCTGGAGCTCGGCCACAGCGACCTCAAGCTGTTCCCGGCGGTGGCCTCGGGCGGCGCCGACTTCCTGAAGTCGGTCGCCGCCCCGGTGCCGCAGGCCCGGTTCTGCCCGACCGGCGGCATCACCGCGGCGACGGCGGGTTCCTACCTGGAGCTGCCGAACGTCGGCTGCGTCGGCGGCTCGTGGATCACCCCGGCGGACGCCGTACGCCGCGGCGACTGGGCGGAGATCACTCGGCTCGCGAGCGCGGCCGCCTCGCTGGCCTGACCGCCCGCGGCCGACCGTGGCGCTCCGGCTGCTTCTCGCGTGAGAATGCCAGGAGAGTGGCTCCTTCCCGGGAGAGGCGCCGGCGGCCCGCCGGCCCTCGTCATGGGAGCGGCGTCCGTGTCGTCCTGATGGGAGACCCCTGGTGAACCGTCCGCTCCGCCTGCTGGTCGCCGCGGCCGCCGCCCTGCTCGCCGCGCCGCTCGTCCCGGCGCAGGCCGCCGCGGCCCCCGGGCGCGCGCCCTCCGTGACCGGGGCGGAGACCTCGGTGCCGGGGCCGGCGGCCGGCCCGGCCGGGAGCTGGGTCAGGGGCTCGGCCACCGCGACGACCAGTGCCGAGCGGGCCCAGCTCAGGCTCAACGATCTCGGCTGCGACGCCGGCCCCGTCGACGGCCGCATCGGGACCCACACCCGGGCCGCCCTCACCCGCTTCCAGGCCGCCAACGACCTCTCCCAGAGCGGCACCCTGAGCCAGGCCACCCGCCAGCGGCTCTACGCCGACCAGCAGGTCCCCTGCGACCGCCGCCCGGTGGTCCGGTCCGGCACCGGCCGTCGGGTGGTCATCAGCCAGCACCAGAACTACGTGTGGCTGGTCGACGCCAAGAACCGCGTGGTCGCCGAAGGGGGCATGGTCGACAACCCCGGTGTCCTGGACGCGGGCCGGTACGCCGTGGGCAGCGCCTGCGGGCGCGCGGCGAAGATCCGGATGAACAGCGACCTGGGCGGCAGCCTGTGGCTGCCGTACTTCACCCGCTTCGCGCCCTGCGGGGTCGGCTTCCACCGGGTGCCGGTCTCCAAGGCAGGCGGCACCCAGATCCACCCGGACTGGATGCTCGGCACCGACCTGCAGGAGTCGCACGGCTGCATCCGGCTGAGCCGTCGGCTCGCCGCCCGGCTGTGGGACTTCGCCGGGGGCGGCACGCGCGTCGTCGTCCGCTGACGCACAGCCACCCGCGCCGACCGGCGCCGCCGCCAGCCTCTCAGCGGCCGCGAGCCCGGTGCCGGCCGCCGACGAGCGAGCCGACGACCAGGCCGAGCACGGCCCCGAGGCACGCCGCCGGCACGCCCACCTCGAGGACCGCGGCCCAGGCGGTCGGCGCGTAGGCCCTCAGGCCGAGAACCAGCCCGACCAGCCCACCGGTCACGCCGAGGACGACTGCCCCGATGACGGCACCGCGCAGCGGCGCCGGCAGCGCGCGGAGTGCCCCCCGGATGCCCTGCACGGTCATCGGATCGACGCCGAGCACCTCCGGGTCGTTCTCGTCCGCAGCTGCGTCGGTCCCCATCTCCGGATGCTAGCGCCGGCCGACTCCGGCAGGGGTGGCGTCAACCGCGCCCGCTTCCGTCGACGTACGACGTCAGTGCAGCCGGGCGGCCAGGTCCACGAGGTCGCGGCCGGTGACGTCGGGCCGGCTGAAAAGCGCCGGGTAGTCGCCTCCGGCGCGGTCCACCCAGCCGGTCCGCAGCCCGGCCCGGTGCGCCCCGTCGACGTCCCACGGGTGCACCGCGACCAGCATCGCCTCGGCGGCCGCGACACCGCAGTGGTCGAGGGCGTAGCGGTAGGCCCGGGCATGCGGCTTCCAGATCCCCGCGTCGTCGACTGAGAGGCATGCCTCGACCAGGTGGTCGAGGCCGGCCCGCTCAAGCAGCGACCGCCCGACCGCGGCCGAGCCGTTGCTCAGCGTCACCAACCGGATGCCGGCGTCGGCCAGCGCCCGCAGGCCCGGACCGACGTCGGCGTGGACCGGCAGGCTCGAGAAGCCGGACATCACGTGCTCGACCGCTGCGCCCAGCGGCCGGTCCAGCACCGCCGGGTCCAGCAGCGTGCGGAGCCCCGCCGTACCGAGGGCGGCGAAGTCGGCCTGCTGCCCGACGGCGGTCAGCGCGAACCCGTCCCGCAGGACCCCGGCGAACCAGGTGGCCGCCAGCGTCCCCGGCGCGCCGACGTCCTCGAAGCGGTCGCGCAGCGGACCGAGGTCCGAGAGCGTCTCGTTGACGTCCAGCACGACGAGGCGGGGCGTGGCGGCCATCAGGTCAGGAGGGGATGTAGTTGAAGGTGTCCGGGTCCGGCCCGGTGCGCTCTTCGCGGTCCAGCCCGGTGATGTCGGCCATGTCGGTCCCGGAGAGCTCGAAGTCGAAGACCTCGAAGTTCTCCTGGACACGGCTGCGCGTGACCGACTTGGGGAAGACGATGTCGCCGCGCTGCAGGTGCCAGCGGAGGGTCACCTGCGCCGGGGTCCTGCCGAGGTTCCCGGCGATCCGGACGATGGTCGGGTCGTCGAGCACCCTGCCCTGGGCGATCGGCGACCAGGCCTCGGTGGCGATGCCGTGCTCGCTGTCGTAGGCGCGGACGGTGTCGTTGGCGAGGTAGGGGTGCACCTCGATCTGGTTCACCGCGGGCGTGACGGTGGTCTCGTTCGCGAGCCGGTTCAGGTGGTGCGGCTGGAAGTTCGAGACACCGATCGCCTTGGCGCGGCCGGACTCGTAGATCTTCTCCATCGCGGTCCAGGTCTCGACGAAGTCGCCGACGCCGGGCAGCGGCCAGTGCACGAGGAACAGGTCGAGGTAGTCGAAGCCGAGCTCCTCCAGCGACCGGTCGAACGCCGCGAGGGCGTCGTCGTAGGCGTGGAAGCCGTTGTTGAGCTTGCTGGTGACGAAGACCTCACCACGGTCGAGGCCCGACTCCCGGACGGCCTCGCCGACGCCCTTCTCGTTGCCGTACATCTGCGCGGTGTCGATGTGCCGGTAGCCCACCTCGAAGGCGGTCAACGTCGCCTCGCGGGTCTCGGAGGGGTCGATCTGGAAGACCCCGAAGCCGAGCTGGGGGATCTCCACGCCGTTGTTCAAGGTGATGGTCGGGACCGTCATGCTTCTCCTTCGTCTGGGGTGCTTTGTCTTCCCTTCCCCCAACCGGCGGTACTCACGCACGATTCCCGGGTAGGACTGGTGCATGACGTTCACCTGGAGTCGCCTGATGTCCGCAGCCACCGCCTCGTACGGCGTCTACGCCCTGGCCGACCCCCGTCACCTCGGCCGGGCGCTGACCGACAACGAGCCGGAGCAGGCCGGCTTCGACCTGCTGGCCCGGACCTACGGCGCGCGCGACCTGACCGTCAGCGCGCTCGGGCTGCTCGGCCGCTCGCCGCGCACGGTGACCACCGCGATGCTGATCCGGATCGCCTGCGACGTCTCCGACGGCCTGCTGCTCGCCGCCCGGGCCGAGGACGAGCAGACCCGCACGAAGGTGCTGGGCGTCACGTTCGGCTGGGGCGCGCTCAACGCGCTCGCGCTGCTGCAGGACCGGCGCGCAGCCCGGCTCACCGCCCGCCCCTGACCTCCACGCGCGCCGCCCCCCGTCGGCCCGCTGTTGACGACCACCGCCTTGCTGTATACGTTTGACTCCTTCCGTATACGAAAGGCGGAGAGCGTGACCGTCTCCGAATCATCGCCGTCGCTCGACCTGCCCTCCGGCCCGCTGCCCACCGGGCTGCGCATCGGGGGCGAGATCGTGCCGGGCGGCGCGCCGCGCCTCGAGGTGCGGAACCCCGCGACCGGGGCGGTGCTCGCCGTGGCGGAGAACGCCGACCTCGCCGACATCGACCGGGCGGTGCGCGTCGCGGACGCCGCGTTCAGGTCGGGCGTCTGGAGCGCGATGCCGATCCACGAGCGCGCGGCGCTGATCCACCGGTTCGCCGACGGCATCGAGCACCGGATGGAAGACCTCTACCGGTTGGAGACGGCCAACAACGGCCGGCCGATCACCGAGACGAAGGCCCAGATCAGCCGCCTCTCGGAGTGGTACCGCTACAACGCGTCGCTGCTGCTGGCGGACCGCGACGCCGTCGTGCCGATGCGAGGTGACTACCACTCCTACACGAGCCGGATGCCGCTGGGCGTGGTGGCGATCCTGGCTTCGTTCAACCATCCGATGATGATCGCCTCGAAGGCACTGGCCCCCGCTCTGGCGACCGGCAACTCCGTGGTGCTCAAGCCGTCCGAGCAGACCCCCCTCACCGCGATGCTGCTCGCCGACATCGCCCACGAGGCGGGGATCCCGGCCGGCGTCCTCAACGTGGTCAACGGGCTCGGACCGACCGCCGGTGCCGCCCTGACCGAGCACGAGCTGGTCCGCAAGGTCACGTTCACCGGCGGGACCGAGCCCGGACGCTCGATCGCCGTCGCCACCGCCCGCCGGTTCGCGCGCTCGACGCTCGAGCTTGGCGGCAAGTCGCCGGTGCTGGTCTTCCCGGACACCCCGGTGGACGTCGCGGCCCGCGGCGCCGCGTTCGCCGGCTTCATCGGCGCCGGCCAGACCTGCATCGCCGGCAGCCGGCTGATCGTGCACCGCGACATCTACGAGCCATTCGTCGAGTCGCTGGCCGACATCGCCAGAGGGATCCGGATCGGCGACCCCGCCGAGGCCTCCACCCAGGTGGGCCCGGTGATCTCCCAGCGGGCGCGGCAGCGGATCCTCTCCTGCGTGCAGCAGGGCGTCGAGGACGGCGCCCGGCTGGTCACCGGCGGTGCCACCGCCCAGGTCGAGGGCTTCGAGGACGGCTACTTCGTGCAGCCCACGGTCCTCGCCGACGTCACCAACGACATGGCTGTCGCCCGGGAGGAGATCTTCGGGCCGGTCGTGGTGGTGATCCCGTTCGGCGACGAGGACGAGGCCGTCGCCATCGCGAACGACTCGCCGTTCGCGCTCGGATCGGCGATCTGGACCCGTGACGTGGCCCGCGCCCACCGGGTGGCCCACCGGCTGGAGGCCGGCATGGTCTGGGTCAACGACCACCACCGCCTCGACCCCTCCTCACCCTGGGGCGGTCTGAAGGACAGCGGAGTCGGCCGCGAGGGCGGCTGGGAGTCGTTCCACGAGTTCACCCACGTGCGTGCGGTGACGATCCGCACGGCGACCGACGACGTCGACTGGTACGGCGGACAAGCAACCGGGAGGTTGAACTGATGAGCGGAATGACGATCCACGACCCCGTCGACGGTGTGGTGCTGGTGGAGGTGAACCGCCCTCCGGGCAACCTCTTCACGATCGACCTGTGCAAGCGCCTGGTCTCCCTGCTGGAGAGCCCGGCCGAGGGCGTGCACGTCCTCCGGCTGCGGGCCGTCGGCGAGGCCTTCTGCCTGGGCCGCGAGCGTGAGGGCGCGACGGCCGCCGAGCTGCGCGCCGAGTCCCAGGTGCTCGTCGACGTGATGCGCGCGCTGCGGCGCACCCGGCTGGTGACGGTCTGCGAGGTGCAGGGCGACGCCGCCGGGTTCGGCGTCGGGCTGGTGGCCGCGTGCAACGTCTCGGTCGCCGTGTCCTCGGCCCGCTTCTCCTTCCCGGAGGTGGGCATCGGGCTCGCCCCGGCGCTGGTCCTGGCCTGGTTGCCGCGGGTCGTCGGCGAGCGGGAGGCCTTCTGGCTCACCGCGACCGGTGAGGCCGTGAGCGCGGCCCGGGCCGTCGAGCTCGGACTGGTCAACGCCACGGCCGGCTCCCCCGAGGAGCTCGTCGCCGAGGTGGACGACCGGATCGCGGCGTTGCGGGCCCGCAGCCCGCGGGTGCACGCCGACATCCGCGACATGCTGCGTGTGTTCGCCGAGGTCGGCGACGATGCCGCCCTCGACGTCAGCATCGACCGGCTGGTGGTCGGCTCGATGCGACGCGGTGAGGGCTAGCCCGACCCGGTCGGGGACACTGGAGCCGTGAACCGGGACTCAGCGGCCGGGCGGGTCGCCCAGGGACTGAGGGAGCGCGTCGTCAGCGGGGCCCTGGCCCCCGGCTCCAGCTTGTCCCAGACCGCCATCGCCGCCGAGTACGGCGTCAGCCGGATCCCCGTCCGCGACGCCCTCCAGCTGCTCGCGACCGATGGACTGGTCGACCTTCAGGGCACGAGCGCGGTCGTCACCCCGCTCTCGATCGAGGACCTCCAGGAGCTCTACGAGCTGCGGGAGGCCGTCGAGCCGCTGGCCACGCGGCTCGCCGTCCCGCGGGTCGGCCGCGCCGAGGTGGCGCGGATGGTGCACCTGCTCGGGGTGATGGAGGACCCCGCGACCTCACCCTCGGACTGGATCGCGACCAACGCCGCCTTCCACGCCGTCGTCTACTCCCTGGCCGGGAGGCCACGCACGATCGCGCTGGTCGACCACCTCCGCCGGCTGACCGACAGGTACGTCTACTTCCACCTCGACGTCGTCGGCGACGTCGCGCACCTGCAGGACGAGCACCGGCAGATCCTCGCCGCGGTGCGCGACCAGGACGCCCGGCTCGCCGCCGAGCTCACCCGGGTGCATCTGGTGTCCTCCCACGACGTGGTGCTGCGCTACCTGCTCCGGGACGACGGCTCCCGCACCTGACCGCCGAGCGACCGGCGTCCAGTGGCCGGACCCGTGAGCGGGGCACGGCCACCATGACGTCCGGCGCCATCCACGCTGCCGCGTGCCGGACGGTTCACTGAGGGGGTCGCCCCACACGTACGCCGCGCCCGGAGGTCCACGGATGAGCAGCAACTCGGTGAGCTCCGCGCTCGACGGGCAGCACTTCCGTCACGTGGTGGGCCACCTGGCCAGTGGCGTCACCGTCGTCACGACCCGGACCGCCACCGGACCGCACGGGATGACGGCGAGCTCGGTCACCTCGCTCTCCCTGGACCCGCCGATGATGCTGGCCTGTCTCAACCGCGCCGCCCCGACGGCGCACGCGGTCTCCGAGTCGGGCAGGTATGCCGTCAACGTGCTCGGCCAGGAGCACGCCCACCTCGCCCAGCAGTTCGCCGTCCCCAGCGAGGACAAGTTCCGCGGCGTCGGCCTCACCGCCGGCGAGCACGACCTGCCTCTGCTCGCCGAGGCGCTCGCGCACATCGAGTGCGAGGTGGTCGAGGAGATCACCGGAGGGACGCACAGCATCTTCGTGGGCCGGGTCCTGTCCGCCTCCGCCGGCCAGGGCCAGCCGCTGACCTACTTCCGCGGCGGGTTCGGCCGGTTCGAGTTCGCCCGCGACGACGCGGTCTACCGACGGGCGCGGACGCAGGTGCTCGAGCGTCAGTACGCCGCGGGTGCGGTCCTGCACCTGGACGACCTGGCCCACGAGCTGGGCGTGGACGCCGCGTCCGCCTTCTACGCCCTGACCCGGCTCGCCGCCGACGGGCTCGTGCAGCGCGACCCGTCCCGTGGCTACGTGATCACGCCGTTCGACGTGACCACCTCCGACGCCACCTTCGACGCGCGCTCCGCCATCGAGCTCGGAGTGATCGCGCTGACCGCGCACCACCTCGACGTCGAGCAGCTGGCCGAGCTGCGCCGCCGGTTCGAGCAGATGGCGGCGCTCCTGGTCGGCGAGCGGTTCCTCGACTTCGACAGCTACCTCGACGCCAACTACGCCTTCCACGAGCACCTCGTCTCGCTGGCCGGCAACCCTGCCCTGACTGCGGCGTTCGGCAGCCTCAGCATCAAGACCGTGATGACCCGCAGCTTCGGCTCCACGCCGGTCACCTCGCAGGACTTCATCGACGCCCAGCGCCAGATCACGGAAGGGCTCGAGCGTCGCGACGCAGCCGCCGCCTCCGCCGGGGTCATGCGCTACACCGAGCTGGCCAAGCAACGCGTCCGCGAGATCCTCGCCCACACCGGCGGCCGCCTGTGAGCTCAGGACGGGCCGGGCGTGGCGCCCCGCTCCTCGAGGGTGGCGCGCAACTCCTCGGGACCGGCGCCGGCGGCGAGCAGCGCCCAGACCAGCAGGCGCGCCTTGCGGGCGTCCAGCCAGCCCGCCGGGAGGGCTCCGCGGGCGATCAGGTCCTGCTCGGAGCCCGGGAACCCGTACGTCGAGCGCAGGACCGGACCGCGCCCGGTGCGCGACGCCAGCACCACGGGCATCCGGGTGGCCACCTCCTCGACGACCTCGGCCATCGCGGCCGAGAGGTGGCCGACCCCGAAGCCGGCGACCACCACCGCGTCGTACCCGTCCCCGGCCACCAGCCGGAGCAGCTCGCCGCGATCGCCCAGATGGGTCTCGAGCAGCGCCACCCGCGGGTGGGCGCCGTCGAGCGGCGGCGGCAGGGAGGGGTGCCGCGACGGAGGCGCCACGAAGTGAACCCGCCGCTCCAGCACGCGGCCGACCAGACCGAAGGGCTCGGAGGCGAAGGCGTGCAGCGCCGTCGAGTCCCGCTTCCGGACCCGCGCCGCCGCGTGGACGTCGTCGTCGAGCACGACCAGCACCCCTCGGCCCCGGGCGTCCGGGCTGGCCGCCACCACCGCAGCCGCGAGCAGGTTCGCCGGGCCGTCCGCGCCCGCGGCGGTCGCCGGGCGCATCGCGCCGGTCACCACCAGCGGCTCGGGCCGGTCCCACACAAGGTCCAGCAGGTAGGCCGTCTCCTCGATGGTGTCCGTGCCCTGCACGAGCACGGCCCCGGCCGACGTCTCGACGGCACCGGCTGCCCACCGCCCGAAGGCCAAGACGTCCGAGGGCTGCAGGTGGGCCGACGGCACGGTGGCGAGGGTGCTGGCCTCCACCTCCGCGACGTCGGCGAGACCGGGCACGGCCGCCACCAGGTCCGCGGCGCCCAGCGAGGGAAGCACTCCCCCGGGCCGGCCTGGGCGGTCATCGTGATGGTGCCTCCGGTGGAGCCGATGCTGATGCGGGAACGCCTCACAGGGGTGCCTCCTGGGTCGGATGGACGGATCGAACGACAAGACGAGAGAAGGGAACGCGTCGATGAGCGAGCTGGACCTGGCGATCAGGGGAGGGACGGTCGTCACCTCGACCGGCAGCAGGCGGCTCGACGTCGGGGTGCACGACGGGGTCGTGGTGGCCGTGGGGCAGGACCTCCCGAAGGCCGCCCGGACGGTCGACGCCGGAGGTCTGCTGGTCCTGCCCGGAGGCATCGATACGCACGTGCACCTGATGGATCCGGGCAGCACCGACCGGGAGGACTTCCCCACCGGCACGGCAGCCGCGGCCGCGTCCGGGGTGACCACGATCGTCGAGCACAGCCACGGGACCCCGGTGCGCACGGTGGACGACCTCGCCGGCAAGCGGGAGTACCTCCAGGACCGCTCCGAGGTCGACTTCGCCCTGGCCGCGCACGCGTGGCCCGGTCATGCCGCCGACGTCAGCGAGCTGTGGCGCGCCGGCGTCACGTTCTTCAAGGTCTTCACCTGCACCACGCACGGCGTGCCCGGCCACGACGCCGCCGCGCTGCGCACCCACCTGCGCGCCACCGCGATGGCAGGAGCTGCCAGCCTGATCCACTGCGAGGACGAGTCGATCACCCGGTCGGCCGAGGAGCTGCTGCGCGCCGAGAGCCGCCGCGACAACGGGCTGCTGCTGGACTGGCGCGACCGGGACGCCGAGGTCGTCGCGGCATCGGTCGCGGCGCTGCTGGTCCGGCGTACCGGCGCCCGGGCCACCATCGCCCACGTCAGCCACCCGGAGGTGGCCGAGCTGGTCCGTCGCGAGCGCGCGGCGGGCGGCACCCTGGCCGCGGAGGGCTGCCCGCAGTACTTCCTGCTGCGCGAGGACGAGGTGCACGAGCACGGTGCGCTGCGGAAGTTCACGCCACCGGCCCGTGCCCGCACCGACGAGGACGAGGCACAGATGTGGCGGCTGCTCCGCTCCGGCGCGCTGAGCCACATCTCGAGCGACCACGCACCGTCGACCCTGGAGCAGAAGCGGGCCGGTGACATGTGGAACGTGCACTTCGGGCTCCCCGGCCTCGACAGCACGATGGCCCTGCTGCTCGACGCGGTCGCCCGCGGACACCTCAGCTACGAGGACGTCGTGCGCGTGTACGCCGAGGTCCCCGCGCGCACCTACGGGCTCTGGCCGCGCAAGGGCCGCGTGGGCGCCGGGGCCGACGCCGACCTGGTCCTGGTGGACCCGACGGCCCGGCGGGTGCTGCGCGACGAGGACGTGCTGTCCAAGGCGGGCTGGACGCCCTTCGCCGGGCGCGAGGTCACCGGCCGCGCGGTGCAGACCTACCTGCGGGGTCGTCTCGTCGCTGAGGACGGGGTGCCCACCCGCGAGCGCCACGGCCGCTTCCTGCCCGGGCCGGGCTCCGCGCTCCGGTGAGCCCCGCCGGGTCAACGGGCGACCATGCCCGCCGAGAGGTCGATGTCGGCGGCGCAGAGCCCCGGCATGTGCAGCATCGCGATCACGGCGGCCGCGACCTCGTCCTCGGTGAGCATCCGGTGCAGCGCGGCGCGCGCGACGTAGGCCTCCTCCGCCTCGGCGTACGTCGTGCCGGTGCGCTTGGCCTCGAGCTCGAAGTTGCGAGCCATCCGGGGACCATCGACCGGTCCGGGCGAGAGCGAGTTGACGGCCACCCCCTGCGGCCCCACCTCGAAGGCGAGCGTGGTGGTCAGACCGATCACGGCCATCTTCGACGCGGCGTACGGCGTCCGCCGGGTCAGCGGCCGCTTGCCGCTCACCGACGCCAGGTTGATCACGTCGCCCGCGCCCCGCGCCACCATCTGCGGGATGAAGGCCCGGCACATCAAGAACATCCCCCGCACGTTCACCGCGAAGACGTCGTCCCACTCCTCCGGGGAGATCTCCAGCAGCGGCGCGACGGGACCCGGCACACCGGCGTTGTTGACCAGCACCTCGACCGTCTCGTCGGCCAGCTCCTCCGCGAGCGCTGCCACGCTCACGGGATCGGCGACGTCGGCGGTCGCCACCCGGGTCGATCCGGGGAGTCCGGCGGCCTCGGCGGCCACGGCCTCGAGGTGGGAGCGGGTCCGGGCGACCAGCACGACCCGGGCGCCGCGCGCCACGAGCGCGAGGCTGATCGCCCGGCCCAGGCCGTTGCCGGCGCCGGTCACCAGGACGGTCCGACCACGGACCCGGTCCCCGGTGAGGGGACCGGGTCGGCGGCCTCGCTCACGCGGTCTCCCCGTCGAGGAGCGCGACGGCACGCGTCGGACCGCCGTGCGCACCGATCACCTTGAGCGGGAAGCCGGCGAAGGTGAACCGACGCCCGACGAGCTGGTCGAGGTTGGTGAGGTTCTCGTAGTGGGTGATGTGGTGGGCCCGGCACATCATGTGGCAGGGGTAGCTCTTGCTGGTGGGGTTGTCCGGCGTGGGGCTGTCCACCCCGAACGTCTTGACGCCCCGCTCGTAGATCCACTGGCTGCCGGTCTCGCCCAGTCCGGGAAAGTCAGTGAGGTACTGCCGGGTGCCGGCATAGCGGCCGTGCGTGCCGGTGTGCAGCAGC
This sequence comes from Nocardioides mesophilus, assembly GCF_014395785.1. Lineage (GTDB taxonomy): Bacteria > Actinomycetota > Actinomycetes > Propionibacteriales > Nocardioidaceae > Nocardioides_B > Nocardioides_B mesophilus. The sequence continues at coordinate 2,083,852 of NZ_CP060713.1, read as the reverse complement.
AGGATGTCGCCGCGCTCGACCTTCACCTCGACGGCCTGCTCCGCGGCCTCCAGGTGCTCGGCGGTGATGTCCTCTCCCGCACCCACGTGGGAGACGTCGAGGCAGACCGCGGGACCGTAGAAGAGGTCCAGCGACATCTGGTCGATGGTCTGGGCGGTGGGGTCCGGGTCGAGGTGGGAGAAGGAGTCGACGTGGGTCGGCCCGTTGTCGTTGATCATGAAGCCCTTGGTCTGGAACGAGAACCCGCCCTCGAAGCGGGGTGCGGTGTCCTCGTGCGACGCGTGGTCGAAGACCACGGTCTTCAGGTGTCCGGGGTATACCTGCATCCCCTGGTAGATGTCCTGGGACAGGTCGACGATCTGCACGGTCGGCTCCTCGGTCGGCTCGGCGTTCACGGACCCCGGTGTGACGGGGCAGGTCCGAGACTAGGCCGGTCCCGCCCTCTCGGCGTGCTCGACATCGAGCATGGACGGAGTCTGCCATCCTCCTTTCGGAGCGCCCGGAGGAGCAGGCAGGAGGTGGTCGCGTGAGCGCCGGCATCCTGCTGGGCGACCTGACCCCGACCGTTCCCGGGGTGCAGGACGGCTCCGGCGCGGATCGCTCCGGCGCCGTCACGGACGCGTGGGTGCTCGGGCTCCAGGTGTGGGACCCCTCCGCACCGTTGGCCGAGGGCCACCTGGTCGCGATCACCCTGCCGCCCCCCGGCGACAGCGCCGTGCTGCGCGCCTGCTCGGCCGCCGGGTGCGCCGCCGTGCTGCTGCGCGCGCCCGACGACGAGCGGGACCGGCAGCCCGTGGCCCGGCTCTGTGAAGAGCTGGGTCTCGGCCTGCTCTGGCTCGCCGCGGGTCAACCCTGGTGGCCGACACTGCGGGCGCTGGCGGCGGCGCTGGAGCGTGACGGGTCGGGGGCGAGCCACCCCGACGACCACCCTGGACCCGATGCCGGGCCGGCGGCCCCGGACCCGCCCCGGCGCGGAGAAGACCTGTTCGCGCTCGCCGACGAGATCGCCGCGGACGTCGGCGGACCGGTGATCTTGGAGGATGCGTCGTTCCGGGTGCTCGCCTACTCGGCGTTCGTCGGCCGGATGGACCGGGGACGGGCCGAGGCGATCCTGGGGCGCCGGATCCCGGAGCAGTGGCTCGAGCACCTCGCCAGCACGGGGAGCCTGGAGCGGCTGCGGTCCGGCCGCGACGTGGTCGACCTGGCCGCCGGACCCTGGCAGGCCAGGCGCCGGCTCATCACGGCCATCCGCGCCGGCAACCGACAGCTGGGGGTCGTGTGGGTCGCCGAGGGAGACCGACCGCTGCCCGCGGACGCCCCGGTGTCCCTGCGCCGCGCTGCCGACGGAGCGGCGTCACAGCTGTTGCGCCACCTCGAGCAGGTCGAGGCCGAGACGGACCGCCGCGAACGGCAGGTCCGGGCGCTCCTCGACGGACGGGCGCCGGCGGTGGCGGCCGCCGCGGAGCTCGGCCTGTCCCGATCCGCGGCGTTCGCCGTGCTGGCGATCCGGTCCGGCGGGACGGTCCTGCCCGAGGACGAGACCCTGCGGCGGCTCCTCGACCACGTCACCCTCTGCGCCGAGGCGTTCCGTCACCCCGCGGCGCTCACCCGGCTGGGGCGGAACGTGCTCGCCGTGGTCGGGCTCCCCGCAGGCACCGAGGACCGGACTCCGGTGCGCCTGCTCCACGAGGTGGTGCGGCTCGCGGGTGCCGGTCCACTGGCACCGCTGCAGGCTGCGGTCAGCCCCGTGGGGATCGGCCTCGGCTCGTTGCCCCGGCTCCGCGACCAGGCGGTCGGGGCCCTGGCCGTGCTGGACGTGAGGGCCGGCGCCCGGGCGGTGCGCTTCGAGGAGGTGGAGGCGCGGGTCCTGGTCCGCGACGTTGTCGGCCGGCTCGACGCCGGCACCGGCCTGTCCGGCCTGGACCGGCTGCGCGACCGCGACGCCCGGGCCGGCGGTGACCTGGTCCGGACCCTGCGCACCTACCTGGGCGCCTGCGGCTCCACCAGCCGCGCCGCCGCAGCGCTCGGCATCCACGTCACCACGCTGCGGCATCGGCTCAGCCGGATCGAGGAGGTCTCCGGGCTCGCGCTCGACGAGCCCGAGGTCCGCGTCGCCTGTGAGCTGGTCCTCCGGCGCGACGATGCCTAGCCGCCGCCGAGCCGGCCGTGCTCACGCCCCGAAGCGCAGCACCGTCCCCACAGCGGGCTGCACGTAGCTGTTCGCCAGCTCGGTGGAGAAGGCGGTGTGCGCCCGCAGCCCACTGCAGTGCATCGGCATGATGGTGCCGACGCCGAGGTCACCGAGCGCCCGCACGGTGTGCGCCACGTTCTCACCCGGCGTGGTCGGGAAGCCCAGGTGGAAGCCGCCCATCACCGCACGCACCGGCCGGTCCGGCCGGAGCCTCATCGCCTGCCGCACGGTGTTGACCACTCCGGCGTGGGCGCAGCCGGTCAGAACGACCAACCCCTCCCCGGCCACGTCGATCACCAGCCCCTGCTCGTCCCAGACCTCGTCGAGGCCGTAGTGACCGTCACGAGCCACCTGGTAGAGCCCGGGCGCTCCGGGCGCGGCCGGGGGACGGGGGCCCTCGAAGGCGACCTCGCGGGGGATCTCGCCGGTGGTGGTGATCCCCCAGCCGAGGTCGATCGCGTCCCGGTTCAGCACCAGTCGGCCGCCGCCGTCCTCGATCTGCGGGGCGTTGAAGGCGGCGTTGTAGAACGACGAGGTCCGTCCGTCGCCCATCACCGCGTAGCGGGGCAGGAACGCGTCCGGATGGGTGGCCACCGGGACGGGGTGCCCGACGAGGTCGAGGAACCGGTGGATGCCGCCGTAGTGGTCCGGGTGCCCGTGACTGATCACGACGTGGTCGATCGTGGACGGGTCCTCGCCGAGCGCGGCCAGGTTGTGCGCCAGCGCCGTGCCGGTCAGACCCACGTCGAACAGCACCCGGGTGGCGTACCGCCCCCGTCGGGCCGTCACCAGGAGGGACAGGCCGTTCTCGGCGACCGGAGGGACCTCCTTGGGGTCGAAGTGCTGCACGAGACCGGCGCGGGTGACGCAGTGCAGGTCCCCCTCCGAGGGGTGTTGGTCGGCGAGGAGCATGTCGACCTGGTTCTCCACCAGGACGAGCACCTCCACTGAGTCAGCGGTGAACATTGCGCTCCTTCCGCGCCCGTCAGGGGCGTGCATAGATTGCATAGGCTATTCACGCAATGCTCCGCGGTCTAGAGCGAACTCCGACATTCTTGCCCCTCAGGGGTGCCGATCACGCTGCTGGATCCGTTAGGGTGCTGAGCATCCACCGTGCATAAAGAAGGCAGGCGACATGAGCGTGGTCGGAATCATCGGGCTCGGCATCATGGGATCGGCGATGGCCGAGAACCTGCTCGCCCGCGGGCACGAGGTCCACGGCACCGACACGTCGGCCGACCGGGTGCGGGCCTTCGAGTCAGCCGGCGGCCATCGGGCCGACGGGCCCGCCGCCCTGGCCACCGCCATGGACTGCGTGATCACCTCGCTGCCGTCCGCCGAAGCCGCGGAACAGGTGTGCGGCGAGCTGGCCGGCGCCGGACGTCCCGGCCTCGTGGTCGTCGAGACCTCGACGCTGTCGCTCGAGGTGAAGCACCGTTGCCGGGAGGTGATCGAGGCCTCCGGAGCGGTCCTCCTCGACTGCCCGCTCAGCGGGACCGGCGCCCAGGCCAAGGTGCGCGACGTGGTCGTCTTCGGAAGCGGCGACGAGCATGCCTTCGAGAGCGTCCGTCCGGTGCTCGAGGACCTCTCCCGGTCCGTGCGCCATCTCGGCGGGTTCGGCACCGGCACCGTGATGAAGCTGGTGGCCAACCTCCTGGTCTCGATCCACAACGCCTCGGCCGCGGAGGCGTTCGCGCTCGGGGTGCGCGCCGGTCTGGACCCGCAGCTGCTCTACGACACCGTCCGGGACGGAGCCGGCGGGTCGGTGATCTTCGACAAACGCGGTCCGCTGATGGTGAGCCGCGACTACCTTCCGGCGACGGCGCGGTGCTCGATGTTCGTCAAGGACGTCGGCCTGGTCCAGGAGCTCGCCGCCTCGGTAGGGCTCGAGACGCCGGTGCTGGACGCGACCTTGCCGTTGTACCGTCGTGCGGTCGCGGCCGGGCTCGCCGACGCCGACGCGGCCGCCCTGCTCGACGTGCTCGATGGAGGTGCACAGTGACGACCCTGGACCTGCCCACGGCCGACCGCCTGGCGGAGGCCACCCTCCGGCACGGGCGGCGCCGACACGCGGCGCCCCTGACCGTCGCGGTGCTGGATGCCGGCGGGCACCTGGTGGTGCTCAAGCGCGATGACGGCTCCGGGATCCTGCGTCCGCAGATCGCCGTGGCCAAGGCGTACGGCGCGGTCGGCATGGGCATGAGCTCGCGTGCGCTCGCCGAGCGCGCCGAGAAGCAGCCGGTGTTCTTCGGCACCCTGGCCGCTGCCGCGGACGGCCGCTTCGCTCCCGCCCCGGGCGGCGTGCTGGTGCGCGACACCGACGGCACCCTGCTCGGCGCGGTGGGCGTCAGCGGGGACGTCTCCGACGTGGACGAGCAGTGCGCCGTCGACGCCGTGCTCGACGTCGGGCTCGTCCCGGACCCACTCGCGGGTCCGCTCGACGGGTGAGGCTCAGACCGTCTCGATCGCGCCGGTCTCCACCGACCGCGTGATCGCGGCGAACGCCCGCACGTTGGAACGGATCTCCTCGAGGGTGACCGGATAGTCGGCTTCGCCGAGGACGCTGCGGGCGAAGGCCTCGAGGTTCGCCCGCACGGACGGGTGCGGCGGGAAGAACCGGACCTCCGGGGTCCCGCCCCGGTGATGGGTCGTGACGTCCCAGCCGGACGGGCTCTCGGGATGGCTGCGGTCCCGGATCTCCATCCACCCCTGCGACCCCACGACGCAGACGCGGCCGATGAAGGGGGTGGTCAGCACGGCGTTGATGACGGCGGTCCCGCCCCCGACGAAGGTGAGCGTGATCGTCAGCGTGTCCCCGTTGGCGAAGCCTGTCGCCCGCGTCGCGAGCTGCGCCCACACCGTGGCGGGGGCGCCGAACACGCTGATGGCCAGGTCCACCAGGTGGATCCCGGTCGCCGACAGCGGCCCGACCGGGGCGTGCTCGCGCGAGAGCCGCCAGTTGTCGGGCGGCAGGGCGAGGAACTTGTCCTGGCTGAAGTTTCCCTCGAAGACCAGCGGCACCCCGAGGTCGCCGCTGCGCACACGTTCCCGCAGCTCCTGCACCGCCGGCTCGAAGCGCCGCTCGTGCCCGATCCCGACGCGCACACCGGCTGTGGAGAGTGCCTCCAACGCCCGATCTGCCTCGGACGCCGAGTCGCTGAACGGCTTCTCGCAGAACACGTGCTTGCCGGCCGCCGCCGCCGCGACCATCTGATCGACGTGCAACCGGTGCGGCGTGCACAGCACCACGGCGTCCACACCGGCATCGGCGAGCGCCGCATCGAGGTCGGCGACGGTCCTGGTCCCATGCCTCTCGACCCGCTCGCGGCTGTGGGGGTCGGGATCGACCCCCACCCGCACCCGGACGAGGTCACTGTCCGCGAGCGCGCCGATGACGTTCTGACCCCACCAGCCGAGACCGACGACCGCCACCTCCAGCATGCGATACCCGCTCAGCGGTCGAGCTTCAGCAACCGGGCGGCAGTGCCGCCGCGGATCGCCTCACGGTCGGCGTCGCTCAGGGTCGTGACTCCGTCGATCTGCGTGAGCGGGTCGTAGTGACCCATGTCGAAGGGGTAGTCGGTGCCGACGACCACCTGGTCGGCACCCATCTGCTGCACCAGGAACTCCAGGTGCGGCGAGTCGAACACCAGGCAGTCGACGTAGACCTGCTTCAGGTAGCTGCTCGGGGCCGGCTGATGTGGTGGCGCCCCTCGGGTCGCAGGTCGTAGGAGTGATCCATGCGCGAGGAGTAGAAGGGCAGGTAGCCGCCGCCGTGCACCGCGACCAGCTTGAGGTCGGGGTGGTCCTCCAGGACGCCGCCGTGGATGATCCGGGTCAGCGCCACGGTGGTGTCGAGCGGGTTGCCGATGACGTTGGTCAAGTAGTACTTGCGCAGCCGCTCACCGCCGGTGAACCCGTTGGGGTGCAGCATCACCGGCACGTCGAGCTCCTCGGCCTTGGCGAAGAACGGCCGGAACCTCGGGTCGTCCAGGTCGAGGCCCATGACGTTCGTGTTGATCTCGACACCGCGGAAGTCGTGCTCGGTCACGGTGCGCTCGAGCTCCTCGACCGCCGCGCGCACGTCCTGCATCGGGACGGTGGCCAGCGCCACGAACCGGTCGGGGTGGTCTGCGACGATCTTGGCGAGGTTCTCGTTCTGGATCCGGGCGAGCTCGCGGCCGAGCTCGGGGTCGGTCCAGTAGAAGTAGCCCGCCGGAGCCACCGAGATCGCCTGCACGTCGATGCCCATGGCGTCCATCTCGGCGAGGCGCACCTCCGGGTCCGTCGCCTTGGGCAGGATCTCCTTGACGTGCTGGACCTGGTAGGCGTTGGTCTCGTCACCGCCGAAGTAGCTGAACGGCTCCATCTCCGGTGCCATCAACCCCTCGACCAGAGCCTGACACTCCGGGGTGATCACGTGGGCGTGGATGTCGACGGTGCGGCCGGGTCGGCTGCTCATGCGGAGGGTGTCCTCTCGGTGGCGGAATGGTGGAGTGGCTCAGCCGACGCGGACGGCGTCGGCCCAGGGCGCGGGGGCGCCGGCGTACTTGGTGGCGCGGACGTCGCCGGAGCGGGCGTGCCCCTCGAAGAGCTCGACCCGCGCGGTCCGGCCGCAGAGCTCACCGAGCCGGGCGCTGGCCGCCGGGTCGGTGACCTCCTGGTAGGTGACGGTCCGCAGGTACTTCCCCACCCACAGACCACCGGTGTAGCGCGCGGCACCCCTGGTGGGCAGCACGTGGTTGGTGCCGATCACCTTGTCGCCGTAGGAGACGCAGGTGCCTTCGCCGAGGAACAACGCGCCGTAGTGACGCATCTGCTCGAGTGCGAGTCGGGGCTCCTGGGTCAGCACCTGCACGTGCTCGCTGGCGAAGGAGTCCGCCAGGGAGAAGGCCTCCTCGAGGGTGTCGACGACGTGGACCTGGCCGTGGTCACGCCAGGCGGGCCCGGCCATGTCGGCCGTCGACATGCCTGGCAGCAGCCGCTCGACGTGGGCCATCGCCTCGCGGCCCAGCTTCTCCGAGGTGGTGATCAGGATCGCCGGCGAGTCCGGGCCGTGCTCGGCCTGGCTCAGCAGGTCCACCGCGACGATGAAGGGATCCGCGTGCTCGTCGGCGATGATCAGGATCTCGGTGGGACCGGCGAACAGGTCGATCCCCACCTCGCCGAAGAGCTGGCGCTTGGCCTCGGCCACGTACGCGTTCCCGGGCCCGGCGATCAGGTCGACGCAACCGATGGTCTCGGTGCCGAGCGCGAGTGCCGCCACAGCTTGGATGCCGCCGAGCAGATAGATCTCGTCGGCCCCGGCGAGGTGCAGCGCGGCCACCGTCGCGGCGGGGATCTCACCGCGGATCGGCGGCGTGCACGCGGTCACGCGCTCCACGCCGGCCACCTTGGCGGTCACCACCGTCATGTGGGCCGAGGCCGTCAGCGGATAGCGACCGCCGGGCACGTAGGCGCCGGTCGCGCTGATCGGCAGGTGCTTCTGGCCGAGGTGGACGCCGGGCTTGGTCTCCACCTCGAACTCGCGCATGGACTCCAGCTGCAGCTGGGCGAACTCCCGCACGTTCTGCTGCACCTCGACGATGTCGGCGACGACCTGCGGTGGCAATCCGTCTACGATCTCCTCGGCAGCCGCCCGGTCGAGCAGGAAGGACGGCGGCGACCAGGAGTCGAACTTCTCCGAGTAGTGGCGCACAGCGGCGTCACCGCGGTTGCGTACGTCCTCGATCACGGACCGGACGGCTTCGCCCACGGCACTCTGGTCGTGCTGGACGGAGTCGGACGGTGTCTCCGCCTTCAGCTGCTTGCTCATGGGGTCTCCACAACGTTGAAAGGGATCGGTCGACCGGGCGGACCGGCTCATGGCCGGTCCACCTGGAGGGACGCGAGGGTGGGCTAGGCGACGGGCTCGCTCATGTGGTGGGCGGCCTTCATCGTCTCCAGCCGGGCGAGCACCTCGGCCTGGAGCGTGGCGACGCGGGGATCGGACTGCCGCCGCGGCCTGGGGAGGTCGATGGTGATGTCCTCGAAGATCCGGCCGCCGGGCTGCAGCACGATGATCCGGTCTGAGAGCTCGACTGCCTCAACGACGTCGTGCGTCACGAACACCACGGTCTTCTTGGACTGTGCCCAGATGTCCTGCAGCTGCGCACGGAGCCCGCGGGCCGTGATCGCGTCGAGGTGGCTGAACGGCTCGTCCATCAGCAGGAGGTCGGGCTCGACCGCGAACGCGCGAGCGATGCCGACGCGCTGCTGCATGCCGCCCGAGAGCTGACCGGGGAAGAAGTCGGCGTTCTTGGTCAGCCCGACCATGTCGAGGTACTTCCGTGCCCGGGCCACCGTCGCCTCGTCGCGGCTGTCCTGGACGTACATCATGTTCTTCATGACGCTGCGCCACGGCAGCAGCCGGGGGTCCTGGAACACATAGCCCATCCGCGCCGGCGCCCCGGAGTCGGAGGTCAGCGAGATGTCACCAGAGGTGTGCTCCTCGACGCCGGAGATGATGTTCAGCAGGGTGCTCTTGCCACAGCCCGACGGACCGACGATCGAGACGAAGGTCTGCCCCTTCACCTCGAAGGAGATGTCGTTCAGGACCCTGCTGGCGCGGGGGGTCCCCACGTTGAAGGTCTTGCACAGGTTGTTGACGGTCAGGACTGCCACGGGATCTTCCTTAGGTCGGAACGGCGAGCTCGAGGAGCCGGGGGTCAGGAGGAGCTGTCGCGCCACCGGAAGGCGCGTTGGATCATCCGGTCGAGGACGAAGCGGTCGAGGATCACGATGAAGCCCACGAAGAGCACCACCCAGGCGGCGAAGCCGCCGAACCGGTTGGCGTCGTACCAGAAGCGCGACCGGTAGCCGACACCTCCAGAGCCGCCGTACCACTCGGCGAGCAGCACGCCGTTCCAGCCGATGATCATCGCGAAGCGCACCCCTGCGGCGACGTAGCCGGTGACCGCCGGCAGCACCAGGTCCTTCACCCGGCGAGCGAACGGGACGTTGTAGGTGGAGGACATGTCGCGCAGGTCCCGGGAGACCCCACGGACTCCTTGCGCCACGTTGATGACGACGAAGGGCAGGGCGGTCAGGAACGTCGTGATGATCGGTCCGGTGTTGCCGAAGCCGAACCACATCACGGTCAGGAACGACCAGATGATGGCAGGGATGGACAGGCCGACGAGGACGGGACTCTCGAAGAACGACCGCGCCATCCGGGAGAGACCCATGACCACGCCGACCACGATCCCGACGACGGTGGCCAGCGCCACGCCGACGAAGAACCGGTAGAGAGTCAGACCGAAGTTGCCGAAGACCTCACCGCGGGCGAACTCCTCGAGGAGGCGCTCGACGACCTCCACGGGGCCGGGCACCCGGTCGAAGACGGCGGTGGCAAGCAGCCAGAGGGCCAGGAAGGAGAGGTAGGACGCCATCCGGGCACCGCTGTCGGAGGTGATCCGCCGCATCCAGGGGGAACGACCCTCCTCGATCTCGGTGGTGGACAAGCGTCTTCCAGCAGTGGCTGTGGTCACAGCGCCGTGCTCCTCTCCTCGGGACGCCAGGCCAGCAGACGCGCCTCGGCCTTGGCCAGCACCAGTCGCTCGATGATGAGCATGAAGGCGATGAACAGGAACATCCACGCCAGCACACCGGTGATCGAGTAGAGCTGGTACTGGGTACGAATCTGGAAGCCGACGCCGTTGCGGCCGCCGAAGACCTCGGTCAGTGCCTCGACCTTCCAGGCGACGGCGAAGCACATCCGGATGGCCGCGAAGACGAACGGCACGATCGTCGGGATCAGCACTTCACGACGGATCTCGCGGTGGCTGCGGCCGAAGGCCTCGCTCATGCTGATCAGCTGCTTGTCCACGCCTCGGATCCCCTCCGCGACGTTCAGGGCGACGTACGGCGCCGAGACGAGCGCGACGGCCAGGATCGGGCCGAGGTTGGAGAGGCCGAAGATGATCAGCGAGAGCACCGCGTAGACGATGGCCGGGATCGTGCCGGCGATCGTGACTCCGTCATGGAAGAACGCCCGCCAGTAGCGGTAACGGCCCATCAGGAAGCCCACCGGAGCACCGACCGCGGCTGCCACCGCGAAGCCCGCGAACGTCTTCAGGACGCTGGCGGTGAAGTCGGAGAAGAACGCGCCGCTGCGCAGGATCTCCACCATCTCCGCGAGCACCTCGAGAGGACGAGGCAGGATCCGCCCCCCGAGGTACCACGAGCCGTACTCCCACACCAGCCACATGGCTGCCCAGCCGGCGACCAGGAGAGCGGTCTGACGCCAGCGGCGGCGCCGGGCGACACGTCGGGCGCTCTTCTCGCCCTCGTCTCGTGCCACCGCGGTCTGTTCGGCCGCCCGTTCTTCTACTTGATGCGTCATGGGATGCCTCTCTCCTGGCCGCCGGACCGGGGTCACTCAGCTTCGATGATGGTGAAGTCGGGGGTCGCGACGTCTTCCTCGACGAAACCGGTCTCCTTCATCAGCTCGAACAGCTTGGTCTCCTCATCGATCCAGGCCTGGTCGAGGTAGGTCGTCGGCACGAACCAGTCGTAGGTATTGTCGAGCCAGTCGAGGATGAACTTCTTCTCCTCCGGGGTCTCTGCGGCGAAGTCCTCGGGATAGGCCTCGACGATCTGCTCCTTGTTCTGGGCCCACTCCTGGACGCCCCGGTCCCAGATCTTGATCAGGAAGGCCGCCTCCTCGGGGTTCTTCTCGACCCAGGCCTTGCGCGCCACGAAGACGTTGTTCTGGGGGTGGGTGGTGTCGGGGGACTCGCCGAACTCCTCGCCGTAGATCTGCGAGACGGACTTCGCGTCGTAGAGCGGACGCAGCTTGCCGCTGGAGAGCTGCGGGATTCCGAAGTCCGGGAGCAGAAGCGCCGCATCCGCGTCCCCCCGCTCCACCAGCGATGCCGAGTTCTGGACGTCGGTGACGATCACGTCGAAGTCCCCGCCACCGGCGCGGAGGTCGAGGTCGCAGAACTCCTTGGCGTAGATGCCCCACATGATCGTGATGGAGACGGCGCTGTGCGTGACGATCTTCTTGCCCTTCAGGTCGCACAGGTCCTTCGCGGTGCTGTCCGCGGGCACGGCGAGGATGCTCCGGTCGGAGTTGAACTTGCCGAAGATCGTGGCCTTCTCACCGGTCTGCTTCTCGAGCTCCGGCACCTCGTACGACGCGGCGGAGACCACGTCGGCGTGACCGCCGGCGTAGACGCCGAACTCGTCCCAGGACGAGGAGGTGAGGATCTGGATCCCGGCTTCCTCCTCCATCTCCTGCTTGATGCCCTGGTCCTCCATCCACTTCCAGACGGGGTCGGGGGCCATCACCATGTTGACGGCACCATTGGCGTCCTTCGCCTCGCCGTCGCCGCCGCCGCTGGCGGCGGGGCTGCAGGCGCTGAGGGCGAGGCCGCCGGCCAGCACTGTGGCAGCCAGCTTCCACGCGGTCGGTGGCGCTTTACGTGTACTCGTCATGTCGTGCCTCTCGATGAAGGAGCGATGGGCTCCGCGGCCGTCCAGGCGATCGCCCGGAACCCTGACTGCTGCGCCGTTCGCCGACCCCCGAGTGTGATCTGGCTTTCCGCAGTGTGACGTGACTCTCTCTTGGCATTCCGTGCAATGTCAAGCATTTCTTTGAATCCGTCCCAGTTGGTGAGCCGTCCATGTGGCGCCAAGAAAGGTGCTTGCACGCTCAAAGTAGGGCTGGCAATGGCGCTCGACGTAATGCATACTCTATGCATCTGGTCGGCAAAGTAGGGTGGCTTCATGAGCAGGAGCACGGCGCGGTGAGCGCTCCCGAGGGCGGGCCAACGACGCCCGACGAGCAGGCCCCGCGCAAGCGGCGTGGCCCCCGGCCGTCGACCACCACGAGCTGGACCGTCGCGCACGAGGTCGGAGTGTCCCAGTCCACCGTCTCGCGCGCCCTGCGCAAGGACCCCCGGGTCCGGCCCGAGACCCGACGCAGGATCGAGGAGGCCGCGGAGCGGCTCGGTTACCGACCGCTGAACGGGGACGATGCGGCCACCTCCCACCGCACCATCGGCGTGGTGGTGGCCGACCTGACCAACCCGTTCTTCCCCTCGCTGCTGACCCCGATCCACGACGAGCTGCGTCTCATGGGATACCGCGTCGTGCTCTTCGCGGAGCGGACCGACATCCCCACCGGTCAGGAGGCGCTGAACCGCCTGCTCGACAGGTCCATCGACGGCGTCCTCGTCACCACCGCCACCCTGGGTTCGCGGTTCCCCGACGCCGTCCGCGAGCGGGACCTGCCGATCGTCCTGCTCAACCGGTACGTCGACGGCATGGACGTCGACCGGGTGGTGGCCGACAACCACGAGGGCGGCCGACTCGCCGGCCGCCACCTCGTGGAGCTGGGACACGAACGCATCGGGGTGATCCGCGGGCCGTCGAACACCTCGACCAGCCGGGACCGGCTCGCGGGCCTCGTGGAGGTCCTCGGCGAGGCGGGGATCGAGCTGGACGAGTCACTGATGCGCAAGGGGCCCTACAGCCACCAGAACGGCTACCAGCACGCGCGGGAGCTGCTCCGGCTGAAGGAGCCGCCGACCGCCCTCTTCTGCGCGAACGACGTGATCGGCTTCGGCGCCGTGGACGCCGCCCGCTCCCTGGGCGTCGACGTCCCGTCCCAGGTGTCGATCATCGGGTTCGACGACGTCCCGATGGCCGCCTGGGAGGTCTTCCAGCTCACCACCGTCCGCCAGCCGCTCGGGGACATGGCGCGTGCAGCCGCGCGGATGCTGGCCGAGCGGATCGAGTTCGACGGCGAGATCGGGCCGGGCCGGGAGCAGGTCTTCGCCACCAGCCTGGTCAAGCGGTCGACGACGGACCGCGCGGCGGCCACTCCTCCGGCCGGGGCCTGAGGGTGACCGCGCAGGCGGAGGCCCCCGTTCTCGGTGCCGCCCTGCCGGCGTGGGCACGGGCCACAGCGGCCTGCGTCGACCTCGTCGCACTCGGCAGGGTCGTCGTGCAGCGCGACCTCGAGGCCGCCTTTCCCGATCTCGCTCGCAACGCCGACTTCGTGGAGAGGCTCCGGGCCAGCGTCGACGAGAACCTGCAGGCCCTGCAGGGCGTGCTCACGGCACGGCTGGCCCTCGAGGACGTCCGCCTCACGCAGCCACTCGTGTTCGCCACGGTGCAGGCACGACTGCGTGTGCCCCAGACGGCCCTGCAGCGTTCCTACCGGGTGGGGTTCGCCGCCATGTGGCAGGAGTGGGCGGACCATCTGTGCGCGCGTGCCGAGCTCGACGACATCCCACGACGCGAGGCGCTGGAGGCGTTGTGCGCGCTCACCGTGGTGATCCAGGGCTACCAGGACCACGTCGCCTCGCAGGTCGCGGAGAGCTTCGCCCGGGCCGACGACGCGCTGAGCCGGTCGCGTGCGCACGTGCGCAACGGCCTGGTGCGCCAGCTGCTCGGACCCGGCGCCGCTCCGCTCTCCCCCTCGGACCTGGTGACGCTCGCGTACCCGTTGGCGGCCACGCACGTGGCAGTGCTGCTGCCCACGGTGGCCGAGGGTGCGGCCGAGCGACTGGTGCAGGGGATGCGGACCGCGGCCCGGGCGGCGCAGGGCCTCCTGCACCCGGTGGACCTGTCCAGCACCGTCGTGTGGCTGGCCAACCCGTCCGGCTGGCAGCGGCACAGCCATGACGCACTGGTGGAGCACCTGCGCCTGCTGGACGTCCAGGCGTCACTCAGCGACTCCCGACCCGGACCCGAGGGATTGCGGGAGACGTGGCTGCAGGTCCAGCAGGTGCAGGAGGTGAGGAACGCGTGGGGACCCGAGCAGTCGCCGCGGGTCCTGCGCCATGCCGACGTCGGGCTGGAGATCCTGCTGATGCAGGATCGGGACCGGGCGCGCAGCTTCGTCGTCGACGAGCTCGGTCCGCTCGCCGCCGACACGGAGCAGGCGCAGCGTCTGCGCGAGACGTTGCAGACCTCGTTCCAGCTCGGGAGTCACGTGGCGACCGCCGAGGCACTGCACCTGCACGAGCACACGGTGCGCAACCGGTTGCAGAAGGCCGAGGAGCTGCTCGGCCGGTCGCTGCAGGGCCGGCGCACCGAGCTCCAGGTCGCCCTGCGCCTGATCCGGCTCCTCGACCGCTAGCTCAGCCGACGCCGGCGAAGAACTCCTCCAGCAGCTCGGCGGTCCGCTCCGGCTGCTCGAACGCCCCGGCATGACGCAGTCCCGGCAGCCAGGCCAGCCGGCCGTCGGGCACGGCGCGGGCGAGCTCGGGGGCGGCGGCGGTGAAGGCGGGCGCGTCGTCGTCGCCGCACACCACCAGCGTGGGTGCGGCGATGCGCCCGAGCAGGTCGCGGGTGTCGACGGACGCCAGCAGCTCGCACGCGCGTGCGTAGCCCTCGGGGTCCATGGCACCGAGCAACCGGCGCACGGCAGGCACTGGTGGGGCGTCGTCCGCCCGGGCCTGCTCGGTGAACCACAGCTGCAGCGTCGGCTCGACGACCGGGGCCATCCCCTCGGACCGGACCAGCGCGGCTCGCTCCGCCCACATCTGCCGCATGGGCGGCGGGTAGACGGCGACCGCGTCGACGACGACCAGGCTGCGAACCAGGTCCGGCGAGTGCGCCGCCAGCGCCTGGCCGACGAGCCCGCCGAGCGAGACGCCGACGACGTGGGCCGCCCCCACGTCGGCGCTACGGAGCAGCTGCGCCGCCTGGTCGGCAAGGTCGGCAAGGTCGGCCGCCTCGGTGGGTGTCCCGGCGCCGCCATGGCCGGGCAGGTCGTAGTCGAGGACGGTGAGCCCCGACCAGTGCGCGGAGACCGGACTCCACACCGTCCGGTCCACGCCCAGCGGATGCAGCAGCAGGACCGGCGGTCCCTGACCTGCGGAGAAGAGCTCGGGCACCGGCAGCGAGGCGCTCATGCGTCGACCCCGGCGCGCGGCGGGAGCTTGGGCCCGGCCTCCGGCGGCGTGCGCGCGACGTTCATCACGAGCGCGAGCGTCGTGTAGTAGCCGACCGCGACGACCACCTCGATGACACCCTCCTCGCCGAGCTGTCGCACCGCCCGGGCGTAGACGTCGTCGTCGATCCCGCCCCGGCGTTGCAGCTGGTCGACCAGCTCCCACACGAGAGCGACCGCCTGGTCCGTCGTCTCCTCGCGGCGGTCCTCGCCGACCGCCTCCACCACGTCGGGGGGCAGGCCGGCGGCCAGAGCGAGTGGGTGATGGTGCGCCCACTCGAAGTCCTGGTCCCATCGCCGTGCGACCATCAGCACCACCAGCTCGAAGAGGCGTGGCTCCAGCGCCTTCTCGTACCGCAGGTAGGCGCCCACCTCCTGGACCCTGTCCATCAGCCCAGGGGTGCGCAGCAGGACCGCGAACGGGCCGAGCAGCTTGCCGCGGGGCCCTGCGGTGATCCGCTGCAGCGCCCGCTGCTGGTCCGGCGTCAGCTCGCGGTCGCCGAGCGGGGGCATCCGCTCCTCGGCCATCGCTCAGGCCCCGGCCGACACGGCTGCCGCCTCGGGCCCCGCCGCGATCGCGGCGTTCACCTCCGGCATCACCTCGGTGGCCATCAGCTCCATGGAGCGCCGGCCGAGGTCGGCGTCCACCCAGTCCATGCCCGCGTAGACGAGCTCGCCGAACTCGCCGGTCTCCTCCTGGAGCGCCAGCACCTGCTCGGCCACCGAGCTGGGCGTGCCGGTGATCACCAGCTTGTCCAGCACGTAGTCGAGGGTGATCTCGTCGTCGGGCTGGTCGCGCCGGGTCTTGAAGAGCTCGAGCCGTCCCAGTGACCGCATCTTGGCCAGCATCTTGCCGTAGTAGAAGCGGTAGGGGCTGTCGGCGTCCTCCTTCCCGTAGCGCAGCGCAGTCGCCTCGTCGTCGGCCACGAACAACGATCGGGCCACGCGCCAGTCGTCGGCGCTCGCCGTGGCGGAGACCGACTCCCTGCCCTCCACGTAGTTCGGCCAGTGGGTGGCGACCCACTGCGGCAGCAGGAAGTTCGCCGAGAGCGGGTGGAAGTCCTTGGCCCCCATGGCGATCACGCCCTTGGAGAACGGGGCGACGACCGTGCCGACGATCTCCGGACGCGGCGTCTGCAAGGGCTTGGGGACTGCCCCGATGCCGGCTTCGAGGTCCATGGTGGTCGCAGTGGTGACCTTGAACCGGTTGCCCGGGAGGTCGATGTCGTAGGGCGCCTCGTCGGACCACATCCGGGTGATCACCTCGATGGCGTCGGCGAAGATCTGGTTGCGGTCCTCGCCGAGGATGCCGAGGACCTCCGCGTCCGACGGCAGCGCGCCAGGGCTGACGCCGAGGATGAAGCGGCCGTTCGCCAGGTGGTCGAACATCGCCGACTGCGCGGCGACGAGCACCGGGTGCAGGTGCGAGAGGTTCGTCGTCCCGGTGCCGAGCTTGATCTGGGTGGTCTGCGGGATCAGGGTGGCCAGGAAGAGCAGGCTGTTGGTGATGCTCTCCTGGCGGTCGGTGAGGTGCTCGCCGATGAACGCGTCGTGGTAGCCCAGCTTGTCGGCGAGCACCACGGCCTCTTGGTCCTCGCGCAGCGTCTCCCCCCACGGACGGGTCGCAGGGTGCATCGGCATCGCGAAGTATCCGAGTCTCACAGCGTCTCCTCTGGCGGTTCGGGCCGGGATCCGGCCGCTGGGTCGCAGCCCAGTGTCGTGCGGGGGGTGGCGCCGCGCACTGATGCTGAGAGACAGCATCAGGCGCGCGCGATGACGGCGACCGTGAGTGCGTGCTCGGCGTCGGGCCTCCATCCTTGGACGACCGCGACCCACCACGAGTCCCCTGGCACGCGGGATCGGAGCCGGTGTGCCCAGCAGTGACGTCGTCCGCCCCACGGACCGTGGTGCGGCACTGGTGCTTGCCTGCATGCTCGGCGGTTCGGCCGGCTGGGCCATGACGGCTGCCGGCGCCGGCGCCGCGACGATCGCTCCGGCGTACGACGCGGGCCTGGTCACGGTGGGGTTGATGACGACGGCTCTGGCAGCGCCGTACGCCGCCCTACAGCTGCCCGCCGGCGCCCTCGTCGACCGGATCGGTCCGCGTAAGGCCTCGGTGCTCGGCCTGACCCTGGTGGTCGTCGTGCACGTGCTCGCCGCGACCGTCCCGCTCACCTGGCTGGCCCTCGTCTGCCGGGCCGCGGCGGGCGCGGGATACGCGGTCTGCTTCGTGTCCGGGGCCGAGCTGGTACGACGCTCCGGCGCCGGAGCGTCCGCGCTCGGCATCTTCGGCGGGGTGTCCCTCGCCGCCTCGGGGCTGTCGGTGCTGGTGATCCCGCTGGCCGAGGGGATGCTGGGCTGGCGGGCGGCCTGGGTGACCAGCGGGGCCGCGGCCCTGGTAGCGGTGACGCTGGTCGCCCTCGTCCCCGTCCCGGCGATGGCGGTGCGGTCCCCCGGGCGTCCCGACCGGGAGGACCGCCCGGCGGCAACCGGCTGGATCTTGCTCGACGGCGAGCTGCACCGGCTGGCGGCCGTGCACGCCGTCACCCTCGGGCTCGGCGTGGTGCTCAGCAACTGGGCCGCGGTCCTCCTCGTGACCGACTGGGGCTTCAGCCGCCCTGCCGCCGCCCTGGCGGCGTCGCTGGTGCTGGGGCTGACGGTCCTGAGCCGGCCGCTCGGGGGCGCCCTGGCACTGCGACTGCCCCACCACCGCGGCCGGGTCTCCGCGTTGTCGCTGCTGGCGTGCGCGTTGGCCACCCTGGCGCTCGCGGCCCCCACCGTCCCGGCCGTGGCCGTCGTCGCCGTCGTCACGCTCGGCGTGCTCGGCGGGCTGCCGTTCGCCGCCGTGCTCGCCGCCGGCCAGGCACGCCGCCCGGACCGTCCGGCCGCCGCGGTGGGGCTGTTGAACAGCCAGGCGAACGGGCTGATCCTGCTCGGGACCCCGCTGCTGGGTGCTGCCATCGAAGGCGCCTGGAGCTCGCCCGCCCTCGTGCTGCTCGCCGTCCTGTGGCTGGTCCCGCTCCTGGTCTGGCCCCGGTCCTACCGGAGGCTCGGCGTCTGAGCCTCGAGCACCTCGCTCGCGCTGAGCGCGACCTGGAGCTCGACAAGCGCGCGCACGGAGGTCAGCGAGCAGCCCAGGAGCTCCTCGGCGCGGCGGAGCCGCAGCCCCACGGTGTTCGGGTGCACGAAGAGTGCGGCCGCCGTCGCCGCCGTGCTCAGGTCATGGTGGAGGTAGGCGCGCACCGTCGCCTCCAGCGCGGATCCGCGAGCCTCGTCATGCGCGCGCAGAGGCCGCAGCCGTGAGTCGGCGAACGCCGCGAGCTGGCTGACGTCCTCCAGCTGGAGCAGCAGCCCGTGCACTCCCAACCGGTCGAGCGTCACCACTCCGTCGGTGCCGCGCAGCCGCGCCAGCTCGACCGCCCCGCGGGCACGCCGGTAGGCCGCCGGGTACTCCGCTCGAGCCGAGCAGGTCGGGGAGACGGCGACCGAGACGGACGCGTCCGGCCGGGCCCGGAGCAGCAGCCGACGTAGCCGGTCGGCGTGTCGTCGCGGTTCCTCCGGGTCCGTGGCGGGCCACAGCAGCACCACCTGGGTGCCGAGGCCGGTGACGAGCCCCCGTGGGGTCGCGGTGGCGGCGTAGCCGCGGGCCACCGAGAGCAGGTGGTCGGTTGCCGGCTCCCCCGTGCGACCCGCCAGGACCAGTACGGCGTGCGGCCTGTCGAGATCGTGCCCCAGCCGGGCCGCACGCTCCCCCACCGTCTGCAGCGCGGAGGCACTGCCGGTGAGGAGGTCGGTGACCACCTCGCCCGAGACGCGCCACTCCGCCTCGAGAGCGGTGCGCTCGCGCAACAGCTCGAGTGCGCAGACGGTGACCGCCTGCTCGAGGGCGCGCTGCTCCACGGGAGCGAGCGGGCGGTCCGCACCCCGGACCCGGATCCGGGCGACCTCCACCGAGCCCAGGCGCACCGGCGCCTCGACCACGTCGATGTCCCCGTCCCCGTCGGGGCCGTGCACGCCGATCGTGGCGAGGGGCTCGCCGCCCGGCTCGTCGGTGACGCTCACGCTCCGGTCGAGCAGGTCGGCGAGGGCCCGCGCCACCCCTGCGACGCCGCCGCCGCGCAGCGCCACCGTCGTGAGCTGCTCGTGCACCCGGGTGCCCTGGCGGTGCAGCTCCTGCTGCTCCTCGAGCGAGGCGTTGGACGAGCGGAGGTCCGCGATGGTGGCGGCCTCCCGGTCACGCAGGCGTGCGGTCGTGATCGCGACGCCGGCCTGGTCGGCGAGCATCTCGAGCAGCTCGACCTCCCGGGCGCCGTACTCGTGCGGCTGACGCCGGTAGCAGTTCAGGGTGCCGACGGCCTCACCTGAGGAGAGCAACGGCACCGAGATCATCGAGCGGTAGCCCTGCTCCCGGGCCACGCCACCCCAGGGCAGGAAGTCCTCGTCGGCGAAGGTGTCGGCGATCCGCACCGGCTCGCGGGAGTGGTAGGCGCGACCGGAGGGCGCTTGCGGCTCCTGGGCCGAAGGCCGCAGGGTGACCGGGTTCCTCTCGTTGACCTGCCGGACGTAGTCGGTCGACAGGCCGAAGGAGCCCTCGATCAGCAGGCACCGTCCGTGGGCATCGGGGAGCAGCACTCCGCAGAAGTCGTAGCCCATCAGCTCCGACGCGGTCCGGGCGACCAGGTCGAGCAGGGCCGGCAGCGCCGTCGGCCGGTTCACCGCCGAGGCGATCGCGGCGGTCGCCGCCAGCCAGCGCTGCAGGTCCGCGTGCTCCGCCGCCGTCATGGGCTGACTGTGCCACGTCACAGCGACTTCCGTCATGACTGTGCCTGCACACATGGCCGCCCTGCCCGGCGGCAGCCAGGATCGGGCGTATCCCCTCGACCGTCCAGGAGCAGACATGCGCGACGACGTCCACATCGTCCGGGCCGACGACCTGTCCGACCAGACCCCGCAGACCCACGGGCTCCAGCGCTTCGAGGCGGTGTCCGCGCGCCGGCTGGGATCGGAGAACCTGTGGATGGGGTTGTCGATCCTCCCGGCCGGCGGCCGGACCGGCGTCCACCACCACGGGGAGTCCGAGACTGCGCTCTACGTGCTCAGTGGCGTGGGCCGGTGGTGGGTGGGCGACCGGCTGGGCACGCCGCGGGAGGCCCACCCCGGCGACTTCGTCTACATCAAGCCGAACGTCGTCCACTGGGAGGAGAACGCGAGCCAGACCGAGCCGGTCCGCATGATCGTCGCGCGCACGACCCAGGACGCGATCGTGGTCAACCTCGACGAGCACCCGTTCGCGCCGGACCTGTCCGGCGGGCGGCTCCCCATGCCTGACCGACCGCGGGCCCTGGTGGTCGGCGGCTCCTTCGGCGGCCTGACCGTCGCCCTGCTGCTGCGTGAGCAGGGCTTCGAGGTGGACCTGTTCGAGCGCTCCTCCGCCCTGCTGGAGGGCCGCGGCGGCGGCATCGTGCTGCAGCCGGACACCGTCCGGTGGGTGACCGAGCGCCGCCGCGACCTCGAGGTGCCGGACGTGAGCATCGGCTCGTCGGTCCTGCGCTACCTCGGCGCGGACAACGAGATCGTCCACGAGGAGCCGGCCGCGTGGCGGTTCAGCTCGTGGACGACGCTCTACCGAACGCTCCTCGACGACTTCGGCACCGAGCACTACCACCTCGGCGAGTCGGCCGTCGGGGTCGACCAGGACGGCGACACGGCGGAGGTGCGCTTCCTGAGCGGCCGTCGGGAGCGGGGCGCCCTCGTGGTCTTCGCCGACGGCATCTCCTCGACGGGCCGACGCAGGCTGCTGCCCGCGGTCCGTCCGATCTACTCCGGGTACGTCGGCTGGCGCGGAACCGTGCCGGAGGCAGAGGTCTCGGACGAGACCCGCAAGCTGCTCGACGACGCCCTGGGCTACGCCGTGGTCGAGCGGTCGCACATCTGCATGTACCCGATCCCGGGGCGCCAGGGCGAGCTGGATCGTGGTCACCGGCTCCTCAACTACGTCTGGTACCGCAACGTGGCCGAGGGGCCGGCACTCGACGAGCTGATGACCGACGTACGCGGCCAGACGGCCGCGGTGTCGGTGCCGGCGGGCAAGGTCCAGCAGCGGTACGTCGATGAGCTGAAGGCGTCGGCGCCCGGGCTGCTTCCTCCAGCCGCCGCGGAGCTGGTGGTGCGCACCGCGCAGCCCTACATCCAGTCGGTGATCGACGTCGCCGTTCCGCAGATGGCCTTCGGGCGGGTAGCCCTGCTCGGCGACGCGGCCTTCGCGGCACGCCCGCACGCGGCCGCCGGGACCGCCAAGGCCGCCGCCGACGCGTGGGCCCTGGCCGACGCGCTGGCCGCGCACGGGAACGACGTGGTGGCCGCACTGCGGTCCTGGGAGCCCGACCGGCTGGCGCTCGGCGAGGACCTGATCCGACGCAACACCGAGATGGGCGCGCGAGCGCAGTTCACCGGCACCTGGGACCCGGCCGACCCGGGTCTGCACTTCGGTCTCTACGGTCCCGACCGGTGAGAAGCGCTCAGCCGGTGTAGTCGCGGTAGACCGCGGCGATGTCCTCGTCGGTGTGACCGGCCTCGAGCACCCGGACGAGCTGGTCGCGCACGGCCTGCAGGACCACCGGGTCGAGGTCGTTGCCGCGGGCGGCCTCCAGGATCAGGTCGGCGTCCTTCACGCCGCCCTCGATCCCGAACGCGGGGGCGTACTGCTCCGCGAGCATCGCGCCGCCCTTGATCCGGACGTACGGCGCGTCCAGGGGCCCGCCGGCGAGCGCGTCGAGGAACAGCTGCGGGTCGAGGCCGAGCGCCCGGGTGAGCGCCAGCGACTGGGCCACGGCGCCGGTGAGGCTGAGCACGAAGGCGTTGGCGGCGAGCTTGAGCCGGGAGCCGGCGCCGGCCCCGCCGACCCAGAGGGTGCGGGAGCCGATGGCCTCGAGCACCGCGTCGACCCGGTCGCGGGCGTCCTCGGGTCCCGAGGCGAGCACGACCAGGTTCCCCTGCTCGGCGGGGCCCTTGGTGCCGAGAACCGGGGCGTCGAGGTGGACCAGGCCGAGCTCGGCGGCCACCTTGTCCAGCTGCGCCGCTCCGTCGACGCCGACCGTGGTGGTCTGCAGCAGCACCGCCCCGGCCGCGAAGCTGCCGGCCGCCTCCCGCAGGGTCTGCTCGACGGAGTCGGCGTCCCACAGCATGGTGATCACGACGTCGGCGCCGTCGACGGCCTCGGCAACGGAGTCGCAGACCTTCGCGCCCGACTCCGCGAGCGGACGGGCCCTGTCGGTGCTGCGGTTCCAGACTCTCAGCGGGATGCCGGCGGCGGCGATGTTGCGGGCCATGCCGGCGCCCATGGCGCCGGTGCCGAGCAGGGCGACGGTCGGAGTGGTCATGACGGCGAGTCTGTCACGGGCCCTTGAGCGGCCGATCCGGTCCGCCGCAGGCGCCCCACAGCCCACGGTCGGCCGCTCGGGCGGCACGCTCGGCGGACCGGTAGCCCGCCTGGCGCGCGTAGGGGTCGTCGTAGGTGTACTCCACCGCGTCGCCGGCCCGGATCATCGCCTCGCCGAAGTCCTGCCCACCCTCGATGTCGAGGTACGCCAGCAGCCGGCCGTAGACGTCGCGCCGCCCCTGCGAAGGATCCAGCACCACCGCCACCCGGCGCCCCTCCAGCAGCCCCTCGGCGGCCCGGGTGGCGCGCGAGCCCCAGCACTCGTCCGGGGTGCTCGGGCTCACCGACTCGGGGGTGTCGATGCCGATGATCCGCACCGTGGTGTCCTCGCCCCGCCAGTCGACGTGCACCGTGTCGCCGTCGACCACGCGGACGACCCGGTGCAGCCGGCCGTCGGCGTGCCCGTCCGCACCGCCGTCGCCGTGGTCGGCCGAGCCGGAACCGAAGGTGCAGCCGCCCCAGGCCAGGGCGACGACGAGGCACAAGGTGACGCTGCCCCGACGACGCACGGATGCTGCGTCGACCACCGACCGGTCACCACCTCTCGCCGCTGCGCACCGGGCACCTAGGGTAGGTCGGTGCTGAGACGGTGGCTGCTCCTCGGGGTGCTCGTGGCGGCCTCGATCGGCGCCCTGACGCTGGCGGGCGCCCCGGCGCCGTACCTGCTCGGCGCGCTCGTCGGCGGCCTGGTCACCTCGATGGCGGCCCAGGCGCCGGACGTCCCGCGCTCCGCGGGCACCCTCGGGCAGGCGGTCATCGGGGTCTCGGTGGGAACCCTGGTCACCGTCGAGCTGCTCGACACCTTCGCCGAGCACGGCTGGGTGATCGCGCTGGCGCTCGCCGGGACGCTGCTCTCCAGCCTCGCCTGGGGCCAGGTGCTGCGGCTGCAGCCCGGCGTCACCGCCACGACGGCCAGCTTCGCCTCCATCGCCGGCGGTGCCTCCGGGGTGGTGGCGACCGCCCGGGACGCCGGCGCCGACGAGCCGGTGGTGGCGACCATCCAGTACCTGCGCGTGCTCGTCGTGCTCTTCACGATGCCGGTGGTGGCGGGGCTGATCGACCCGTCCGCCTCGTTGACCGGCGGCCCGCAGAGCGGGGCCGGCGCGTCCTGGACGGCGTACGCGTTCACGCTGATCGCGCTCGGGATCGGCCTGGTCGCGGTGCGCTACCTGTCCTTCCCGGGCGGCGCGGTGCTGCTGCCGATGCTGGTCAGCGTGCTGCTCGCCGGGACCGGGCTGTTCGGCGACGCGACGGTGCCCACGGTGCTGCTCAACGCCGGCTACGTGGTGATCGGCGTCCAGGTCGGCGTGAAGTTCACCCCGCAGACGCTGCGGCTCATCATGCGGCTGCTGCCGCTCGCGCTGATCCAGGTGGCCGGCACGATCCTCACCTGCGCGGCGATCGGCTACGTCGTCTCGCTGACCACCGGGATCAGCCCGCTCGACGCCTACCTGGCCACCACCCCGGGCGGGTTGTACGCCGTGGTGGCGATTGCGCTGTCCACCGGGGCCGACACCGGCCTGGTCTTCAGCCTGCAGGTGCTGCGGCTGTTCGCGGCGCTGCTCATGGTGCCGCTGCTGGCCCGGCTGACCCGTCCCCGGCCGGCTGAGGGGGAGGGCGAGGCGGAGCCGGTGTAGGGCGCGCCGGTCAGCCGGTCGACCCGGCCCGCACGGCGGCGGCCGGCATCGGGGCCAGCGGCAGTCGCGGCACCAGGGTGGCCTGCACCGCGTGGTAGAGGTCCGGCTTGCCCGGCCAGACGGTGGCCGCCGGCTGGTTGTGCACGTCGAGCTCGTGGTGCCAGGAGCCCGCGTCCCGGTCGACGAGCGCGGTGTCGACGTACTCCCACCAGGTGCGGTAGAGCCGGGCGTAGCGCTCCTTCCCGGTCCGCCGGTGCAGCACCGCCGCCGCCGCGACCGCCTCGGCGGCGACCCAGTGCATCCGCTCGCGCACGACCGGGACGCCCGCCCAGTCGGTGGTGTAGACGAAGCCCGGCTCCCCGTCGACCGCCCAGCCGTCGGTGGCGGCCCGGTCGAACAGCGACACCGCCGCCGGGGCGAGCCAGTCCGGCGCCTGCGTGCCGAGGGCCGCCTCCAGGTGCAGCATCAGCCGGGCCCACTCGAAGCCGTGGCCGACCGTGGCACCGAACGGCTTGAACGGGTCCCGCGGGTTCTCCCGGTGGTAGTCCGGGAGGGCGACCCAGGACGCGTCGTAGTGCTCGGGGATCCGCCAGTGGTTGCCTCGCGCCTGCCGCTCGACGAACCGGCAGATCCGCAGCGCGCGCTGCCGCCAGACCGGGTCGGCGCCGGCATCGACGGCGGAGAGCATCGCCTCGACGGCGTGCATGTTGGCGTTGATGCCGCGGTAGCCGTCCGCGACGCTCCAGCCGCGGTCCCAGGAGTCGCGGCACAGTCCCGCCTCGTCGTCCCAGAACCGGTCCTCGAGCACGCGGGTCGCCTGCTCCAGGAGCGCGCGACCGCCGTCGAGGGCGGCGAGGGTCGCGGTCGAGGCGGCGAGCACCACGAAGGCGTGGGCGTAGCAGGACTTCTCGGCCGGCGGCTCCGGCGACCCGTCCGCGAGTACGGCGGCGAACCAGCCGCCCCGCTCACCGTCGTGCAGGGGGCCGGTCAGCCCGGCCAGCGCCGCCTCGGCCACCGGGCGGCAGTCCTCACGGCCGAGCAGCAGACCCAGGCCGTAGACGTGCACCATCCGGGCGGTGATCCAGGTCTGCACCGGCCGCTCGAGGTCGGGGTTGCCGGCGTCGTCGAGCCAGGCGGCGCCGCCGAGCGGGTGCGCCGTCCCCAGGCCGAAGCCGAGCAGCCGCTGCCGTTCGGCGGCCAGCCGGCTCCCGTGCTCATCGGAGTCGATCCACGAGGTCACGGGGCGAGCCTCTCATCCCTCCCGGTTCACCGGCCGGGTCCCGGCCCCGACCGTCGGGAGGCCGCCTGGGAGGCTGGGGGCGTGAAGGCACTGCTGCTCGAGAACCCGCACCCGCTGGCCGCGACGATCCTGGGGGAGGCGGGGGTCGAGGTCGACCTGCGCACCGCCGCGCTCGGCGAGGACGACCTGATCGCCGCGCTCGACGGTGTCGACCTGCTCGGCATCCGCTCGAAGACCTCGGTGACCGCGAGGGTCCTGGACGCCCGGCCGGACCTGGTGGCGATCGGCGCGTTCTGCATCGGCACCAACCAGATCGCGCTGGACGCCGCCACCCGGCACGGCATCGGGGTCTTCAACGCGCCGTACTCCAACACCCGCTCGGTGGTGGAGCTCGCGGTGGCGAACATCATCGCGATGGCCCGCCGGCTGACCGAGCGGGACCGCGCCCTGCACGACGGGGTGTGGGACAAGTCCTCGACCGGCAGCCACGAGATCCGCGGCCGCACCCTGGGCATCGTGGGCTACGGCAACATCGGCTCGCAGCTGTCGGTGGTCGCCGAGATGCTCGGCATGCAGGTCTTCTTCTACGACACCGAGGACAAGCTGGCGCTCGGCAACGCGCGCCGCTGCTCCTCCCTCGGCGAGCTGCTGGACTCGGTGGAGACGGTGACGCTGCACGTCGACGGACGCGCCGGGAACGCCGGCATCTTCGGCGCCGAGCAGTTCGCCCGGATGCGGCCCCGCTCGCTGTTCCTGAACCTGTCCCGCGGGTTCGTCGTCGACTACGACGCGCTGGCCGAGAGCGTCACCTCCGGCCACCTGGCCGGCGCCGCGGTCGACGTCTTCCCCGACGAGCCGCTGAGCCGCGGCGACCGGTTCGACTCGCCGCTGCGCGGGCTGCCCAACGTGATCCTCACGCCGCACGTGGGCGGCTCCACCGAGGAGGCGCAGGAGGACATCGGCCGGTTCGTCGGCGGCAAGCTCCGCGACTACGTGCACCTGGGCAGCACCACCTTGTCGGTGAACCTGCCGACGCTGACCCCCGACCGGTCGGTGCACGCCCAGCGGATCGCGCACCTGCACCAGAACACCCCCGGGGTGCTCGCCCACCTCAACCAGGTACTCGCCGCGCACGAGGTCAACATCGACGGCCAGGTGCTCGCCACCCGCGGCCACACCGGGTACGTCGTCACCGACACCGCCTCCGAGCCCACCCCCGAGATGCTCGCCGAGCTGCGCGAGGTCCCGGAGACGGTGCGGCTGCGCGTCATCGAGTGAAGGCACAGGGAACGCACAGCCTTTTGCCAGGACGCCGCGGGCCGGCTGCGTCATGCTGGGAGGCGTGACCCAGGCCTCCGCGCAGCTGACGCGCCCCGACGGGTCGCCGCTGCGGGTCCTGATCGTCGACGACGAGGTCAACATCGCCGAGCTGCTCAGCATGGCGCTGCGCTACGAGGGCTGGCAGACCGCGACGGCCCACACCGGCCGCGGGGCGGTCAAGGCCGCCAAGGAGGAGCGCCCCGACGCGGTCGTCCTCGACATGATGCTGCCCGACTTCGACGGCATGGAGGTGCTGCGCCGGGTGCGCGCCCACCACCCCGACGTACCCGTGCTCTTCCTGACCGCGCGCGACTCCGTCGAGGACCGGGTGGCCGGGCTGACGGCGGGCGGCGACGACTACGTCACCAAGCCGTTCAGCCTCGAGGAGGTGGTGGCCCGGCTGCGCGGGCTGATGCGCCGGGCCGGGGCCAGCGACCGGCGGGAGAGCGCCGTGCTCACCGTCGGCGACCTCGTCCTCGACGAGGACAGCCACGAGGTGCGCCGCGACGGCGAGGAGATCGCGCTCACCGCCACCGAGTTCGAGCTGCTGCGGTTCCTGATGCGCAACCCGCGCCGGGTGCTCTCCAAGGCGCAGATCCTCGACCGGGTGTGGAACTACGACTTCGGCGGCCAGGCGAACGTCGTGGAGCTCTACATCTCCTACCTCCGCAAGAAGGTGGACGCCGGCCGGGAGCCCATGATCCACACGATGCGCGGCGCGGGCTACGTCCTGAAGCCCGCGGGCTGACCCCGTGCGGCGGCTCCTGCCCTCGTCCCTGACCAGCCGGCTGGTGCTGACCGCGGTCCTGCTGGTGACCGTGGTCAGCCTGCTGATCGCGGTCGCGACCACCGTCGCGATCCGGTCCTACCTGCTGGACCGGCTCGACACCGAGGTCCAGCTGACCTCCGCCCGCGCGCTGCGCGACGGCCCCGCGCCGGCGACCGACCCGGACGGCGACCACGAGGGGAGCGGGGACACCGACGTCCACGGCCTCCCCGACGTCGAGCCGGGTCGCGGCCAGGAGACCGGCACCGTCGCGGCGTACCTCACCACCGGCGCCGCCCTCGGCCAGGTGATCACCGAGGACGGCGACCTCGCCCCGCTCTCCCGCGCGGCGCTCGCGGCCCTGCGCGCGGTGCCCGCCGACGGAGCCCCGCACGGCGTCGACCTCCGCGGCCTCGGCGACTACCGGGTGGCGGTCACCGACAACGGCTCGTTCGACGTGGCGGCCGGGCTGCCGACCCGGGACGTCGACGCCACCATCCGCAAGCTGGTCAGCGGCGAGGTGCTGTTCATCCTGGCCGGGATCCTCGCCGCCGGCGGCATCGCGCTGGTCGTCGTACGCCGGCAGATGCGTCCGCTGCACCAGGTCGCCCGCACCGCCCACGAGGTCGCCCAGCTCCCCCTGGCCACCGGCGAGATCGGGATGACCGCCCGGGTCCCCGAGCCGCTCACCGACGAGCGCACCGAGATCGGCCAGGTCGGCTCGGCCCTCAACACGCTGCTCGGCCACGTGGAGCGCTCCCTCGACGAGCGGCACCGCAGCGAGCAGCAGGTGAGGCAGTTCGTGGCCGACGCCTCGCACGAGCTGCGAACCCCGCTGGCCACCATCAACGGCTACGCCCAGCTGAGCCGGCGCAGCGCAGAGCCCGACGCCGCCCAGCTGCGGCAGGCGATGGCCAAGGTCGAGGTCGAGGCGGCCCGGATGTCGGCGCTCGTCGAGGACCTGCTGCTGCTGGCCCGGCTGGACGCCGGCCGACCGCTCGAGCGGGCCGACGTGGATCTGACCAAGATGGTGCTCGAGTCGGTCGGCGACTCGCGGGTGATGGCGCCGGACCACCGCTGGGCCCTGGACCTGCCCGACGAGCCGGTCGTGGTGGTCGGCGACGAGCAGCGGCTGCACCAGGTGCTGGCCAACCTGCTCGCCAACGCCCGGCGGCACACCCCCGCCGGCACCACGGTCACGGTCGGGGCGCACCTCGCCGCGGATCGTGCGACCGCGGTGCTGAGCGTGCTCGACGACGGGCCGGGGCTCCCCGCGGACCTGCGCGACAGCGTCTTCGAGCGCTTCACCCGGGGCGACTCGGCACGCACCCGCGCCAGCGGCGGGGCCGGGCTGGGCCTCTCCCTGGCCAAGGCGATCACCGAGGCGCACGGCGGCCGGATCACGGTGTCCTCGCGCCCCGGCCACACGGCCTTCACCGTGTCGCTGCCGGTCCGCCCGCCAATCCACAGGTGACCCACAGGTCGTTCACTCCGTCCGTCCAGGCTGTCCGGTGAGGCTGTCGTTGCACCCCGACGACAGGAGCAGAGATGAACGACGAGCCGACCCCCCGCAGCGGATCCCGCTGGGAGCCCGCGGGCGGCCCCGAGGCCACCCGCCCCGTCCCGGCGCAGCCGCCTCTCGGCCCGGCAGCCGGACCGCGCCCCGACCGCCCGATCCCGGGCCCGGAGTCGTCGCGGCCGGCCGGTGACGCCGTACCCCCGACCCGGACCAGCCCGGCCCGCGCGGTCCTGGGCGGTTCGCCCGGCTCCGCACCCGGGGCGCCCTGGTGGCGGCCGGCGGCGCGCTCGGGCTGATGGCGCTCGGCGGCGCGGGGGGCCTGGCGCTCGGGCACGCCACCGCCGAGCCCGGGCACGACCGGGCCGGTCTGGTCAGCGACGGCGCTCCCGGTCAGGCGGGCGGTCCGGACGGCCAGCAGTTCCACGCCCCGCCGGGCACCGCACCGGGCCTGCCGCCGAACCTCGCCCCGGAGGCCGACGACGGCCACGGCGCGCTGCCGGACCAGGAGTCCGCGCGGCTTCCCCACCAGCTGATCCCCGGCCCCGGCAGCACCGCGAGCACCCCGCCCGCGGTGCCGAGTCGGACGACATGACGACCGTGCGGGCGGCCAGCGGGGTGAACCGGCGCGGCCACGCCCTCGGCGACCCGTTCCACCGCGTGCGCCTGGACTCCTGGGTGCGGCTGATCGCCGGCACGGCGTTGTGGCTGGGCCTGCTGCTGGTGACCTACTGGTGGGCCGCCGGCGGCGGGCTGCGCGACCTTGCCGGCTGGCAGTCGGGGCTCACCTCGACCGGTCGGCTGACCGGCCTGGTCGCCTCCGACCTGCTGCTCGTCCAGGTGCTGCTGATGGCGCGGCTGCCCGTCCTCGAGGGCGCGTTCGGCCAGGACCGGCTGGCCCGGATCCACCGGATCGTCGGGTTCACCTCGTTCAACCTGATGCTGGCGCACGTCGTGCTGATCACCTGGGGGTACGCCGCCGGGCAGGTCGCCGCGACCCCGCGCACGTTCTGGCAGCTGACCACCGGCTACCCCGGGATGCTGCTGGCGCTCGGCGGCACCGTCGCGCTGATGCTGGTCGTGTTCACCAGCATCAAAGCGGCCCGCCGGCGGATCCGCTACGAGTCCTGGCACCTGCTGCACCTCTACGCCTACCTCGGCGTCGGCCTGGCCCTGCCGCACCAGCTGTGGACCGGCCAGCAGTTCCTCACCTCGACCGCGGCCACCGTGTACTGGTGGACGTTATGGGCCGCGGCGGCTGCCGCCGTGCTCGTCTTCCGGGTGGGGCTGCCGCTGTGGCGCAGCGCCCGGCACCGGGTCCGCGTCACCTCGGTGGTGCACGAGGGCGACGGCACCGTCTCGGTCTACATGACCGGGCGGCACCTCGAGGAGCTGGGCGCCGAGGCCGGGCAGTTCTTCACCTGGCGGTTCCTGGGCCGCAAGGGCTGGACCCGGGCGCACCCCTACTCGCTCTCGGCGGCGCCCGACGCCCGGAGCCTGCGGATCAGCGTGAAGGCGCTCGGCGACGACAGCGCGGGGCTGTCGCGGCTGCGGCCCGGCACGCCGGTGCTGCTCGAGGGGCCCTACGGAAGGCTGAGCCCGCGGGCACGCTCGCGGCACAAGGTCGCCTTCATCGGGGCCGGGGTCGGCATCACGCCGCTGCGGGCCCTGGCCGAGGGGTTGCCCTACCGCCGCGGCGAGGCGGTGCTGCTGTACCGCTTCCACGACCAGCCGCTGTTCGTCCACGAGCTCAACGCCCTGGAGCGCGAGCGCGGACTCGACGTGCTCTACCTGCCCGGCCGGCGGCGGAGCACCCGGTCCTGGCTCGGCGACCACGTCGGCACCGCCACCGACCTGACCGCCCTGCGGTTCTGGGTCCCCGACCTCGTCGAGCGCGACCTCTACGTCTGCGGCCCCGAGCCCTGGGCCGCCGCAGTGCGCGAGACCGCGCTGGCGGCCGGGCTTCCTCCCGAGCAGTTCCACCTCGAGACCTTCAGCTGGTGATCACATGAAACGCATCGTCACGTGGATCCTGAGCACGATCTCCATCGTGGTGCTCCTCTTCGGCTACCACACATCGACCTCGGGTGCCCTGGCCACGGCGCCGCAGACGGCCATCACCTCCGGCGCCCAGCCGGCGACGACGAGCGGCGGGGCGCCCCCCGGCTCCGGGTCCGGCTCGGGCTCCGGTTCGGGCTCCGGCGGCTCGATGGGCTCGGGCGGGTCCGCCGGCACCGGGCAGATGGGCACGAGGACAGTCACCGGCAGCACCGTGCAGACCCAGTGGGGCCCGGTGCAGGTCCAGCTGACCGTGCAGGGCGGCCGGATCACCGACGTGGCCGTGCTGCAGTACCCCAGCGGCAACTCGACCGACGACCAGATCAACTCCTACGCGCTGCCGATCCTGGTGCAGAGCACGATGAGCGCGCAGAGCGCGAACATCGACATGGTCAGCGGCGCCACGGTCACCAGCGGCGGCTACCTCCAGTCGCTGCAGAGCGCCATCGACCAGGCGGGGCTGTGAGCGCCATGAGCCGCACGACTCCGGCCGTCCGCACGACCGCCGCGCCGCCGCGGCGCCTGGTCGCCCACACGATGGGGATGCCGATCAGCCTGGCGCTGCGCGGCCGGCACGCCCACGACCGTCTGGGGCTCGAGGCCTGGACCGACGCGATGGGGGTGCTGCTCGAGGTGGACCGGGTGTTCAGCACCTACCGCGCCGACTCCTACGTCTCGCGGCTCGGCCGCGGAGAGATCGCGCTCGAGGACTGCCCCGCCGAGGTGGCCGAGGTGCTGGCCCTCGGCGCGTTGGCCGAGCAGCAGTCGGACGGCGCCTTCTCGGTACGTCGTCGTGGCGTCGAGGGCGACGTGGTGCTCGACCCGTCCGGCGTGGTGAAGGGCTGGGCGGTGGAGCGGGCCGCCGTACCGCTCCGGGCGCTCGCCGACACCGATTTCTCCCTCTCCGCCGGCGGGGACCTGGTCTGCCGGACCGTGGACCCGGCGTCGGAGCCGTGGCGGATCGGCATCGAGGACCCGCGCGACAGCACCCGCCTGGTGGCCGTGGTGCCGGTGTCGAACGGCGCGGTCGCCACCTCCGGCACGGCGCACCGCGGCGACCACCTGGTCGATGCCCGCACCGGCCGGCCGCCGCGAGGGGTCGCCTCGGTGACGGTGATCGGGGACGACCTGACCTGGACCGACATCGACGCCACCGCCGCCTACGCCCTCGGCTCCGGGGCGGCCCGCTGGCTGGAACAGCGTCGGCGGACCGGGCTCGTCGTCTGGGCGGACGGCTCGACGACGACGGTGCCCCGCGCCTGACGCCGCCGGTCGATTTCGCCCCCGGTGGAGCGGCACGCTAAAGTGTCCGAGCCCAGTCACCACCGGGCCGTGCGCTCGTAGCTCAACGGATAGAGCATCTGACTACGGATCAGAAGGTTGGGGGTTCGAATCCCTCCGAGCGCGCAGATCCGATGTCCCAGGACATCACCGAAAGCCGGGCCCCCACCACGGGCCCGGCTTTCGTCATCTCGGCGGCTGAGGCCGCGGCCTGCTGCCCGCGGACGCAGCACTCGGCTGCGCGTGCCGCGGGCCGGGGTGGGTAGGACGATGGCACCGCACCGCCCACCGACGAAGGGATCCCCATGCAGACACGCACGCTCGGCAGGACCGGACGACAGGTGTCGGTGGTGGGCCTCGGCACCTGGCAGCTCGGCGCCGACTGGGGCGAGGTCTCCGAGGACGACGCCCGCGCGGTGCTGGAGGCCTCGGTCGAGCACGGGGTGACGTTCTTCGACACCGCGGACGTGTACGGCGACGGGCGCAGCGAGAAGGTGATCGGCCGCTTCCTCGTCGACCACCCGGACGCCGGCGTCACGGTCGCGACCAAGATGGGCCGCCGCGTCGACCAGGTGCCGGAGAACTACGTCCTGGAGCACTTCCGCGCCTGGACCGACCGGTCCCGCCGCAACCTTGGCGTGGACACCCTCGACCTGGTGCAGCTGCACTGCCCGCCGACCGCGGTGTACTCCGACGACGCCGTCTTCGACGCCCTCGACACCCTGGTCGCCGACGGCGCGATCGCGGCCTACGGCGTCAGCGTGGAGCGGGTCGACGAGGCCCTCACCGCGATCGCCCGCCCGCACGTCGCGACCGTGCAGATCATCGCCAACGCGTTCCGCCTCAAGCCGGTCGAGGAGGTCTTCCCCGCGGCCGCGGCGGCCGGCGTCGGCATCATCGTCCGGGTCCCGCTGGCCTCGGGGCTGCTGAGCGGGAAGTACGACGAGTCCACGACCTTCGCCGCGGACGACCACCGCACCTACAACCGCGACGGCAGCGCGTTCGACATCGGGGAGACGTTCTCCGGCGTCGACTGGTCGACCGGTCTGCGCGCCGCCGGCGAGTTCACCCGGCTGGTGGAGGCGGAGGCCCCCGCGGACATCACCCCCGCGCAGGCCGCGGTGGCCTGGCTGTGGCAGCACCCGGAGGTCTCCACGGTCATCCCCGGCGCGCGCAACGTCGCCCAGGCGACCGGCAACGCCGCAGCGGGATCGGTGCCGGAGCTCGGCCCGGCCTTCGACGAGGGCGTGCGGCGGATCTACGACACCCACCTGCGCGAGGCCATCCAGCCCCGCTGGTGAGAAGCGCCGAAACCCCGTTTCACCTGCGAAAACAGGCGATGCGGGCAGCTTCGGAAGCACCACCACACCGCGGGTGAGACGGGGGTCACACCCTTGATCGATCCAATGGTCGGGCGTCTGACTTTGTGAGTACATTCACCAACCTCAGGGCTGCTCCGGCGCCTGACTGACGGGGTGACCTGGGGGAACAACGTCGCTGCAATGGCGCGGCGACCTCACAACGACTCCCGACAATGACCACCCGCACTCCGCGTGGTGGGCGTCCGTCGTTCCGGCGGGCTGAAAGCGTGAGAGGACCGGTTGAGCATGACGACCGACATCGGCAGCACCCCCACCGAGAGCGCCCAGACCAGCAGCGCATCGAGCAACCCGCCCACCACGCACGAGGGGATCCGTTCCTGGGTCGAGCAGGTCGCCGAGCTCACCCAGCCCGACCGGGTGCACTGGTGCACCGGCGACGACGCCGAGTGGGAGCAGCTGACCCAGCAGCTCGTGGACAGCGGCACCTTCACCCGGCTGAACCCGGAGAAGAAGCCGAACTCCTTCCTCGCCCAGTCCGACCCGACCGACGTCGCTCGCGTCGAGGACCGCACCTTCATCTGCTCCGTCGACGAGCGGGACGCCGGGCCCACCAACAACTGGATGGACCCGGGCGAGATGAAGGCGCTCATGACCGAGCTGTACCGCGGGTGCATGCGCGGCCGGACCATGTACGTCGTCCCGTTCGTGATGGGCCACCTCGAGGCCGAGAAGCCGATGTTCGGCGTGGAGATCACGGACTCGGCGTACGTCGTCGTCTCGATGCGCGTGATGGCCCGCATGGGCAGCAGCGTGCTGCGCCGCATGGAGGAGACCGACGCCGGCTTCGTCCCGGCCCTGCACTCGGTCGGCATGCCGCTCGAGCCCGGCCAGGCCGACGTGTCGTGGCCGTGCAACGACACCAAGTACATCGTGCAGTTCCCCGAGGAGCGCGCGATCTGGTCCTACGGCTCCGGCTACGGCGGCAACGCGCTGCTCGGCAAGAAGTGCTACGCGCTGCGCATCGCCTCGGTGATGGCTCGCGACGAGGGCTGGCTCGCCGAGCACATGCTGATCCTCAAGCTGACCAGCCCCCAGGGCGTCGTCAAGTACGTCGCGGCCGCGTTCCCGAGCGCCTGCGGCAAGACCAACCTCGCCATGCTGGCGCCGACCGTGCCGGGCTGGAAGGTCGAGACCCTCGGCGACGACATCGCCTGGATGCGGATCGGCGACGACGGCCGTCTCTACGCGGTGAACCCCGAGTTCGGGTTCTTCGGCGTCGCCCCCGGCACCAACCAGGACACCAACCCGAACGCGATGAAGACCATCGACATCGGCAACTCGGTGTTCACCAACGTCGCGCTCACCGACGACGGCGACATCTGGTGGGAGGGCCTGGAGAACGAGCCGGCCCACGCCCGCTCGTGGAAGGGCGACGACTGGACGCCGGACTCCGACGAGCTCAGCTCGCACCCGAACAGCCGCTACTGCACGCCGATCAAGCAGTGCCCGATCCTCGCCCCGGAGTACGACGACCCGAAGGGCGTGCCGATCGACGCGATCCTCTTCGGCGGCCGGCGCAAGACGACCATCCCGCTGGTGACCGAGGCCCGCGACTGGGCCCACGGCACCTTCATGGGCGCGACGCTCTCCTCGGAGACCACGGCCGCGGCCACCGGGGCGGTCGGCGTGGTGCGCCGCGACCCGATGGCGATGCTGCCGTTCATCGGCTACAACGCCGGCGACTACTTCAACCACTGGATCAAGATGGGCAAGGAGCACGACGCGGCGAAACTGCCGCGGATCTTCTACGTCAACTGGTTCCGCCGCGACGAGGACGGGGGCTTCCTGTGGCCCGGCTTCGGTGAGAACAGCCGGGTGCTGAAGTGGGTGGTCGAGCGCATCGACGGCCAGGCCGAGGCGACCGAGACCCCGGTCGGCCACGTGCCGACGCCGGCCTCGCTCGACACCGAGGGCCTGGACATGACCGACGAGCAGCTCGAGGCCGCCCTCCGGGTGGACGTCGAGGAGTGGAAGGCCGAGATCCCGCAGATCACCGAGTGGTTCGAGAAGTTCGGCGACGACCTGCCGACCGTGCTCTGGACCGAGCTCGACGGCCTCAAGGCACGTCTCGGGGACTGAGCGCCGCCCCCCGGCCGCACACCTCACGGGGCCCGTCACCTCAGCTGGTGGCGGGCCCGGTGACGTCTGTCAGAGGTGATGCCGGGGCATACTGACGCCGTGACCGGAGAGGATGTACGTGGAGCGAGGTAGCTACGGCCCCGACGATCGCCAGCTGCTGGAGACGACGGCGAGGCGGATCTACACCAACGCGGTGGCGCACGGCTCCCTGCCGGCGGACGACCCGCGGCTGCACGACGCGCGCAATCAGCCGGCGCTCGACCTGCTGCTCGACATCGGCCTGATCCGCCTCGACGAGGGCAGCAACCGGCTCTACCCGATGGACCCCTCGGCGGTGCAGGCCCAGATCGTGGTCCCGCTCGGCCAGCAGGGCGCGGACCTGCTCACCGAGTCCGCGCGCTGGGCCGACACCTTCAGCGAGCTCGGGCAGGTGTTCCGGACCTCCCCCCAGGCCACGGTCCACCCGATCACCGAGATCCACGGGCTCGACAACATCAACAACTTCATCGCGGCCGCGGTCAACGACTGCCGTGCCGAGCTGCTCACCGCCCAGCCGCACGGCCGCCGCCCCGCGAACGCGCTCGCGGTGGCGGAGGACCGCGACGTGAAGGCGCTGGCGCGCGGCGTACGCATGCGCACCCTCTACCAGCACTCCGCCCGGCACAGTCCGGCCACCCGGGAGTACGTCGCCGACATCATCAGCCACGGGGCGGAGGTCCGCACGCTCGACGAGTTCTTCCGGCGGCTGATCGTCGTGGACCGCCAGGTCGCGGTGGTGCCGGCCTCCGACAACCACCACGTGGCCATCGCGATCTACGAGAAGTCGCTCATCGCCTACCTGGTCGACATCTTCGAGCGCTCCTGGGAGCGCGCGCAGCCGTTCAACGTCAGCGGGAACCAGGCGGAGCGGCACATCGCCGCCGATGTCCGGGCGATGACGATCCGGCTGCTCACCGAGGGCCACAGCGACCCGGCCAGCGCCAAGCGGCTGGGGGTCAGCACCCGCACGTACGCCGGCTACATCGCGGCGCTGAAGGACGAGTACGGCGTCCAGACCCGGTTCCAGCTCGGCTACGCCATGGGCCGTGACGGCGCCGCGCTGCCGCTCCCCGCGCCGGAGCCGGACGGCGAGGTCGACGACCTGGAGCTGGTCGAGGCCGTCGAGGACGACTGACCCCCGCGTTCACCCTCCCCAGGACACGCAGCGAGGGCAGTCACCCTGACGATGAACTGCCCTCGCGTGTGCGGTCGAGACGGGCCGGGGGGATGGCACTGGGATCGAAACTGCCGGGGGGATGACTCGTTTCGTCCTCGTCTGGACCTGTGTGGCGAGCCGGGCCGGGGGGATGGCCGGTCGCGTTTGTGGGGGTAGCTGGAGGCTCAGCGGTTGGTGATGCTCGTGCCGTTCCAGCCGGTGTCGTTGTTGAGGGTCTTGGTGCCGTTCCAGCCGGTGTCGTTGGCCTGGGCCGGGGCGACGACCCCGGCGAACAGGCCGACCGTCAGCGTGAGGCCGGCGATGATCTTGGCAGCGGTGCGGTGCTGGTTCATGTGGTTACCTCATGCTCGTCGTCCCAGGAGTGGCGGTTTCCCGCCTGACCTCAAGTGTGGGTCACCCAAGAGCCCCAAGCCAGTGATTCCAGCCGCAGGAGTGTGCACTGCATGTTCCTGCAAAAACTGCGACAAGCAGACACAGGTGCCCTGGATCCCCCATAATCAGCACAGCACGCGCCCGGCCCCGTTTTTGGGAGGAATCGGACGAATCTCGCGGGCGGAGGCCCCGCAAACGCCTAAAACAGCGATTCACCATCGTTGCGTAGTTGTGCAGGATCGACAACCACCGGAGCCGACGCGGTGACCTATCCTCGTCCGATGGGTCCGTTCGCCGCGCTGCGCCGCCCGGACCCGCGGTGGGCGGCCACCCTGGCGGTGGTCTGGCTGCTGACCGCCGTACCGATCGCGGTGACGCTCTTCCTCACCGGTTCCCGGACGATCGTCCTCGCCGGCCACGACACCGATCTCGAGCCGACCCTCGACGGCTACGCCACCGTGGACCTCGGGCCCTACCTGCCCAGCTTCCGGATCGCCTCCGGCTCCCGGCTCGGCGCCGCCCTCGACCTCGGCCCCACCGACCTGCGCTCCTACGAGGCCCTGGTGGAGCGCTACGCACTGCTCGCCAGCCAGCCCGAGGGCCAGATCGCGAAGGTGCGCGCCACCCTCGTGGACATGGCCCTCGACAGCGCCGTCGTCGGGGCCCTGCTGGGTCTCGCCGCCCCGGGCCTCGTGCTGCTGGTCGGGCGTCGCCGGTGGTCCGAGCTGGCGCACCCGTGGAGCCGCCGCCGGACCGGGGCAACCGCCGTCTGCGCCCTGGTGGTGGTCGCGGCGGTCGGCACCGGGACGCTGGTCGAGGACTCCGACGAGCCGAGCGTGCGGGAGCAGAGCTGGCAGCCGCTCGCGGAGGCGCTGCCCGACGTCGACCTCCCCTCTCGCGCCGCCGGCCTGGAGGTGGAGTCCGGGCTGATGACCAGCGGAACCCGGCGCCTGGTCGAGAGCGCGCTGGCGACCTATCGCAAGAGCCTGACGTTCTACCAGGACCTGACCGCCGCTGCCCCGGCGCTGGCCTCCCAGCTCCGCGCACCGCAGGAGGGAGAGGTCGTGGCGCTGCTGGTCAGCGACCGGCACGACAACATCGGGATGGACCCGGTGGCCCGCGCCGTCGCCGACGCCGGTGGGGCGACGTTCCTGCTCGACGCCGGCGACGACACCTCGACCGGCGGCTCGTGGGAGGCGTTCAGCCTGGACTCGCTGAACTCCGCCTTCGACGACTACGACGACCGCTACGCCGTGGCGGGCAACCACGACAACGGCGACTTCGTCACCGAATACCTCGCCGGGCTCGGCTTCACCACGCTGGTCGGCGACGTCGTCGACGGACCGGACGGGATCAGGCTGCTGGGGGCCAGCGACGTGCGCAGCAGCGGCCTGGGCAGCTGGCGCGACCAGAGCGGCGAGGTCACCTTCGACGAGCAGCGCACGCTGCTCGCCGACGCCGCCTGCGCGCAGGACGCGAAGGACGAGCGGATCTCGACGCTGCTCGTCCACGACGCGGCCAGCGGCAGCGAAGCCCTCGAGCGCGGCTGCGTGGACCTGGTCCTCGCCGGCCACCTGCACGAGCAGGTCGGCCCGAGCCCCGTGGTCGCCGCGGACGGGACGGTCGGCTACTCCTACACCAACGGGACGACCGGCGGGGCGGCGTACGCCGTCGCCCTGGGCAGCAAGCTGCGCCGCGACGCCGAGGTCACGCTGGTGACCTACCGCGAGGGCCGGCCGGTCGGGCTGCAGCCGGTCATGGTGCGCACCACCGGCGAGTTCCGGGTCGGCCCGTGGACGCCGCTGGAGGTCACGGTCGCGCCGCAGTGAGACGAGGAACGGCCCCGCGGCGCCGAAGCACCGCGGGGCCGTTCGTGGTCTGGCGGAGGTGGCGGGATTTGAACCCGCGAGAGGGAATCACCCTCAACCCGCTTAGCAGGCGGGCGCCATAGGCCACTAGGCGACACCTCCAGACAGCGAGGCTCAGGGTACCTGCCGCCTCGCCGACTGGGCCAATCGGGCACCGGACCTGGCAGCGGGCCTCCCCCTCAGCGCAGCGGCCGGTAGCCGTGGCCCCGGTTCAGGTGCTGCTGGAGGTCCTGCACGAAGGCCTCGGCGGGCCGGTCCAGGATCCCGACCGGGATCGTGGTGGTGCTGCCGTCGCGGCGGCGCAGCACGACGCACCGCTCGCCGCCCACGTCGGTGGCGACGACGTCCTCGACGTCCTTCCACCGCCCCCGGGCGACCCCGGTGCCGCGCACCCAGCGCACGACGTACCCGGTCTCGTCGAGCCGCACCACGCGTGCCCGGCGCAGCAGCAGTACGGCGGCCAGCGCACCGCCCGCGGCGACGAGGAGCAGCGCCAGCACGACCAGCCACTCCGGCCAGTCGAGCAGCGCCGCGCCGAGGGAGCAGATCACGGCGACCACCCCCACGGCGAGCACCAGGGTGCCCGCCATCCGGGCAGCGAGAGGTCGGGAGAGTCGATAGTCGGAGGGCACGGGTCGATTGAACCGGACCGGGCTAGCGGGCCCTGCGGGAGGGTCCGCCCGCCTCTTGTGGCGGTCGTCGCCCGGGGTCCACACTCGAAGTCCACCGAACTTCGGAGGTGGCATGAGGATGACCGGACTCGAGCATGCGATCCAGTCCCTGCGCCTGGCCGTGGAGCGCCCGATCCGGGGCCAGACCTGGCGGGCGTTGGTCCGCCGGCGGCTCGATGCCGTCGGGGAGGCGCTGCACCGGGAGAGCGAGCGGCGCGGCGGCGACGCCTGGCTGGCGGCCCGCGAGCACCACCTGATCCTGGAGCGTGACCGCCTGCTCGTGCGGATCGCGGCGCTGGGCCGGACGGTCCTGGAGGCGACCGACCTCGCCGGGCTGCGCAGCGACCTGGACCGGCTGATCACCGACGTGGAGCACCACCAGCAGCGGCTCAACGACCTCGTCTATGACAGCGTCTCGCTGGAGCTCGGTGGCTCCGAGTAGCCCGCGTCCTCAGTCGCGGCCGAGGTATCTCACGGGCAGCGGGTGCTGCACCACGCCGTCGGCCGTGAGCTCGACCCGGTAGCCACCGGCCTCCGGCCGCGAGCTCACCGCCTCGACCAGCTTGCCGTCCTCGAAGAGCAGCCCGCAGCCGTCGTCGGCGGCGTACCCGGGAGGGAAGCCCTCCGCGACCAGCCGGTGCAAGGTGGCGGCCCGGTGCTCCTCACCGTCGAAGTGCGGGCAGGCGCTGCCCTCGAGGAAGCCCAGGCCGTCGTGCAGCGGCGCCAGTGCGGGGCCGAAGGAGTCGGTCACCGACGCCTGGAACCAGCAGTTCATACCGGCGCTGATCCCGGCGAGGACGGTGCCGTGGTCGGCGGCCTCGGCGAGGATCTCGGGCAGCCCGTGCACCCGCCACACGGCGAGCAGGTTGGCGGTGCTGCCGCCGCCGACGTAGATCACGTGCTGATCGAGCAGGAACGAGCGCAGGTCCTCGTGCTCGCGGGCGAACAGCCGCAGCACGGAGGCGTCGGCCCGCTCCGCGGGGAAGGACTGCTCGAAGGTCTCGATGTAGCCCGGCGCGTCCCCGCTGGCGGTCGGCACGAAGCACACCCGCGGCCGCGGCACCGGGGCCAGGGCGAGCAGGTAGTCGTCGAGCGCGGTGTTCTCCGGCTCCATCGAGAAGCCGCCTCCGCCGAGGGCGAAGATCCGTCGGGCTGTCGTCGCTGCCATTGTGGTCCTTTCTGCGACGACTCCCCCGAGCCGCCCAGCAGAGGGGGCGGGATTCGAACCCGCGGCTGACATCTCTGCCAGCGACCGCTTTCAAGGCGGTTCCGATCGGCCACTCCGGCACCCCTCCGAGCCCCGGCCGCGGCCAGGACACCGGGCGAGTGTAGCGGCGGCTCAGTCGAGGTCCACCGAGACGAGGATGTCGCCCTCCTGCACCACGTCGCCGGAGGTGACCCGCACCGCGTTGATCGTGCCGGCGTGCTCGGAGAGCACCGGGATCTCCATCTTCATCGACTCCAGCAGCACGACCGTGTCACCGGGCGCGATGCGGTCGCCGGGGCCGACCTGGACGGTCAGCACGTTGGCGACCATCTCCGCGAGGATGTCCGAGGTCCGAGGTTCGCGTGCCATGGCGGTGAACCTACCGCCTGGCGGGTCCCCGGGCGGCAGCGACCGACGCCCCCGGAGCGGCTCAGAGCAGGGCGGCCGCGCGGGGCGGCTCGGGCCGGTGCGCCGCGGCCTCCTCCGCGCGCCGGGCCCGGACGCCGCGGTTGCCGGAGAGGAAGGCGTCGCCCCGGATCACGAGGTAGCCCAGCAGCAGGCCGAGCCCGACGCCGTACCCGAGCTCGAGACCGGCCTCCCCCAGCGACCGGCGCGGGTCGAGCAGCGCGGTGGCGACCACGGCCAGCCCGGCCGCGCCGAACGCGCAGGGCCACCAGCCCTGGCGCCGCCGGGCACGGGTGGAGACGCCCCAGGCCAGGGCAGGCAGGCCGAGCAGGGCCTCGAGGGGGCGGGGTACGGCGCCGAGCAGGTCGTGCACCCGGTCGTAGCCGTCCTCCAGCGTGGCGATCAGCTCCGGCGACCCCCACCGCGCCAGCGCCTCGGTGTAGGCGAGGGCGACCGCGAGCAGCAGCAGCCCGGCCACGATGACGACCGCGCCGCGCCGGCCGAGCCCGTGGAAGCCGGCGCCGAGCCGGTAGACCACCAGCAGCGTGCCGACCAGGGCGAGGCCGAGGACGACGTAGCCGGTGCGCTCGACGGAGACCTCGGCCCCGTAGGCCGGGGCGGCGAGGGCGGCCACCGCCGCGACCAGGACGGCGACCAGGCACTCACGGACCACCCACCAGAAGCGGGCGGCCGGCACGGTGAGCAGCACCCCGAGCACCGCTCCGAGCACCGCGGTGCTCACCGTGGCCGCGGCCAGCAGCACCGGCGAGCCGCTCACCACCGCGACTCCCGCGAGCGCCAGGGCGAGGGCTCCGGCGCCCAGCGGCCGGCCGCCGCTGCGGGCGCTCAGGGCCACGGCGTACGCCGTCGTGATCGTCACCGCGGCGGCCCGCGGCAGCCAGCCCGGCAGGTCCGAGCGGACCCACGGGTCGAGTGCGGCGCCGGCGAGGACGAGGACGGCGACCGCGGTCAGCGCGACCCAGGCCGGCACGAGCCGGTGCCGGGAGCGCAACGCCGCCGGCAGCCGGGGCCGGGCGACCCGGACCGCGGGA
Source organism: Nocardioides mesophilus (assembly GCF_014395785.1). Taxonomy (GTDB): domain Bacteria; phylum Actinomycetota; class Actinomycetes; order Propionibacteriales; family Nocardioidaceae; genus Nocardioides_B; species Nocardioides_B mesophilus. Next base: position 2,041,204 of record NZ_CP060713.1, on the reverse strand, counting down.
AGGCGGGGGCCGGAGAGCCGTGGCCTGCGCTCGGGCGCCGCTCGACGTCGGCCGGCCCGCGGCGCGGGCTGCTGGTCGACGCGGGGCACGCGGCAGACCCCCTCACGGCAGGACGGTCGGGGCGGAGGAGCAGGAGGGCCGCAGGATATCGCGGTCAGAGACGTCGGTTGGCCAGCGAGGGGTTGGCCCGCCGGACCTCCTCGAGCAGCGTCCGCTCGACCGCGGCGGTGAGCACCCCCTCGTCCTCGCCCAGCTCGGCGACCACGTCGCCGGTCGGGGCCACCAGGGCCGAGTGGCCGGTGTAGCGCGGGCCCGGCTGGCCGGCGGCGGCGACGTACACGGTGTTCTCGATCGCCCGGGCGGCGAGCAGGGTCCGCCAGTGCGCCACCTTGCGCTCGCCGGCGACCCAGGCCGAGGGCACCACGAGCAGCTCCGCCCCGCGATCGACCAGGGCGCGGGCCATCTCGGGGAAGCGCAGGTCGTAGCAGGTCATCAGCCCGACCCGCACCCCGGCGACGTCGACGACCACCGGCTCGAGCGGGCCGGGGCTCAGCCGGTCGGACTCGCGGTAGCCGAAGGAGTCGTAGAGGTGGATCTTGCGGTAGGTCGCGCGCAGCCCCTCGGGACCGACCACGACCAGGGTGTTGTACGGGCGCTCGGGGTCCTCGCTGCGCTGGAACATGCCGGCGACCAGGGTGAACCCATGCCGCGCCGCCAGGCCGCTCAGCCGGGTCACGAACGGACCGTCGAGCTCCTCGGCGTACGGCGCCACGTCGGACCCGGCCGGGCCGAAGTCGCGGGCGTAGGCCTCGGGCAGCACGACCAGGTCGGGCCGCTGCTGGTCGGCGACCTCGTCGACGACGACGAGCGCGGCCCGGTTCACGGCCGGGTCGGTGCTCGACGCCTTCTGGACCAGGGTGACACTCAGGGTGGGCACGGCACCAGCGTGCCAGACGGCGCTGCGAGACTGGACCGGTGCCGACCCCCACGACCGGACCGAACGGACCCCGGCTTGCCGCCGTCGTGCTGGCCGGCGGGACCGGCGAGCGCCTCGGCGGGGTCGACAAGGCCGCGCTGGTCCTCGACGGGAGCACCCTGCTGGAGCGGGCGCTGGCCGCCGTCCGGGACGCCGACGAGGTGCTCGTCGTCGGCCCGGCCGCAGCGCCGCGGCCGCCGACGTCGCGGCCGGTGACCTGGACCCACGAGCAGCCCCCCGGCGGCGGACCGGCCGCCGGGCTGCTGGCCGGGGTGGACGCGCTGGCCGGGCGCCCGGACCTGGTGGTGGTGCTCGCCGTGGACATGCCGCGGGTGAGCCACCGGACGGTACGCCGGCTCGTGGCCGGCGTGGACGCGGCCGACGGCGCGGTGCTCGTCGACGCCGACGGCCGCCGCCAGACGCTCGCCGCGGTCTACCGGTGGCAGTCGCTCCAGGACGCCCGGCCGGCCGACCCCGCCGCCGAGCACGGCCTGCCGGTCCGGCGGTTGGTGGCGCGGCTCCGGCTCCACGAGGTGCCGGTGGTCGGCGATGAGGCCCACGACGTGGACACCTGGGACGACCTCGGACCCGGAAGCCGGGCAAACCCTTCCGCACCGCCGTTCAATGACTTAATGTAGTAACTCATTGAGTCATTGATCCGCCGCGTCGCGGGTCGGGGGAGGTCGTCATGTCTTCTGTCCTGGTGCTGCTGCTGCCGCTGGTGCTGCTCGCCGTCTGCGCGGTCGTCGTGGTCCTGCTGGTCGTGCTGACCATGCGCTCCGACGCCACGCTGACCCCGGAGCTGCGCCAGGCCCGCCGGCACGGCGTGGTCACCTCGGTGCTGGCCGGAGCGGCGCTGCTGCTCACCCCGGTGCTCGTCGTCCCGGTGGCGTTCGCCCTGGCCCCGCTCGGCACGATCGTCGGGGCGGTGCCGCTGCTGGCCGCCGGCGCGGCCCTGGTGGTGCTGTGGGTCGGGGAGCTGAGCTGGCCGCGACCGCAGGGCGCCACCCGCACGGCGCTGATGCACGACCGGTCGGTGCGCACCCTGCTCGCGGGTGGCTGGGCCCGCGTCGGCGCGGCGGCCTCCGCGCTGCTGCTGCTGGTCCTGGTGGTCGGCGGCCTGCTTGCCGACGAGTCCGGGCGGACCGTCGCCCGCGTCGACGTCGCGCCCGACGGCGCCATGAGCGAGCGGACCGCGTCGCCGTTCCCGGGCTGGGGCTACGGGGTCCCGCAGCTGGTGAGCCTCGCCGTCGTCGGGGTGCTGGTCCTGCTGGTGCTGCGGGCGGCCACCCAGCGCGCCACGGTGGCCGGCGCGGACCTGGAGACCGACCGGCTGCTGCGCCGGGCCGCTGCCGCCCGTGCCTTCCGCCTGCTCGCCTTCGGCGCGCTGCTGACGGCCGGCGCCGACCTGGTCCTCGGCGGAGCGGCGGCCCGCCGGGTGCTCGAGGGCCCCGGGCCGGCCTTCGCCCTCGCCGCGGTGCTGGTCGGCCTCGGCTGCGCGCTGACCGCCCTGGTCCTGCTGCTGGTGCCGGCGCCCCGGCTGCCCGCCGTGCCGGCCGGCCCCGCAGGCCCCGTCGGACCGGCCGGCCCCGTCGGACCGGCCGGCCCCGTCCCGGCGGGGCGGAACGGCGGATGAGCGTCGCGGTCACCCTGGACCTGCTGGCCGCCTCACCGCCGTACGAGCAGGTCCGGGCCCAGCTAGCCGGGCACATCCGCACCGGCGCGCTCCGTCCCGGGGACAAGCTGCCGGTGGTCCGGACGCTGGCGGCCGACCTCGGCGTGGCGACCAACACCATCGCCCGGGCCTACCGCGAGCTCGAGGCCGGCGGGCTGGTGACCACGCGGCGCCGGGTCGGGACGATCGTGCAGGCCCCGCCGGCGCCGGCCGGCCCCGAGCTCCAGCACCAGGCCGCCCGGTTCGTGCGCGAGGCCCGGCTGGCCGGCCTCGCCGACGAGGAGGTCGTCGACCTGGTGCGCGGAGCGCTCTCGGCCGACGACCTCGACACGGCCACCCCGGCCAGAGCGACCCCGGTCAGCCGAGCCACCCCGGTCACCACGTCGGAAGGATGACCCCGCCCTGCTCGAAGGTGGTCACGTCTCCGAGGTCGGCGGCGATCTCGCAGCCGCCGGCGTCGACGAGGCAGCGCACCCAGTGCGCCCCGCGGCCCTCGGTGAGCGCCACCAGGACCGCGTCGCGGCTCTCCCACGCGACGTCCGCGACCTCGACGTCCGGCGGCAGCGCGATCCGCCGCTGTCCCGCCCGCGGCCCCGCGTCGAAGTCCTCGAGGAAGAGCCCGCTCGATCCGGCGAGGAGGTACCGGCCCGAGTCGTAGGGCGACCAGAAGTAGCGGCCCACGACCTCGTTGGCGGAGAGGGTGGTGCCCCCCGCCAAGCGGCCGGAGCCGTCGACCACCCCCTCGCGCACCACCAGCTCGCCGCCCTTCTCGGTCGGCGGCGAGGTCACCACGACGCCGTCCGCGGCCACGGTCACGGTGTCGTCCGTGGCGCTGACGCCCTTGAGCGGCGTGACCCTGCCGGCGCCGGCCTCGACGACGTACTGCGCCTGGTCGCCGGTGACGTAGACCCGCCCGGCTGGATCCACCCCGGCGACGTGGAAGCCGGAGCTGCAGCACTCCGGCCGCTCCGGCACCGCGACCGTGTCCACCTCGGCCCCGGTGCTCAGGTCCCAGAGCCGGACCCGGGCGTCCTGACCGGGGCGGACGACCTGCCAGGCCGCCCAGTGGCCGTCCGGGCTGATCGCGGGGTAGCCGGTCGCCGTCGGGTCCACCACGTCGTACCCGCCCTTGCCGTCGAAGCGCACGACGCCGGTGCCGTCGGCCCACGACATGACCACGTCGCCGCCGTAGCGCAGCGCGCCGAGCTCGAGGTCCAGCGGGTTCGAGGTCGAGCCCGCGACGACCTGTCCGTTCGCCACATAGCCCAGCCGCGGCAGGTCCCCGCGCGGGAGGTCGCCGATCGAGCGAGGGTGGTCGGGCAGCCCGGTGACCGGTGCCGGTACCGGCGCGGGCACCTCGCGCTCGGCGAGCGCGACGCCGCCGACGATCACCGCGACCGCGGCGGCGGCCGCGAGCACCACGGTCCCGGTACGGCGGCGCGCCTGCCGGCGGCCCCCGTCCCGCAGGCCGCGGAGGTCCGGCGGCGGAGGCTCGACCCGGCCGGCGGCCTCCTGCAACGACGTACGCACCCGGACCTCGTCGGTGTCGGGCCTTCCGGAGCTGTGCAGGCTCATCGCGAGCCTCCTTCCTCGACCGCCACGAGCCGCCGGCGCAGCGACCTCATGGCGTCGGACGCCTGGGACTTCACGGTGCCGCGGGAGCAGCCGAGCACCCGGGCGATCTCCTCCTCGGAGAGGTCCTCGTAGTAGCGCAGCACCACCACCGCACGCTGCCGGGGCGGCAGCTCGCGGATCACCGGCCACAGGTCGGCGCGGCCGTCGACGACGTGCTCGAGGTCGACGCCGGGCATCTCCGGCAGCTCGGCGGTGGCCCGCTCGCGCCGCCACCCGCGGCGGCTCTCCGAGATCGCGCCGTTGACCAGCATCCGGCGCACGTAGGCCTCCGGCTCCTCCACCCGGTTGATCCGGGCCCATGCCGCGTAGGTCTTCATCAGCGTGGTCTGCAGCAGGTCCTCCGCCGCCGGCTCGGAGCCGGTCAACAGGTAGGCCAGCCGGAACAGTGCGGACCACCGGCCGGTCACGAAGTCGACGTACCGCTGCTCGCGGTCGGCGCGCGTCTCGGGCATATCTCCCCCTTTCACCCTCTTCAACGCCGCAGCCCGCCATCCGGTTGGGTCGGCCCCCGACGGCGATGGTGCTTGCCAGATCCGGCTGACGGAGTGACCCTTGTGCGGTGAACCTTCACGACTGGATTGACGAACTGTGCGATGTGCTCGACATCGACGCCGAGGTCGACGAAGGCATCATCCTCGATCTCGCCCGTGATGCCGCGCACGCCGTCGAACGACCCGCGGCCCCGATCAGCACCTACCTGCTCGGCTACGCCGCGGCCCTCGCCGGCGGAAGTCCGGAGAAGGTCGAGGAGCTGGCCGGCCGGGCGGCGGCGCTCGCGGAGAAGTGGGGTCGCGAGGACGACGCCGACGACGACTTCGAGGACGTGGAGGTCGAGGAGGTCGACCTCGTCGAGGTGGACTGAACGCCCCTGGGTAGCGTCGGGGCCATGCGTGCTGTGATCGCCCCTGACCCCGGTGGGCCCGACGCCCTCGTCCTCGCCGACCTGCCCGACCCCGAGCCGGGGCCCGGCGAGCTCGTCGTCGACATGGCCGGCTCCGCGGTGAACCGTGCCGACACGATGCAGCGCCAGGGCTTCTACCCGCCGCCGCCCGGCGCCTCCGACGTGCTAGGGCTGGAGTGCTCCGGCACCGTGAGCGCCGTCGGCCCGGACGTCACCGGCTGGCGGGTCGGTGACGAGGTGTGCGCGCTGCTGGCCGGCGGCGGCTACGCCGAGAAGGTGCTGGTGCCCGCGGCGCAGGTGATGCCGGTGCCGGGCGGGGTCGACCTCGTCACCGCCGGGTCGCTGCCCGAGGTCGCGTGCACGGTCTGGTCCAACGTGTTCATGATCGCCGGGCTGCAGCCCGGGGAGACGCTGCTCGTGCACGGCGGCGCGGGCGGGATCGGCACCATGGCGATCCAGCTGGCTCACGCCCTCGGCGCCCGGGTGGTCGCGACGGCCGGGTCCGCGGAGAAGCTCGAGGTCTGCCGCTCCCTGGGCGCCGACACGGTCGTGAACTACCGCGAGCAGGACTTCGTGGCGGAGGTGCGCGCGGCCACCGACGGCCGCGGCGCCGACGTCATCCTCGACAACATGGGCGCCTCCTACCTCGGCCGCAACGTCGCCGCGCTGGCCACCGAGGGCCGGCTCGTGGTCATCGGCCTCCAGGGCGGCACCAAGGGCGAGCTGGACCTCGGCACGCTGCTGCGCAAGCGCGGTGCGGTGATCGCCACGTCGCTGCGGTCCCGGCCGGTCAGCGAGAAGGCGGCCATCTGCGCCGCCGTCGTCGAGCACGTCTGGCCCCTGGTCGCCGAGGGCAGCGTGCGGCCGGTCGTGCACACCACGTTCCCGCTGGAGCAGGCCGCCGAGGCGCACCGGCTGATGGAGGACAGCGGTCACGTCGGCAAGATCTTGCTCACCTCGTAAGGTGGGGGGATGAGCGACCAGCACCCGTCGAACGGCCCGTCCACCACCGACGAGGAGCCGCGCGTCGTGGTGCTCGGCCCGGACGGTCTGGCCGCGTCGGCGCAGCACCGGGCCGCGTCCGCCGACGACGCGGACGACGCGGACGACGACACCGAGCGTCAGCTGACCGACCTCGTCGAGCAGCCCGCGAAGGTGATGCGGATCGGCAGCATGATCCGCCAGCTCCTCGAGGAGGTGAAGTCGGCGCCGCTCGACGAGGCCAGCCGCACCCGGCTCGCCGAGATCCACCACTCCTCCATCAAGGAGCTCGAGGCCGGGCTGGCCCCGGAGCTGGTCGAGGAGCTGGAGCGGCTCTCGCTGCCGTTCAGCTCCCAGACGCCCTCGGAGGCCGAGCTGCGGATCGCCCAGGCCCAGCTCGTGGGCTGGCTCGAGGGCCTGTTCCACGGCATCCAGACCGCCATCTACGCCCAGCAGATGGCCGCCCGCGCCCAGCTGGAGCAGATGCGTCGCGCGCTGCCGCCGGGGATGGTGCCCTCCGACGAGGCGCTGCAGGCCGCGCAGGCGCGCGCGGCGGCCGGGGAGACCGGCGAGGAGCAGGGCACGCGCAGCAGCGGGATGTACCTCTGAGTTCAGCAGAGGGCTGACATTTACTGGGTTTCAGCCATATGCTGAACTCATGGCGGTCCTCTACACGCTGATCGGCGACCTCGTCGGCTCCCGCGCGCTCCCGGACCGGGGTGCAGCCCAGGGCGCGCTGGCCGAGGCGCTAGTCGGCGCGAACGCCGTCATGTGTCCGGTGCAACCGCTCGAAGCCACCGTCGGCGACGAGTTCCAGGGTGGCTTCTCCCACCTCGCCGACGCGGCCCGGGCCTCGCTGCTGGTCCGGCTCACCCTGCTCCCGGTCGTCGACACCCGCTGCGGCCTCGGCCACGGCGAGACCAGCGTGTACGACGAGACCCGCACGCCGCTGCTGCAGGACGGACCCGGCTGGTGGGCGGCCCGCGACGCGATCGACGCGCTGGCGAGCGGCCGCTCGCACCGGCGTACCTGGTTCGTCGAACGCCAGGGGTCGCAGGACCGCGCGGGAGCCGTCAACGCGTTCCTCACCTGCCGCGATCAGCTCGTGGAGCGCCTCAACGACCGCGGCCTGAGGATGCTCCGGCTGGCCCTGCTCGGACTGAGCCAGAAGCAGATCGCGGAGGCCGAGGACGTCTGGCCCTCGGCCGTGTCGCAGCAGTTCTCGCGGGGGGTCGGTGCCATCGTGGACGGGCACGCGCTCCTGGGGGGCGGCACCGGCGGCCACTGAGGGGGACCAGATGACGGCGCTCGGCACCTGGCTGCTGACGGTCGCCCTGTGCGACCTGCTGCGCGCCACCCGCGACACCATCACCGCCCGGCACCGGTGGCTGCTGGTGGCACTGGGCAGCTGCCTGCTGGTGCTGGCCGGAGCCTGGCTGGACCTGTCGGGCCGGGGCTGGGCGACGCTGGCTCCAGTCTGGCTGGTCGGCTTCGGCGGCTGGGTCGCCTGCTCCTCGCTTGCGCTGGACCGGGCGGCGCGGCACCCGGCACGTTGGCGGGGGCTGGCCTTCCTCGCGCTGCTGCTGCCGGGCCTGGGGCTGGCGCTGGTCGGGGACGCGGTGGACACCGGGCCCGCCCTGCCGACGTGGCTGGACGACTCCCTGGTCGCCCGGCTGGGAGCGCCGGCGGCGATCCTGCTCGCCGGCGCGCTGCTCGTCCAGGTCAGCACCGCCAACCTCGCCGTGCGGCTGCTGCTCGACGCGGTCGGGGTGCCTGCGGTCACCAACGAGAAGAAGCTCAAGGGTGGCCGGGTTCTCGGCCCCATGGAGCGGCTGTTCATCGTCGGCCTCGGCCTCGCCGGCTCGCTCGGCGCCGCCGCGGTGGTGGTCGCCGCCAAGGGGCTGCTGCGCTACCCCGAGCTCCAGCGGAGCGAGCGCGAGGAGGGTCCTACCGACGTGTCGGAGTACTTCCTCATCGGCAGCTTCGCCAGCTGGCTGCTGGCGCTGATCGGGCTGGGTCTGCTCTGGCTGGGCCTCCCACTTCAGACCTGGGCTGTCCTCAGCGGCTATTCAGCCCTGCACTGAACTCCCGCCGGTCAGCGCCCGACGACCATCGAGTCGATCACCCGGGCCAGCTCGAGGTCCCGCTCGGTCAGCCCGCCCTCGGCGTGGGTGGTGAGCCGGAACGTCACCGTCCGCCAACGGACGTCGATGTCGGGATGGTGGGCCACCCGCTCGGCCGCCTCGGCCACCCGCTGCACCAGGGCGATGCCGTCGAGGTACGTCGGCGCCTCCACCGAGCGCACCAAGGTGTCGCCGTCGCGGGTCCATCCGTCCAGGCCGCTGAGGGCCGTGGTCACGTCGTGGTTGTTGAGAAGCACCATGCTTCGACGATACCCATCGGGTCACGATATATAACCCGGGTGCGGGGACGCTCAGACCTCTTCGCGCGAACCCCGGTCGGTGCCGCGCCGCCGGCCGATCTTCTCCCCGAGCCAGACCACCGGGTCGTACTTGCGGTCCACGACCCGCTCCTTCATCGGGATGATCGCGTTGTCGGTGATCTTGATGCCCTCCGGGCACACCTCCGTGCAGCACTTGGTGATGTTGCACATCCCGAGGCCCGCGGCCTCCTGCGCCAGCGCCCGGCGGTCGTGGGTGTCGAGGGGATGCATGTCGAGCTCGGCGTAGCGCAGGAAGAACCGCGGCCCGGCGAACGCCTGCTTGTTCTCCTCGTGGTCACGCACGACGTGACAGGTGTTCTGACACAGGAAGCACTCGATGCACTTGCGGAACTCCTGGCCGCGCTCGACGTCGGCCTGCGCCATCCGGCGCTTGCCGTCCGGGTCCCGCGGGGACAGCCGCGCCGAGGGCACCTGCTTGGCCTTCTCGTAGTTGTAGGAGACGTCGGTGACCAGGTCCCGGATCACCGGGAACGCCCGCATCGGCGTGACGGTGATCGTCTCGGACTCGTCGTAGTCGGCCAGCCGGGTCATGCACATCAGCCGAGGCCGGCCGTTGATCTCGGCGCTGCAGGAGCCGCACTTGCCGGCCTTGCAGTTCCACCGCACCGCGAGGTCGCCGGCCTGGGTGGCCTGCAGGCGGTGGATGGCGTCGAGGACGACCTCGCCCTCCTCGACGCTCACGACGTAGTCGCCCAGCGCGCCCCCGGAGGCGTCGCCGCGCCAGACGCGCATGTTCAGGTCGTAGGCCATCAGCCCTCTTCTCCTCGCGGCCGGCTCATTGGTCGAACAGCGTCTTCAGGTCGTCCGGCATCACCGGCAACGGCTGGTGCCGCAGGTGCACCGGGGCGGTGAAGTCGCCCCCGGGCAGCGTCAGCACGAGGTTCCGCGCCCCCCAGGACGGGTCGGGGCCGGGGAAGTCGTCGCGGGTGTGCCCGCCGCGGGACTCCTGCCGCTCGAGGGCCGCCTTGGCGATGCACTCCGAGACCACCAGCATGTTGGCGAGGTCCAGGGCGAGGTGCCAGCCGGGGTTGTACTGCCGGTGGCCCTCGACGGCCAGCCGGGTGGCCCGCTCCTTGAGCCGGGCGATCTCCCCCAGCGACGCCTCGAGCTCCTCGGCGGTCCGGATGATCCCGACCAGCCGCTGCATGACGTCCTGGAGGTCCTTCTGGATCGTGTAGGGGTTCTCGCCCCGGCGGCCCGGGTCCTGGGCGATCTCGAACGGCGCCAGCGCCGCGGCCGCGGCGGCCTTCACCTGGCTGTCGCTGACCGTGGGCCGGGCCCCGCCCAGGCGGTGGGAGTGGTACGCCGCGTTGTGGCCGGCGCGCCGGCCGAACACCAGCAGGTCCGACAGGGAGTTGCCGCCCAGCCGGTTGGAGCCGTGCATCCCGCCGGCCACCTCGCCGGCGGCGTACAACCCCTCGACGATGCTCTGCTCGGTGTCGGCGTCGACCTCGACCCCGCCCATGACGTAGTGGCAGGTCGGCCCCACCTCCATCGGCTCGGCGGTGATGTCGACGTCCGCGAGCTCGCGGAACTGGTGGTACATCGAGGGCAGCCGGCGACGGATGAACTCGGCGTCGCGTCGCGAGGCGATGTCGAGGAAGACCCCGCCGTGCGGTGAGCCGCGACCGGCCTTGATCTCGGAGTTGATCGCCCGGGCCACCTCGTCGCGGGGCAGCAGCTCGGGGGGTCGGCGGTGGTTCTTCTTGTCGGTGTACCAGCCCTCGGCCTCCTCGACGGTGTCGGCGGTCTCGGCCTTGAAGAACTCGGGGATGTAGTCGAACATGAAGCGCTCGCCCTCGGAGTTCTTCAGCACCCCGCCGTCGCCGCGCACCGACTCGGTCACGAGGATGCCCTTGACCGACGGCGGCCAGACCATCCCGGTCGGGTGGAACTGCACGAACTCCATGTTGATCAGGCTCGCCCCGGCCCGCATCGCCAGCGCGTGCCCGTCGCCGGTGTACTCCCAGGAGTTCGAGGTCACCTGGTAGGACTTGCCGATGCCGCCGGTGGCGAGCACCACGGTCGGCGACTCGAAGACGATGAACCGGCCGGTCTCGCGCCAGTAGGCGAACGCGCCGGAGATCCGTGGCCGGGGCCCGGTCTCGTCGCGGAACAGCTCGGTGACCGTGCACTCCATGAACACGTCGATGCCGAGGTCGACCGCCCGCTGCTGCAGGGTGCGGATCATCTCCAGGCCGGTGCGGTCCCCGACGTGCGCGAGCCGGGCGTAGCGGTGGCCGCCGAAGTCGCGCTGCGAGATCAGCCCGTCGTCGGTGCGGTCGAAGAGCGCCCCCCACTCCTCGAGCTCGAGCACCCGGTCCGGCGCCTCCTGGGCGTGCAGCTGGGCCATCCGCCAGTTGTTGAGCATCTTGCCGCCGCGCATGGTGTCGCGGAAGTGCACCTGCCAGTTGTCCTCGGCGTAGAGGTTGCCCATCGCCGCCGCGATGCCGCCCTCGGCCATCACGGTGTGCGCCTTGCCCAGCAACGACTTGCACACGATCGCGACCTTGGCGCCGGCGTCGTGGGCCGCGATCGCCGCCCGCAGGCCGGCCCCGCCCGCGCCGACCACCACGACGTCGTACAGGTGCCGCTCGAGGCCGCCCTGCGGACCCGACTCGCCGGGGTCCATCCGGTTGCCGGTCATGGGATGCCGCTCGCCGGCGCCGCCCGTCGATCCTGTCGAGCCTGTCGAGACCATCAGAAGAACCTCACGTCGGTGATCGCCCCGGTGGCGAGGAGGTAGACATAGAGGTCGGCGATCGCCACCGAGAACAGCGACAGCCAGGCCCACCTCGCGTGCTGGGCGTTGAGCTTCGAGACCAGGGTCCAGGTGCGGTAGCGGACCGGGTGCTTGGAGAAGTGCCGCAACCGGCCGCCGACCGCGTGCCGGCAGGAGTGGCAGCCGAGGGTGTAGCCCCAGATCAGCACGATGTTGGCGACGAAGACGAGCGTGCCGAGACCCATGTGGCCCCACTCGCCGTTCTCGTCGCGGAAGGTCAGCACCGTGTCGAAGGTCAGGATCGCCGCGACCACCACCGCGGCGTAGAAGAAGTAGCGGTGCACGTTGTTGAGGATCAGCGGCAGTCGCCGCTCGCCGGTGTACTTCCCGTGCGGCTCGGCGACCGCGCAGGCCGGCGGGCTCATCCAGAACGAGCGGTAGTAGGCCTTGCGGTAGTAGTAGCAGCTCATCCGGAAGCCGAGCGGGAAGATCAGGATCACCAGCGCCGGCGAGAGCTGCCACCAGCTGAACGGCTGCCCGAAGTCGCTCGAGCCCTCGACGCAGTCAGTGGTCAGGCACGGGGAGTAGAACGGGGAGAGGTACGGCGCGGAGTAGTAGTGCTCGCCCGCGAACGCCCGCCACGTCGCGTAGACGACGAACGCGGTGAAGACCACGAACGTCGCCGCCGGGTAGAGCCACCACCGGTCCTGCCGGAGCGTCCGCTGCTCGATCTGCGCGCGGCCCCCGCTGCGGACGCCTGTCGACATGCTCCCCCTCCTCAGAGCGCGCGCTGCGCCTCGGACTGGGCGTCGTGCCACATGCTCTCGTCGTAGGGGTCGTCGGGGATCTCGAGCAGGTCCTCCTTGTTGACCCCGGGCTTGTGGCCGGGCTGCGGACCACCGAGCTCGTCGAGGTCGGCCTGCAGCCGGTCGACGTCGCTGACCAGCCGGCGCACCCCCAGCGTGTCGCCGTACTCGTTGCGGACCCGCAGGACGGTGGCCGCCAGGGTGGTGAGCGCTTCGCGCGTGGCGCCGACCGCATCGTTCGAGGACATGGTTTCCCTCCGCTTCCGGGCCCCGGCCACACCGTGTGTCCTGCGCCACATCGCATGCCTGCACGCACACTGTGACGCGGATGGCCGGTTTTCGGAAGGGGGCGCGCTGCAGAACACCGGCGGGTCACAGGCCGAAGAGCTGCTCCAGCACGTGGGCGACGCCGTCCTCGTCGTGGGCGGGTGCGGTCCGGTCCGCCAGGGCCAGCACCGAGGAGTGGGCGTTCGCCATGGCGTACGACGTGCCCGCCCACTCCAGCATCGGCAGGTCGTTGGGCATGTCCCCGAAGGCGACCACCTCGTCGGCGGCCACCCCGAGCTCGCGGCACAGCACCGCCAGCGTGGACGCCTTGGTCACCCCGGCGGCACTCATCTCGACCAGCGCGCCGGCCGAGGACCAGGTGGTGGTGACGAGCTCCCCGACGAGCTCCTCGGTGGCCGCCCAGAACTTCTCGGGGTCGTGCTCCTCGTGGCGGGCCAGCAGCTTGACCGTCCGCTCGTCGAAGACCTGCTCCAGCGGTCCGACGTCGACCCCCGCGGGGACCGGGTACCGCTCCATGAAGTGCGGCTCCTTGGCGAAGCCGTCGGTGCGCTCCAGGGCGAACGCGGCACCGGGCAGGCCCTCCCGCAGCCGGCGCGCGACCTCGAGACCGACGCCGACGGGGATCGGCCTCGCGGTCCGGACCTCGTGCCGCGCGACGTCGTACACGATCCCGCCGTTGGAGCAGATCGCCAGCCCGTGGTCGCCCACGTGCGCCCACAGCTCGTCCATCCACCGCATCGGCCGGCCGGTCACGAAGACCACCGCCACGCCCTGCTCCTCGACCGCGGAGAGCGCCGCGCGGGTGCGCGCGGTCACGGTGCCGTCGGTGTGCAGCAGCGTGCCGTCGAGGTCGGTCGCCACCAGCTTCAGCACGTTCCTCAGCCCCGGTCTCAGAACCAGCGGGCCAGCTCGACGGCCACCCCGTCGTCCTCGACGGTCTCGGTGACGTCGTCGGCGGCCTCCTGGACCTCCAGCGGCGCCTGCCCCATCGCCACGCCGCGCCCGGCCCAGCGCAGCATCTCCACGTCGTTGCGGCCGTCACCGATCGCGAGCACGTCGGCCTGGTCGACGTCGAGGCGTGCCGCGACCTCGCGCAGCGCCGACGCCTTGGAGACCCCCTCGGGGGACAGGTCCAGCCACGCCGTCCAGCCGATGAAGTAGTTGGTGCCGTGCAGCCCGAGCTTCTCGGCGATCTCGACGAACTCCTCCTCCGAGGAGTGCGGGTCCCGGATGATCACGCGGGTGACCGGGTCGGCGACCAGCTTCTCGACCGGCTCGATGGTCAGCTCGCCGGTGATCTCCCCGTCGGGGAAGGGCCGGTTCAGCCGGTAGCCGATCCCGACCTCCTCGACCGCGACCGCGGCGTTCGGGATCTCCTGGAGCAGCCGCTCGACGAGCTCGCGGGCGTCGAAGGTGATGGTGGAGAGGATCTCCATCGGCGGGTAGGAGAAGACCACCGACCCGTTGCTGGCCACGGTGAGCACCTGCTGCTCGTCCCGCGGCAGACCGAGCTGCTCCCAGACCTGGGTGATGCCGAAGGCGGAGCGACCGGTCGAGAGCACGATGTGCGCGCCGGCGTCGACCGCGCGCTGGATCGCCTCGAACACCGGTCGGCTGATCTTCTCCTCGACCGCGCCGGTCGCGCGGACGTTGGCGTAGAGGGTGCCGTCGATGTCGAGCGCGACCAGCCGGGGCGTGAAGCTCACCGGCCGGTCCCGGCGCCGGGCACGGGTTCGAGGGTCTCGCGGCCCTGGAGGTAGGGCCGCAGCGCCTCGGGGACGCGGACCGAGCCGTCGGCCTGCTGGTGGGTCTCCAGGATCGCCACGATCGTGCGCGGGATCGCGACCAGCGTGCCGTTGAGGGTGGCCACGTGCTTGACCGCGGTCCCGCCGTCGGCGCCCTCGGGGAAGCGGGCCCGGACGTCGAGCCGGCGGGCCTGGAAGTCGGTGCAGTTCGACGTCGAGGTCAGCTCGCGGTACTTGCCCTGCGTGGGGATCCACGCCTCGCAGTCGAACTTGCGCTGCGCGGACAGGCCGAGGTCGCCGGCGGCGGTGTCGATGACCCGGTAGGCCAGCTCCAGCTTGCCGAGCCACTCCTTCTCCCAGCCGAGCAGCCGCTGGTGCTCTGCCTCGGCCTCCTCCAGCGTGGTGTAGGAGAACATCTCCACCTTGTCGAACCAGTGCACCCGGATGATGCCGCGGGTGTCCTTGCCGTAGGAGCCGGCCTCCTTGCGGAAGCACGGGCTGAACGCGGCGTAGCGCAGCGGCAGCGACCTGCCGTCGAGGATCTCGTCGGAGTGGTACGCCGCCAGCGGCACCTCGGAGGTGCCGACCAGGTAGAGCTCCTCGCCGTCGATCCGGTAGACGTCGTCGGCCGCCTGGCCGAGGAAGCCGGTGCCCTCCATCGCCCGCGGCTTGACCAGCGTCGGCGGGATCATCGTGGTGAAGCCGGCGCCGCGGGCCTGGTCCATCGCCATGTTGACCAGCGCGAGCTCGAGGTCGGCGCCGACCCCGGTCAGGTAGTAGAACCGGGCACCGGAGACCTTGGCGCCGCGGTCGATGTCGATGGCGCCGAGCAGCCGGCCGAGCTCGACGTGGTCGCGCGGCTCGAAGCCCTCGGCCGTGAAGTCGCGCGGGGTGCCGACGTGCTCGAGCACCACGTAGTCGTCCTCGCCGCCGGCGGGCGCCTCCTCGGCGGCCGGGTTCGGGATCGCCAGCATCGCCGAGCGGAACGCCTCCTCGGCCTCCCCCTGCGCCGCCTCGGCCTTCTTGACCTCCGCCGAGAGCGTCTTGGTGCGGGTCAGCAGCTCCTGCCTCTCCTCGGCCCCGGCCCGCGGGATCCGGGCGCCGAGCTGCTTCTGCTCCGCGCGGAGCCGCTCGTACTCCACGATCGCCGTGCGGCGCCGCTCGTCGGCGGACAGCGCGTCGTCGACCACCTCGGGCGAGAGTCCGCGCTTGGCCTGGGCTAGGCGGATACGGTCGGGGTCGTCGCGGAGGAGTCGAGGGTCGATCACGCCTCCAGCCTAACGAGAGCGTCCTGTGGCGCTGGTCTCCGCCCGGACTACCTGTGCCGCGGCCGGGCACGGCGCGGTGGTCATACTGGGTCGTTCGTCCCCCGCAGCCAGGAGCCTCCGTGTCCTTCGCCCCCGTGCCCGGCGCCTGATGGCGATCTGGGCGGTGATCAGCGCCGTCGTGGTGCTGGTGCTGTGCCTGCTCGTGCGGACGGACCTGACCCAGCTCGACCAGGTCGACGGCGGGGTCGGCAGGGAGGTCTACACCTGGAGCGTCTCCCAGCACTGGCTGCTGCACTTCCTGCTCTTCGTGCAGACAGCGTTCGGCACGATCGCCATGACGGCGTACACGGTCGTCGCGGCCGCGATGCTCGCGCTGCGCAAGCACCGCCGGGCGGCGATCTGGACGGTCGTGGTGATGAGCGGCGCCTCGCTGACCACCACGGTGCTGAAGCAGACCTTCGGCCGGACCCGCCCGGTCTGGGAGGACCCGGTCCAGACCCTGAGCTCGTTCTCGTTCCCGAGCGGGCACTCCTCGGGGATCGCCTCCGCCGCCGGCGTCGCGATTCTGCTGGCGTCGCTGCTGGTGCGTCGTCGCAGCCAGCGCCGCGCGATCATCGGCCTCGCCCTCGCGCTGGTCGTGCTGGTCGGCTCCGACCGGCTGCTGCTCGGCGTGCACAACCTCTCCGACGTCGTCGCCGGCTACGGCGTCGGCGTCTTCTGGGTGCTCGCCGCCGCGCTGGTCTTCGATCCCGCACCGCGGGCCCGCCCCAAGGAGACCTTCGCCGGGCCGCTGCCCCGGACCCGCAAGCTCGCGGTCATCCTCAACCCGATCAAGGTCGAGGACGTCGACGCGTTCAAGGCGCTGGTCGAGCGGATGGCCGCCGAGTCCGGCTGGACCGCGCCGACCTGGCACCTGACCACGGTGGCGGACCCGGGCCGCTCGATGGCCGAGCAGGCCGCGATCGACGGGGCCGAGCTGGTCCTGGTCTGCGGCGGCGACGGCACCGTGCGCACCGTGTGCGCGGAGCTGGCCGGCACCGGCATCCCGGTCGGCGTGGTGCCCGCCGGCACCGGCAACCTGCTGGCCCGCAACCTCGACATCCCGCTCTACCTCAACGCCGCGATCGACGTCGGCCTCAACGGTCAGGACCGGGCGATCGACCTGGTGGCGATCTCCGGTGACGGCATCGGCCCCGACGAGCACTTCCTGGTGATGGCCGGGATGGGCTTCGACGCGGCGATCATGGAGGGCGCCAACGAGCAGATCAAGGCCAAGGTCGGCTGGCTGGCCTACATCGTGTCCGGGCTGCGCAACATCATGTTCCAGCCCGTCCGGGTGGAGATCTCCCTGGACGGCGGCCCGTGGACCAAGCACCGGGCGCGCACCGTCGTGGTGGGCAACGTGGGCTACCTGCAGGCCGGGATGCCGCTGCTCCCCGACGCCGCCATCGACGACGGGATCCTCGACGTGGTGATCCTGCACCCGCGGCGCTTCCTGTCCTGGATCCCGCTCGCGGTGCGCATCCTCAGCAAGGGAAAGCGCACCGACGACACCGTGAACCGGATGACCGGCCGCAAGGTCTCCGTCCGGGCCGCCACCGACACCCCGCGCCAGCTCGACGGCGACCCGATCGGCGCCGGCCGCGAGCTGAACGCCGAGGTCCGGCACGGCCGGCTGCTCGTCCGCGTGCCGCACTGAGCCCGCTCCGATTACGGTGGGGGCATGCCCGCCCCTGTGACCTTCACCTCCTCCGTGCTCGAGCCCTACGACCGGGGCGCCGAGCTCGGCGAGCACTTCCGTGCCGAGATCGCCGCCACGGTCGCCGCCTACCGTCGGCTGTTCGCCGCGCGGGCCGGCTCCCGCACCTTCGACGTCGACCTGTGGGCGGGCCGGGCCTGGGAGAGCATCCTCGACCTCGCGCCACTGCACGCCGAGGAGATCGCGGGGATCGCCGCCGGCGCCGGTCGACCGGTGCACGAGATCGCCGCGATCAACGCCCGCACCGAGCTGCTGGTCGCGGCCAACCCGACGGGGATCTCCGAGTGCTCGTCGGTGGTCTCGCTGCCCGAGGGGCGCGCGCCGTTCGCGGTGCAGACCTGGGACTGGTACCACGCGATGTCCGACGGCTGGTTCCACTGGCGGATCCCGCACCCGGACGGCCGGGTCGTGGAGACCGTCACCGAGTTCGGGATGCTCGGCAAGATCGGGGTCAACGGGTACGGCGTCGGCGTGATGCTCAACATGCTGCACCACGCCCACGACGCCGCCCGGGTCGCCGAGGGCACGATCGGCTACCCGGTGCACCTGCTCAGCCGGCGGATCCTCGACGAGGCGCAGTCCTTCGACGACGCCTGGAAGATCGCCCAGGCGCCGACCTCCGCGTCCACCTCGCTGACCGTCCTCGACGCCGAGGGGACCGCCGCCACCATCGAGCTCTTCCCAGGCGGCCCGGGGCGGCTCGACCCCAGCGACGGCCTGCTGGTGCGCACCAACCACTTCGTCTCCCCCGAGGGCGAGGCCGGCTGCCTCGCCGCGACCCTCGGCACGGGGAGCGCCACCCGGCGCGCCAAGCTCGAGCAGGCGTTCGCCGCCGGCCCGCCCGCCTCGCCCGAGCAGGTGGTGACGGCGATGACCGACCACGACCTCACCGAGGACGGCGCCGGAGCGATCTGCGCGCACCCGGACCGGGACACGGACCCGGTGCTCTGGCACCGGACGCTGGCCACCGTCGCCCTCGACGTCGCCGGCTCCCGCCTGGACGTCCGGCCCGACGGGCCCTGCGGGCACCGCGACTCCTGACCGACCCGCCCGGCCGGTCGCACCTGGATCAGCAGGGCTCGGGGAGGTAGCCCCGGCCGGCCCGGAGGCACTGGTCGTCCAGCGGGCGGGCGACCAGCGAGCCGGCCCTGACGCGCCACTCGAAGCCGTCGACGCGACGGACCCCGGGGCTCACCAGGGCCGCCTTCGTGAAGGTCACCAGCCGGCCCGGAGAGGCGGCCCAGCGGTAGACCCGGCCGTCGTGGACCCCGTACCCGAGCTCCGGCTGCTTCGGTTCGAGCAGCAGCACCAGCCGGTGGTCGAGGAGCCCGAACAGCGACAGCGACAGCGAGTCGCCGGCGGCCTGGCTGACCAGCACCTGCTGGCGTTCGTCGTGGCCGAGCGAGAGCGGGTTCAGCAGCATCGGCCGTCCGCCCGCCGGGCCCTCCGCCGCGACGCTGCCGCCGCCGGAGAGCGCGGCCCGGACCCGGTAGCCGGCGATCGAGTGCTGGATCTGCGCCGCGGTGAAGGAGAGGCGGACGTCGTCGGGGAGCCCGTCACCGTCGAGGTCGGCGGTGGTCTCCTGGCTCTCCTCCTCCGGGATCACCCCGCACTCCACCGGCATCGGGTCCTCGACGCTGAGGCAGCGCTGCTGCCGCGGCCCGGGCAGCAGGGCGTCCCCCCGCACCCGCCACGCCCAGAACGCGACCGTGTCCGCCCCGTCGGGGGCGCTCGGCTGGAGCGCCCAGGTGTAGAGCCGGCCGTCCTGGAGGGTGAACTGGTTGCCCGGTGACTCCGAGTCCCAGCCGTGGACCCGCTCGGTCACCGCCGGCGTGTCCAGGCGGGTGAGCCGGCCGTCGACGTAGCGGAAGAACTCCGGGAGCCGTGCGGTGCTCTGCGACACCTTGAGCGCGACCTCGGCGGAGTAGTCGTCGTCGAGGTCGGCCCCGCCCAGGATGGTGGGCGCGTGCAGGGCGAGACCCTGGTGGGTCACTGTGGGACCGTCGAAGACCGCGACCCTCAGCAGGTACGTGTGCGCGGCCAGGTCGAAGCTGACGCTGACCAGGTCGGGGTCGCCGTCGCCGTCGACGTCCATCCGGACGGCTCCCGGCGGGTCCGCGGGGGGCGGCTTGTCCTCGGCCCCGGTGAGGAACGGAGCGGCGACGACGGCCGCTGCGGCGGTGGCGCCGGCCATGAGCGCGACGAGGCGCCGGTTGCGCCGGGCCGGCTCGGGCACCTCGAACGGCCGCAGGTCCTCGAGAGCGACCGCCTCGGCCCGGGCGGCGAACACGGACCCCAGCCGGTCCTCGAGGGAGGGATCCGCCGCCGCTCCCTCCTCGCGCGCGCTGAAGCCTCCGGACGTGCCGGACGCCCCGGACGCTGCGAGCGCTTCCAGCGCGCGCCGGGTCCTCGACCTGGTGGTCGTGGCGCTGGTCCCGAGCGCGTCGGCGGTCTGGAGCTCCGAGAGCCGGCACCAGTAGCGCAGCACCAGCACCTCCCGCTGCCGGGCCGGCAGCCGCCGCACGGCCTCGATGAGGTTCCGGGGCTTCTCGTCCGGTCGCGCTCGCTGGTCGTCCCGGACCGCGCGGCGGGAGCGGAGCACCAGCGCGGACCGCAGCCGGTCGAGCGCCTCGTCGGGGTCGTGGACGCCGTGGCGGCGGGCGAGGAAGGCGGCGAAGGTGTCCCGGACCAGGTCCTCCGCGGCGTCCTGGTCGCCGACGAGCAGCGACGCGGTCCGGACGAGGCCGAGACGGTGGGCGGCGTACAGGCGGACCGCGTCCTCCGTGGTCCAACCGCCCTGTGCCACCCAGTCGTCGGTCACGACTTCATTGTGCCCAGGTGCCCGGCAGCGGTCCGGGGCTCGTCGGATCGTCCCGCTCTCAGGCGGTGCGGGCGAACTTGATCGCTTCCTGCTCCTCCGGGGAGAGCGGCTGGTCGCAGGACCAGTCGGTGATGTTCTTCGCGTAGGTGCGGGCGTCGCTGCGGCCGTGGATCGAGGTCAGCACCACCCCGTCGCCGGCGTCGTCGAGCAGCGCCAGCGACCAGGACAGGTGGCCGCCCATGTCGCCGAAGGCGTCGTAGCGCACCACCGCGAGGTGCCGCAGCGCGTCGGAGACCTCGGTGCGGAGGGCGTGCACCTCGGCGCGCAGTCCTTGGACGTCGACCGGCAGCTCGCCGGCGCGACGGGCGGTGCGCCGGTTCGAGCCGGTGCGGCGCAGCGCGAGCAGGGCGAGCACCAGCGCGGTCGCGGCGAGCAGCACGCCGAGGACGGCGAGCACGGCCAGCAGGGTCTCATTCATCGGCGCCGACTCTAGGGTGCCGCTCAGCTTCCGTGGCGGAGGCGCGCGAGCCAGGCGGCGGCGTCGAGGAACTCCCGGTCCGAGGTGCCCGGGCGGATCGTCGGCGCGATGCCGTCGTGCCGCTCGTAGGAGCCGAGGAACCGGACGTCGGCGCAGACCCGGCGCAGCCCCATCAGCGCCTCGCCGACCCGGGCGTCGTCGACGTGCCCCTCGCAGTCGACGGAGAAGCAGTAGTTGCCGAGCGCGGCCCCGGTGGGCCGCGACTCGATCCGGGTCATGTTCACCCCGCGCATCGCGAGCTGCTCGAGGATCTCCATCAGGGCCCCCGGGTGGTCCTCGCGCATGAAGGCCACCAGGGAGGTCTTGTCCGCACCGGTCGGCGGCGGCGGCGGCCCGGGGCGCGAGACCAGCACGAACCGGGTCAGCGCGTCGGGGTTGTCGGCGATCCCGGTGGCCAGGGTGGCCAGCCGGTAGTGCTCGGCCGCCACCGGCGCCGAGATCGCGGCGTCCCACTCCCGGTCCTCGCGGGTCAGCATGAAGGCGGCCTGCGCCGTCGAGGAGGTGTGCACCACCTCGGCCCGCGGCAGGTGCAGCGCCACCCAGCGCCTGGTCTGGGCGGCCGCGTGCGGGTGGGTCGCCACCCGTCGTACGTCGTCGGCGGAGGTCCCGGGCCGGGCCAGCAGGCTGAATGCGATCGGCACCGTCATCTCGCGGGTGATCATCAGCGGCTCGCCGGTGGCCAGCTCGTCCAGGGTGACCGGGACCGACCCCTCGACCGAGTTCTCGATCGGCACCACCGCGCCGTCGGCCTCGCCGCCGCGGACCGCGTCGAGGGCGAGCGTCACCGTGGAGCAGGGCTGCAGGTCCGCCTTGGCGGCCGCGGGGAGGGTGCGCAGCGCCTGCTCGGTGAAGGTGCCCTCCGGGCCGAGGTAGGCGTAGCGGGCGGGCGGGACTCCGGGCATGGCGCCCACCCTAGTGACCTCCCCGGCCGGCCACGCGGGCGCCGGAGATAGATTCGCTCGCGTGAGCGACCACATCGACGACCTCGGCTACGCGCGCCTGGACACCGGCCGCGCGGCGCGGACGGGCGACCCCGAGGTCGTCTACGGCGCCGGCAAGACACCGGCGCAGGTCGTCGAGATCCTCACCCGGCTGCACGCCGCGCACCCGGACCGGGCGGTGCTCGCCACCCGGCTGTCCGCGGCGTCCCGCGAGGCCGTGCTGGCGCAGCTGCCCGACGCGGTCCTCGACGAGGTCGCCGGCGCGGCCACGCTGGGCCCGCTGCCGCCGTCGCGGGGGCTGGTCACCATCGTCTCCGCCGGCACCTCCGACGCCCCGGTCGCCGCCGAGGCGGCGCTGACCGCGCGGGTCTACGGCGCCGGGGTGCACCGGGTCAACGACGTCGGGGTGGCCGGCCTGCACCGGGTGCTCGCCGCCCGCGACGACCTCGCCCGGGCCGACTGCCTGGTGGTGGTGGCCGGCATGGAGGGCGCGCTGCCCAGCGTGGTCGGCGGGCTCACCGGCGTACCCCTCGTGGCCGTGCCCACCAGCGTCGGCTACGGCGCCTCCTTCGGCGGGCTGGCGGCCCTGCTCGGGATGCTGAACTCCTGCGCCCCCGGGGTCACGGTCGTGAACATCGACAACGGCTACGGCGCCGGCGTGTTCGCCGCCCGGGTGGCCCGCAACGCCCGCCCGCACGAGCCCGGGGACCGGGAGTGATCGGCTGGGTGGACGCGTCCTCGGGGGCCAGCGGCGACATGCTGCTCGGTGCCCTGGTCGGCGCGGGTGTCCCGCTGGAGGTGCTGTCCGCAGCGGTCACGGCGGTCGCGCCCGAGGCGGTCGGGCTGCGCACCGAGACCGTCGTCCGCGGCGCTCTCGCGGCGACCCGCTGCCACGTCGACGTCGCCGACAGCCACACCCACCGGACCTGGCGCGACGTCGCCGCGCTGCTGGCCGCGGCGCCGCTCGCCGACGAGGTCAGGGACAGCGCGCACGCCACCTTCGAGCGCCTGGCCGTCGCCGAGGCCGCCGTGCACGGGACCACCCCCGAGGAGGTGCACTTCCACGAGGTGGGCGCCCTCGACGCGATCGCCGACGTGGTCGGGGTCTGCGCCGGCCTGCACCACCTCGGGCTCTCTGCGCTGGTGGTCTCGCCGGTGGCCGTCGGCTCCGGGCGGGTCCGCGGCGCGCACGGCGACCTGCCGGTCCCGCCGCCGGCGGTGGTCGAGCTGCTGCGCGGCGCCCCGTCGTACGCCGGACCGGCCGGAGCGCCGCAGATGGAGCTGTGCACGCCCACCGGGGCCGCCCTGCTGGTCAGCCACGCCACCTCGTTCGGGGCGCAGCCGATGATGGCGGTCGCCACGGTCGGGGTGGGCGCCGGCGGTCGCGACCCGGAGGGGCACGCGAACGTCGTACGTCTCCTGGTCGGGGAGCCGGTCGGCTCCGTCCCCGCCGCGGCGGGACCCGGCGGCAGCGGCGGCGCGGTGGTGCTGGAGACCAACGTCGACGACCTCGACCCGCGGCTGTGGCCCGACGTGATCGCGGCGCTGCTCGAGGCCGGCGCCAGCGACGCCTGGCTGACCCCGATCCTGATGAAGAAGGGCCGGCCCGCGCACACGCTGCACGTGCTGGCTGCACCGGACCGGGTCGACGCCGCGCGCGCCGCCGTGTTCCGGCAGACCTCGACGATCGGCGTCCGTGAGGTGCCGGTCGGCAAGACCGCGCTGGACCGGGAGACCCGGACCGTCGCCGTCGCCGGCCACCAGATCACCGTGAAGCTCGCCCTGCTCGACGGCCGGGTCGTCAACGCCCAGCCCGAGTACGTCGACGTGGCCCACGTCGCGGCCCGCACCCACCGACCGATCAAGGACGTGCTCGCCGAGGCGGTCGCGGCCACCCAGGAGCTGCTGTAGTGGACCTCGCCGTCGCCGCCCTCGCCTTCGGGACGATCTTCCTCGTCGAGCTGCCCGACAAGACCTTCATCGCCGCGCTGGTGCTCTCCACCCGCTACCGGCCGCTCGCGGTCTGGATCGGCGTCGGCCTGGCGTTCCTGGTGCAGACCATCGTCGCGGTCACCGCGGGGGCCCTGGCCACCCTGCTGCCGGACCTGCTGATCAAGAGCGTCGCGCTGGTGATCTTCCTCGCCGGCGCGTTCGTGCTGTTCCGCACCGCCCCCGGCGCCGACGCGGAGGAGAAGGAGCAGGAGCAGGAGTACGCCGCCCGGGCCAGCGAGCCGAAGAACTTCCTGCGGGCCGCGGTCGCCTCGTTCTTGGTGCTCTTCGCCGCCGAGTGGGGCGACCTGTCGCAGCTGCTGACCATCAGCCTGGTCGCGAAGTACCACGACCACGTCAGCGTCTTCGTCGGCGCCTGGGCCGCGCTGCTCACCGTCTCGGGGCTCGCGGTGCTGATGGGACGGGTGCTGCTGCGCTACATGAAGCTCTCGCTGCTGCACTACATCGGCGCGGGGGTCTGCCTGCTGCTGGCCGCGTTCACGCTCTACGAGATCGTCGCCGGCTGACCCTCGATCAGGTCCTGCACCGAGCGGGCGAAGTTCGGGCAGGTCGCGATGTCGTGGGCTCGGCACCGCAGGGCGTGCAACGTCATCTCGCGGGACAGCTCCATCTCGGCCATCCGCCGGTCGAGCTCGGCGACGTGCGCCTCGAGGACCTGGTGCCGGCCATGCGCGTCGCCGTGCAGGAGCGCCCGGATCTGCTCCAGCGACATCCCGGCGGACTTGCTGCGCAGGATCGCCGCGACCCGCACGAGCTCGTCGGGGCCGTAGCGGCGGCGGCCGGCCCCGTCGCGGGCCGGGGCGAGGAGGCCGACGTCCTCCCAGTGCCGTAGGACGTGCGTGGCGAGTCCGAAGCGACCTGCGAGCTCACCGACGGACCAGGTCGGGGTGACGGATCGAGCACTTGACTTCATGTCGACATGAAGTCAGATCCTCGTGCCATGGACAAGTCGACGCCCCAGGAGGCACGGTCATGGACACTCAGACGTACGACGCGGTGGTGCTAGGCGGAGGGCCGGCCGGGCTGCAGGCGGCGCTCTCGATCGGCCGGATGCACCGTTCGGTGCTCGTCCTCGACTCCGGCCGCTACCGCAACGACCCGGCCGCCCACATGCACAACGTCCTCGGCCACGACGGTCAGCCGCCGGCCGCGTTCCGGGCGCAGGCCCGGGCCGACCTGGCCGGCTACGACACCGTCGAGGTGCGCGCCGCCCGGGTCACCGCCGTCGCACCCGACGACTCCGGCTTCCGCGTGAACGTCGCCGACGGCGCGGAGGTCAGGGGTCGGCGGGTGCTGATCGCCACGGGGCTGCGCGACACCCTGCCCGACGTGCCCGGGCTCGCGGAGCTCTGGGGTGACGTCGTCGCGCACTGCCCGTTCTGCCACGGCCACGAGCTGACCGGCTCGCCGGTGGGAATCCTCGCGGCGACGCCGCACGCAGCGGTGCTGGCCGGGATGCTCGCGCCGATCGCGTCGTCGCTCACCGTGCTCACCGACGGCGCCGCTCCGGACCCGGTGGTCGCCACCCAGCTCGCGAGCCTGGGAGCCACCGTGGTGACCTCGCGCGTGGTCGGGGTGCGCGAGAGCTCCCCCGGCGCTCGCGTGGAGCTCGTCACCGGGGACGCCGTCGACGTCGCCGGTCTGTTCGTCGCGCCGGTGCTGTCACAGGCCGCCCCGTTCGCCGAGCAGCTGGGCCTGGACCTGCTGCCGTCCGGCTGCGTGTCGGTCGACGATCTGGGCCGCACCAGCCGTCCGGGCGTCTACGCCGCGGGGGATGCGGCCCACCGGCCGTCCCTGCCGATGCCGATGGCCGCCGTACTGTCGGCCGCCGCGGCGGGCCAGGTCGCCGGCTCGGCGATCGTGCACGACCAGGTCTCCGAGGAGCTGCCGACACCACCGCCGTCGCCGCCGGCCGGCCCGGGGAGCGGCGCGACGGTCTAGGGTTCGCCTCATGGAGAACCAGCGAGCACCGCACGGCGCCGACAGCGAGGTCGGCCGGCTGCGGACGGTGATGCTGCACCGCCCCGGCCCGGAGCTGAAGCGGCTCACGCCGCGCAACAACGACAAGCTGCTCTTCGACGGCATCCCTTGGGTGGGCCGCGCGCAGGACGAGCACGACGCCTTCGCGCAGGCGCTGCGCGACCGCGACGTCGAGGTGCTCTACCTCGTCGAGCTGCTCACCGAGACGCTGCAGAGCGAGACCGCCCGGGAGCACGCGATCACCGGGGCGATGTCCAGCCTGCACCTCGGCGACACGCTGCGCGGCTACCTCACCTCCGCGCTGCACGACCAGTCGCCCGAGGAGCTGGCCTCGTTCCTCACCGCCGGAGTCCGCAACGACGAGGTCCGCGGCGGTCACGGCCTGGTCACCAGCCTGCTGCACAGCGACGACTTCCTGATCGACCCGCTGCCGAACCTGCTCTTCACCCGCGACTCCAGCGTCTGGGTGCGGGACCGGGTGGCGATCACCTCCCTGGCGATGCCGGCCCGGGAGCGGGAGACCCAGCTCACCGAGCTGATCTACACCGAGCACCCGCGGTTCGCCGGCACCCCGACGCTGCACGGCTGGCAGCGCGAGCACGTCGAGGGCGGCGACGTCCTGCTGCTGGCTCCCGGCGTCATCGCCGTCGGCGTCGGCGAGCGCACCACCCCGGCCGGCGCGGAGCGGCTGGCCCGCCAGGTGTTCGCCGCCGGCCTGGCCGAGACGGTGCTCGCCGTACCCATCGCGCAGGAGCGCGCCACCATGCACCTGGACACCGTGTGCACGATGGTCGACGTCGACAAGATCGTGATGTACCCCAACATCGCCGACAACCTCCAGGCGTACGCCGTCACCTGCCGCGAGCGCACCGGCGACGGGGACGCCGACCTCGTGCTGGAGGTGGCTCGCGCCGAGCCGTTCCTGGTCGCGGCCGCGAAGGCGATGAGCATCGACACGCTGCACCAGATCGACACCGGGCTCGACCCGGTCACCGCCGAGCGGGAGCAGTGGGACGACGGCAACAACACCCTGGCGCTCTCGCCCCGGGTGGCGGTCGCCTACGAGCGCAACATCGAGACCAACAGCCGCCTCGAGGAGGCCGGCATCGAGGTCGTCGCGATCGCCGGCTCCGAGCTCGGCTCCGGTCGCGGCGGCCCGCGCTGCATGTCCTGCCCGGTGTCCCGCGAGTCGCTGGCGACCGGCTGACCCCCGGTGGACCCGGTGGAAGCCGGGTTGACCCACAGGAAACACGAAGCCCCGGTTGCCGCTCTGCTCGAGCGGGGACCGGGGCTGGCCCTGTTTACCTGCAGGGCTCAGGACATGAAAAAGCCCGGCCGTTGCTGACGGGGGATACAACAACGACCGGGCAGTGATAAATCTACGGTCGGTTGACCTTTTGATCAACTCCCGGCCCCAAAAAAGGCCGGATCCCCGTCATCTGGTGCCGCTGGTCTAGTCCTGTCCGGACCGGTCGGGCACCGGTGCGGCCGGGGCCGCGGCTCAGCGGATCGTCAGCTGCCGGTTCGCCAGGCCGTTGCGGGCCGAGCGCTCCTGCGTGCTCAGCGCCGACCCGTCCGCGAGGGCTGCCTCGAGGTCGGCAGCGAACCGGACCGCCGGCTCCTCCAGCACCTCGGCACCGGTCCCGACGGGCAGGTCCCAGACCGGAGCCAGCAGGCCGTGCGCCCGGAACATGCCGACGAACCGCGAGCCCTCGACCAGGTCGTCCTTGCCGGCGGCGTGCAGGCGCGCCAGTGCGGTCAGCAGCTGGTCCTCGTCGTGCGGCATCACCCAGCGCAGGTGCTCCTTGGAGCCCATCCGGGTCCAGTACGCCGCCTGCACCGACTGCAGCCGGGCGCTCGGGTTCGCGGCGGCGTTGGCCGCCTCCAGCGACGCGTGCACGGACCCGGTCGGGTCGTCCACGTCGGCCACCCACCAGTCGAAGCCGTCGTGCACGCTCACCTCGAGGGGCTGCTCGGCGAGCAGGTCCTGCAGCCGCGGACCCTCTCCGGGCGGGTCGGTCAGGCCGACGACCTCGCCGGCGTCGGCGGCGAGTGCCTTCTCCAGCACGGCTGCGAGGTCACGGCTGGGATCGCCGAAGCCGTGCTGCACCTGGAGGCCCAGCCAGATCGTGCCGTCCTGCCGGACCAGGGCGGGGGCCGCCATCGGCAGCAGCGAGCAGAGGACGACGGTGCGGTCGCCGTCGCGCAGCGTCAGCGGGGCCGTCGCGGAGGGCACGAACTCGCGCAGCGCGATCACGTCGGTCTCGCCCGGCAGGCCCTCGAAGGGCCGGGACACGAAGAGCGGCGGCGGGCCGTCGACACTGCCGTGGCAGGCCTTGAACCGCCGTCCCGACCCACAGGGGCAGGGCTGGCGCGGTCCGACCTCGCCGGCTGTCCCGGTGCGCTCGCTCGGGTCGGTGCGGTGCTCAGGCCTGGTGCGCGACTTCTTTCCCATGGGGTGGGAGCCTACTGAGCGCTGCCGGCCCCGGGCGCGCCGGGGCGCTCAGAGCTCGAGGATCGCGTGCACCGTGGAGCGGGCCTGCTTCTTGTCGGCCCACCAGGTGACGGCGAGGCTCTCCACGATGGCCATGCCGCGGCCGGCCAGCGCTCCGGCCGGCGCGTGCACGGTGCGCGGCCGGGTGCCGCTGCCGCCGTCGGTGACCGAGATCAGCAGGCCGCGCTTCTCCACCTGCCAGCTGACCAGGATGTCGCCGTCGGGCAGCGGCTGCGCGTGGCGCACGGAGTTGCCGACGAGCTCGGAGATCACGATGCGGGCGTCGTCGACGCTTCGCGTCGAGCAGCCGGCCTCCTGCAGCCAGTCCTTCAGCTTGTGACGGGCGACGGCGACCGAGGACGCGGCGAAGGGGACGCGCAGCTGGACAGGCGCGCGCCCGGCTCGCAGCGAGCTCGTACTCACCCGACCCCCAGGGAACGTCGATGACATGTCGGAGGCGATGCTGCCCAACCCCCCGGCCGGGCAAACCAGAACGCCAGGGTAGCGGAACCGATGACCGTGCGGTGAGACCGACATCACTCAGCGGGCGCCGCCGAGGTGCGCGAGCGCCATCGCCGGCCGGTCGGTGATCACGGCCTCCACGCCGAGCTCGCGGCACAGGTCGAGGTCGGCCTCGGTGTTGACCGTCCAGACGTGCATCCGCCGACCGGTGCGGGCCATCCGCCGGCCCACCCGGGGGTTGTCGCGGAGGAAGCCGATGCCGGGGCCGGCGATGAAGTCGAGGTCGGCCGACTGGCGGGCCCGCAGCCAGGCGTGCTGCTGGTCGAGGAGGAAGACGGTCTCGATCGCGGGCGCGAGCTTCTTGACCCGGGTCAGCGCCAGCCAGGAGAAGCTCATCACCCGCGCCGGCGAGTCGGGACCCACCCAGTCGAACTCCTCCAGCAGCTCGACCAGCCGTCGCTCGACGAGGCCGGCGTACCGGGTCGGGTGCTTGGTCTCGATCGCGAGGTCGACCGGCCGGTCGTAGTCGCGGACCGTCTCCAGCAGCTGGCGCATGGTGAGCACGCGGCGGGTCCGCTCGTCGACCTCGGGCGCCTCGTCGTCGAGGTCGGCCCAGGGGTTCTTCCAGGACGCGAAGTCGAGCTGGTCGAGCTGGGCCAGCGCCATCGTCGACACCACACCCTCGGTGTTGGTGACCCGGTCCACGCGGCGGTCGTGCACGCAGACCAGGTGTCCGTCGGCGGTCAGCCGGACGTCGCACTCGAGGGCGTCGGCACCCTCGTCGAGCGCCTTCACGTAGGCGCCGAAGGTGTGCTCCGCCGTCGAGGCGCTGGACCCTCGATGGGCGACCACCTGCGGGCGGCCGACGACGCGGTGCATGGAGCCATCGTGACATTGCGGCTGCCGTCGCCGTGGGACCCCGGGGCAAAGTCCTGCTCAGGTGCGTTGGGCGCGCAGGAACTTGCCGAAGTGCGGGACCGTGAACGCCACGGTGCCGCGCTCGGAGGAGTAGACCAGGCCCTTCTTGATCAGGCCGTCGCGGGCCGGCGACAGGCTCTGCGGCTTGCGGCCCAGCGCGCCGGCGATGTCCGCGGTGGTCACCGCGCCGTCGTCGTTGTCGGCGCCGAGGTCGGCCATCGTGCGCATGTAGTCGCGCTCGGCCGGCGTCGCCCGGTCGTAGCGGGCGCCGAAGAAGCCCACCGCCAGCTCGCGCTCGGCCTCCGGGGCGGCCACCTGCACGTCGACCACCCGGATCGGGGAGGCGACGGCGGCGTCCCAGGTGACCTTGCCGTAGGCCTGCACGAAGTAGGGGTAGCCGTCGGTGAGGCGGTAGAGCTCGTCGAGGGCGTCCGGCTCGTAGTCGACCTCCTCGGTGCCGGCCGGCACGAGCAGCGCCCGGTCGGCCATCAGCCGCGGGAGCCGGTCCACGACGACGTACCGGAAGAGCCGCTCGGCGTAGGACTTGCTGGTGGCGAGCGCCACCGGGAGGTGCGGCAGACCGGCGCCGACCACGACGAGGGGAGCGCCCTGCTGGCTGATCTCGTGGCAGGCGCCGCACAACGCGGCGAGCTCGGCGGTGGAGATGTCCTGCATCTCGTCGATGAAGATGCCCACCCCGACGCCGAGGTCGCGGGCGAGGTCCGCGACGTCGGTGAACAGCTCGATCATGTCCAGCTCCAGGTCGCCGGAGTCGGCGCGACCCCGGGTGGCCGGCACGTCGGCGCCGATCGAGGTGGCCGGTTGCCAGCGCACGCCCTTGCGGTCCTCGAGCGTGGTGCGCAGCGCGAACGCCTTCAGCACGCCGGCGACCGCGTCCACCCGGTCCGGGTCGCGGTGCCGGTGGCCGAGCTCGCGGACGGCGGCGTGCACCGCCTGGGCGAGCGGCAGCCGCAGCGACTGC